>NZ_JBHVSQ010000001.1:537160-616831 GCF_042885055.1 Isoptericola sp. NPDC058082 | reverse complement strand
CGAGGGGGTCGCAAAGGGGTTTGTGTTCGGCGGGGGTCTTGGCCGTTCCCAGGGGGTGGGCACCGTTCTTCGTGGGGGGGGTGGGGGGGGGTGCGGGCCCGGGGGCGCCGTGGCCCCCCCGGGGTGAGGGTTCAGGCCCCCTGGGCCTTCAGCCCGGCGGACGCGGTGTCCAGGAGCTCGGTCCAGGAGTCCTCGAACTTGCGGACGCCGTCCGTCTCGAGGTGGTCGGTGACCTCGGCGAGGGAGACGCCGAACGACTCGATGGTCTCGATCGTGCGCCGCGCGGCGCCCGCGGTGCCGCGGACCGTGTCGCCCGTGACGACGCCGTGGTCGGCGAACGCCTGCAGGGTCGGCTCGGGCATCGTGTTCACGACGCCGTCCGTGACCAGCTCGGAGACGTACAGGGTGTCCGAGTACTCGGGGTTCTTCACGCCGGTCGACGCCCACAGCGGCCGCTGCGGGTGCGCGCCGGACGCCGCGAGCGACCGCCACTCGTCCGTGCCGACGAACTGCTCGTAGGCCTCGAACGCGAGCCGGGCGTTCGCGACGGCGGCCTGCCCGCGCAGGTCGAGGGCCTCCGGCGTGCCGATCTTCTCCAGCGCGGCGTCCACCGAGGAGTCGACCCGGGAGACGAAGAAGGACGCCACCGACCCGATCGGGCCGAGGTCGATCCCGTCGGCGCGCGCCTGCTCGAGGCCGATCGCGAACGCCTGGAGGACGGAGCGGTAGCGCTCGATCGAGAAGATCAGGGTGACGTTGACGCTGATGCCCTGGGCGAGGGTCCGCGAGATCGCGTCCAGGCCGGGCACGGTCGCCGGGATCTTGATGAAGACGTTCGGGCGGTCGACGGTGCGCCACAGGCGCTCCGCCACGACCACGGTCTTGTCGGCGTCGTACGCGAGGCGGGGGTCGACCTCGATCGACACGCGCCCGTCCACGCCGTCGGTGGCGTCGTAGACCGGGCGCAGCAGGTCGGCGGCGGCGCGCACGTCGTCGGTGGTGATGGTCTCGACGGCGGCGTCCACGTCTCCGTCCGCACCGAGGCGGGCGAGCTCCGCCAGCTGGGCGTCGTAGGCGTCGCCGCTGGACAGCGCCTTGGCGAAGATCGTGGGGTTCGTCGTCACGCCGACGACGCCCCGCTCGGCCACGAGGGCCGCCAGGTTGCCGCTGCGCAGGCGCTCCCGCGACAGGTCGTCGAGCCAGATGGACACCCCGGCGCCGGTCAGGTCGGTGATCGGTGCGGGGACGGTGCTCTGCGTCATCGGACGTCCTTCCAGGTCGGAAGCCCCTGAGCGGGAGGTCTCGACAGGGGCCGGGTGGGGCGCCGGCCGGCGACGCCCCACCCTGGGAATCTACGAGCGCTCAGGCGGCGTCGCCAGCGCCGCGCACGGCGGCGAGCGACTCGCGGGCGGCGGCCGCGACGGCCTCCGCCGTGATCCCGAACTCCCGGTACAGCGTCTGGTAGTCGGCCGACGCGCCGTAGTGCTCGAGCGAGACGCTGCGGCCGGCGTCGCCGACCACGTCGCGCCAGCCCTGCGCGACGCCCGCCTCGACGGACACGCGCGCCTTCACCGCGGAGGGCAGCACGGACTCGCGGTACGCGGCGTCCTGCTTGTCGAACCACTCGCGGCTCGGCATCGACACGACGCGGGCGGCGATCCCCTCGGCGGCGAGCTGCTCGCGCGCCTGGACGGCGAGCTGCACCTCGGAGCCGGTGCCGACGAGGACGACGTCGGGCGTGCCGGTCTCGTCGTTCGTGGCGTCGACCAGCGTGTAGCCGCCCTTGAGCGTGCCCTCGGCGCCGGCGAAGCCGTCGGTGCCGCGCGGGAACGTCGGGACGTTCTGGCGCGTGAGGACGATGCCGGCCGGGTTGGCGGTGTTCTCGAGGATGCCGCGCCAGGCCCACGCGGTCTCGTTCGCGTCGGCGGGGCGCACGACGTCGAGGCCGGGGATGGCGCGCAGCGCCGCGAGGTGCTCGACCGGCTGGTGCGTGGGGCCGTCCTCGCCGAGCCCGATGGAGTCGTGCGTCCACACGAACGTCGTCGGGATCTCCATGAGGGCCGCGAGGCGGACCGAGGCCCGCATGTAGTCGGCGAACTGGAGGAAGGTGCCGCCGTAGGGGCGGGTGAGGCCGTGCAGCACGATGCCGTTGAGGATCGCGCCCATGCCGTGCTCGCGGATGCCGAAGTGCAGGGTGCGCCCGTAGGGGTTTCCCGGGAACTTCTTGGTCGCGTGCTCGACGGGGATGAACGACGGCTCGCCGTCCATCGTGGTGTTGTTCGAGCCGGCGAGGTCCGCGGACCCGCCCCACAGCTCGGGCAGCACGTCCTTGAGCGCGGTGAGGACCTTGCCGGACGCGGCGCGCGTGGCGACGCCCTTCTCGGAGGCCTCGAAGACGGGCAGCTCGTCGGTCCAGCCGGCGGGCAGCTCGTGGGCCACGAGGCGGTCGAGCAGGGCCGCCCGCTCCGGGGCGGCGGTGCGCCACGCGTCGTACGAGCGGTCCCAGGCAGCGCGCTGCTCGGCCTGGCGGGCCGCGACGTCGCGCGTGTACCCGAGCACCTCGTCGTCGACGGCGAAGGTCGCCTCCGGGTCGAGACCGAGGGCGACCTTGAGGCCCGCGACCTCGTCGGCACCCATCGCGGAGCCGTGGATCCCGCCCGTGTTCTGCTTGGTGGGCGACGGCCAGCCGATGATGGTGCGCAGCGCGATGAACGACGGGCGGTCGGTCTCCGCCTTCGCGGCCGCGATGGCCGCGGCGAGCGCGTCGACGTCCTCGGCGTAGCCGGTGCCGCCCTGCGTCCAGTCCACCCGCTGGGTGTGCCAGCCGTAGGCGGCATAGCGCGCGAGGGTGTCCTCGGTGAACGCGATGTCCGTGTCGTCCTCGATGGAGATCTTGTTGTCGTCCCAGATCACCACGAGGTTGCCGAGCTTCTGCGTGCCGGCGAGCGACGACGCCTCGGACGTGACGCCCTCCTGCAGGTCGCCGTCGGAGGCGATGACGTAGACGTGGTGGTCGAACGGCGACTCGCCGGGCGCGGCGTCGGGGTCGAGCAGGCCCCGCTCGCGGCGGGCCGCGAACGCCATGCCGACGGCGGAGGCGAGGCCCTGGCCGAGCGGGCCGGTCGTGATCTCGACGCCGGGGGTGTGGCGGTACTCGGGGTGGCCCGGGGTCTGCGAGCCCCAGGTGCGCAGCGCCTCGAGGTCCTCCAGCTCCATGCCGTAGCCGGAGAGGAACAGCTGCAGGTACAGCGTGAGCGAGGAGTGGCCCGCGGAGAGGACGAACCGGTCACGACCGACCCAGTGCGGGTCGGAGGGGTCGTGCCGCATCGTCTTGCCGAACAGCAGGTACGCGGCGGGGGCGAGGGAGATCGCCGTGCCGGGGTGGCCGTTGCCGACCTTCTCGACGGCGTCGGCCGCCAGCGCCTTGATGGTCTTCACCGCGCGGTCGTCGAGCGAGCTCCACTCGAGCGGGGCGACGACGGGGTCGAACGCGTTCACAGATGTGCCTCTTTCCTGCCCGGAGCGAGCCCCGGGTGATTGCTGCTGCTCTGCCGGTACGGGGCGCCGTCGCGTCGGACGCCGCACGGGGTCCTGGGGGCGACGGCGGGGCACGGCGTCGAGGGGCCGACCGGGTGGGCGGCCCGCTGTTCACCGTTGTGCAGCACCACCCTAGCGCCGAGCATTCCCGTCACGCCCGTCCCGGAGCCGTTCGTCCCACCAGTTGAGCGGCGCGCCGTGCACGCCGGAGGATGTCCGGGGAGATGACGCCGGCGCGGGCATTTCTCACAGCCGGGCGGCCACCGTCCGGGCCGCCGGGTCGCTGACCTCGGCGTACGATGAGGCGGCGACCGTCCCACGTCGCCCGAGCTCCCCGGACCCCCAGCCGAGAACGGACAAGCACGCGCGTGAGCACCACGAGCACCACGACGTCCCACCCCCAGGCGCCGACCCGCGCGGCCGCGCGCGCCGAGCGGGAGCGTGCCGATGCGGACCGGGCGGACCGCCGCGGAGGGAACGCGGAGCAGGGCCGGGGGGCGAGCACGGGATGGCGCGACCGCGTCGGGGCGTACGTCGCGCTGACCAAGCCGCGCATCATCGAGCTGCTGCTGGTCACGACGCTCCCCACCATGATCCTCGCGCAGGGCGGCCTGCCCTCGCTGTGGCTCGTGGTCAAGACGCTCGTCGGCGGGACGCTCGCGGCCGCGTCGGCGAACGTCTTCAACTGCTACCTGGACCGCGACATCGACCAGGTGATGAACCGCACCAAGCGGCGCCCGCTGGCCACGGGGGAGATCACGCCGCGGGCGGCCCTGGTGTTCGCCACGGTGCTCGGCGTCGTGTCGCTGCTGTGGTTCGCCCTGCTGGTCAACGTCCCGGCGGCGTGGCTCACCTTCGCGGCCATCGCGATCTACGTGGTCGGCTACACGATGATCCTCAAGCGGCGCACGCCGCAGAACATCGTGTGGGGCGGGATCGCGGGCTGCATGCCCGTGTTCATCGGCTGGGCCGCCGTCACGGAGTCGCTCAGCTGGGCGGCGGTGGCGCTCTTCGGCGTCATCTTCTTCTGGACGCCGCCGCACTACTGGCCGCTGTCCGTGAAGTTCAAGAAGGACTACGCCAACGCCGGCGTCCCGATGCTCCCGGTCGTCGCGACGGACCGTCGCGTCGCGGTCGAGATGGTCGCGCACACGGTCGCGATGATCGCCTGCTCGCTCGCGCTCATCCCGCTCGCGGGCATGTCGTGGTTCTACTCGGCCGTCGCCGTCGCCTCGGGCGGCTGGTTCCTCTGGCTCGTGATCGCGATGCTGCGCCGCGCCGGCCACCCCGAGCGGGGCAAGCTCGGCGCGATGAAGGTCTTCCACGGCTCGATCACGTACCTCACGGTGCTGTTCATCGCGGTCGCGGTGGACGTCTTCCTGCCGTTCTGACCCTTCCGGTGACGCGGCCCGTCCGGGACGTCGTGGCCCCGGGGCATGATGTTCCGGTGCCCGACACCACGTCCGCCCCGCCCCTCCCGCCCGCGCTGACGGCCGCGCTGCAGGACTACCTGGCGCACCTCGGCGTCGAGCGCGGGCTGTCGGCGAACACGGTCGCGGCCTACCGCCGCGACCTCGGTCGCTACGCGCGCCACCTGCACGCCACGGGTCGCTCCGGGCTCGACGACGTGGGGGAGCGCGACGTCGAGGACTACGTCGTCGTGCTCCGTCAGGGATCGGACGGCGGGGCCCCGTTGTCGCCGTCCTCCACCGCCCGCGCGCTGGCCGCGGTCCGCGGCTGGCACCGGTTCGCGCACGCCGAGGGCGCCACGAGCGCCGACCCCGCGTCGCAGGTGCACGCCCCGAGCGCGCTGCGCCGGCTGCCGCACGCGCTGTCGATCGACGAGGTGGCCCGTCTGCTCGACGCGGCGGGCGCCGGCGACGGCGCGGTGCCGCTGCGCGACCGCGCCCTGCTGGAGCTGCTCTACTCCACCGGCGGGCGCATCAGCGAGGTCGTGGGTCTCGACGTCGACGACGTCGACGGCCTCCTGGACGGCGTGGGCCGCCGCACGGACCCGCCCGACGCGCACGACGACGGGGTGCCGCGCGCCGGGTCCGTGCGCCTGCGGGGCAAGGGCGACAAGGAGCGCGTGGTGCCCGTCGGCTCGTACGCGCGGACCGCGCTGGAGGCGTACCTGGTGCGCGCCAGGGCGCCCCTCGCGTCGGCGGGACGCGGCACGCCGGCGCTGTTCCTCAACACCCGCGGCGCCCGGCTGTCGCGGCAGAGCGCCTGGTCCGTGCTGCAGGCCGCCGCGGAGCGCGCCGGCCTGACGCAGCACGTGTCGCCGCACACGCTGCGGCACTCGTTCGCCACCCACCTGCTCGCGGGCGGCGCCGACGTCCGCGTGGTGCAGGAGCTGCTGGGGCACGCCTCGGTGACGACCACGCAGATCTACACGATGGTGACGCGCGACGCGCTGCGCGAGGTGTACGCCGCGGCGCATCCCCGCGCGCTCGGCTGAACCCCCGTCAGCACGCCCGCCGCGGCCCGCCCGCCGGAACGACGGCGCGCCCGGCGTGCCGCCCGGACCCCGGCAGGCCCTGGGGTAGCGTGACGCAGGTGAGCGAGGGACTCGGGAGCGACACCATGACGCAGACGACCACGAGCGACGCCTCACCGGCCGCGGCCACCGCGACCAGCCCCGCGCCGGGCAGTCCGGCCGGCGGGCTCGAGGAACCGCGTACCGACGTCGTCGGGCGGCCTCTGCCCGACTTCCGCGACCCGGCGCCGCTGGCGTCCCACGGGCCCGCGCGCATCGTCGCGATGTGCAACCAGAAGGGCGGCGTCGGCAAGACCACGACCACGATCAACCTGGGCGCCGCGCTGGCCGAGTACGGCCGCCGCGTCCTGCTCGTCGACTTCGACCCGCAGGGCGCCGCCTCGGTGGGCGTCGGCGTCAGCCCGCACGACCTCGACCTCAGCGTCTACAACCTGCTCATGGAGCGCGACGTCAGCTTCACCGACGTGCTGCAGCCCACGAACATCGAGGGCATGGACGTGCTGCCCGCGAACATCGACCTCTCGGCCGCGGAGGTCCAGCTCGTCGGCGAGGTGGCCCGCGAGTCGGTCCTCGCCCGTGCGTTGCGCCCGGCCCTGGACGACTACGACGTGATCCTCGTGGACTGCCAGCCGTCGCTGGGCCTGCTCACGGTCAACGCCCTCACCGCGGCGCACGGCGTGCTCATCCCGCTGGAGTGCGAGTTCTTCGCGCTGCGCGGCGTGGCCCTGCTCGTGGAGACGATCGAGAAGGTGCGCGACCGGCTCAACCCGGCCCTGGAGATCGACGGCATCCTGCCGACCATGTACGACTCGCGCACCCTGCACTCGCGGGAGGTCGTGGCGCGCGTGCACGAGGCGTTCGGCGACACGCTGCTGCACACGGTCATCGGACGCACGGTGAAGTTCCCGGACGCGTCCGTGGCGGCCGAGCCGATCACCAACTACGCCCCGACCCACGCCGGCGCCGCCGCGTACCGGCAGCTCGCGCGGGAGCTCGTCGCCCGTGGTGACGCTGCCTGACCTCGCCCCGGAGCAGGGGGAGGCGGTCGACGCCGTCGACGGCTCCGACGCCCGGCCGGGGTTCGAGGTGCACCTCGACAACTTCACGGGCCCGTTCGACCTGCTGCTGTCGCTGATCGCGAAGCACGAGCTGGACGTCACCGAGGTGGCGCTCGCGGCCGTGACCGACGAGTTCGTCGCGCACATCCGCGCGGCCGAGGCCGCGTCGCGCGAGGCGACGGCTCGCGGCGAGGAGCACCCGTCGTGGGACCTCGGGACGGCGAGCGAGTTCCTCGTCGTCGCGGCCACCCTGCTCGACCTCAAGGCCGCTCGGCTGCTGCCCGGCGTGGTCGAGGAGGACGCCGAGGACCTGGAGCTGCTCGAGGCCCGCGACCTGCTGTTCGCCCGGCTGCTCCAGTACCGCGCGTACAAGGAGGTCTCCGGCCTCCTCGCCGAGCGGCTGGAGACCGAGGGGCGCCGCGTGCCACGGTCCGTCCCGCTCGAGCCGCACCTCGTGGCGCTGCTGCCGGAGCTGGTGTGGACCCTCGACGGCGCGCGTCTCGCCGAGCTGGCGGCCAAGGCGCTGGAGCCGAAACCCCCGCCGGTCGTCGGGCTGGACCATCTCCACGCCCCCGCCGTGAGCGTGCGGGAGCAGGCGGGCGTGATCGCGCGCCGGCTGCGGCGCGAGCACGTCGCGACCTTCCGCGCGCTCGTCGCGGGGGAGGAGCGGCTCGTGGCCGTCGCGAGGTTCCTCGCCCTGCTGGAGCTGTTCCGCTCCGGCCGGGTGGCGTTCGAGCAGGCCACGGCGCTGGGTGAGCTCACCGTGCGGTGGACCGCGGGCGCCGGAGGCGACCGCGACGACGAGGACGACGAGGACGACGACGGCGAGCTCGCGGCGGGCTTCGAGGAGTTCGACGGGACGCCCGGGCAGGACGAGGGGACCGGCGCACCCGCCGCAGGCGGCGCCGGCGTGACGGAGGTCGTGGCATGACGCAGCAGACGGACGAGCAGGCCGAGGCCGTCGGGCCGGCGGCCGAGGCCGAGCGGACGGCCGAGGTCGAGGTGGACGTCGACGACCTGCCGGGCGGGCTGGCGGCGGCGCTGGAGGCCGTGCTCATGGTCGCGGAGTCCCCGGTGCCGGTCGAGCGCCTCGCGGCGGGCGTCGCGCGGCCGGTGCCGGTGGTCGCCGGGGCGCTCGAGGAGCTGGCCGCGGAGTACCGGGGCGAGACGGGCGGGCGCCCGCGCGGCTTCGAGCTGCGCCAGGGGGCCGAGGGATGGCGCGTGTACTCCGCGCGGGCACAGGCCGACGTCGTGGGCGCCTTCGTCCTCGAGGGGCAGTCGTCCCGGCTCAGCCAGGCGGCGCTGGAGACCCTCGCCGTGATCGCGTACCGCCAGCCCGTGACCCGCGGGCAGGTCTCGGCGGTGCGCGGGGTGAGCGTGGACGGCGTGGTGCGCACGCTGCTGGCCCGCGGCCTGATCGCGGAGACGGGCCAGGACCCGATGACGGGGGCCGTGCTGTTCGGCACGACGGGCGAGTTCCTCGACCGGATGGGCTGGTCGTCGCTCGAGGAGCTGCCGCCCCTGGCGCCGCACCTGCCGGACGTGGGGGAGGCGATCGCCCTGGACCCGTCCTCGGCCCTGCGTCGCGGGCTGGCGGAGGACGGGCCCGACGCCTGAGGATCAGGCGTCCGCGGCTGTCAGGCGACCGTCGCGTCGACCGTGACGTCGACGTTGCCCCGCGTGGCGTTGGAGTACGGGCAGACCTGGTGCGCGGCGGCGACGAGGGCGTCGGCGGTGGCCTGGTCGACGCCGCCGAGCTCGGCATGGAGCGCGACCGTCAGCGCGAAGCCGCCCTCGGGCGTCGGGTGCAGGGAGACCTCGGCCACGACCGCGGAGTCGCTCACGGTGGCCCGCTCGCGCCGCGCGACGAGCTTCAGCGCGGAGTGGAAGCACGCGGCGTACCCCGCGGCGAAGAGCTGCTCGGGGTTCGTGGCGCCGCCGGCGCCGCCCATCTCCTTCGGGATCGCGAGGTCGACGTCGAGGAGCCCGTCGTCGGAGCGGGACCGCCCGTCCCGTCCCTCGCCGGTCGCGGTGGCGACCGCCGTGTAGATCGCGCTCATGGTGTGTCCTCTCGGTAGAGTTACTAGTTCGTCTACTAGATCATGCGGCGACCGTCGCCGCAAGCAAGGGCCCGGTGCCGGGCCGGACGTGAGAGGTTGGGCAGATGGAGACCAGCGCGCCGGAGGAGACGGCCACCGGACCGGCCGGGCGGGCGGGCGGGCACGGCCGCGGGCGGGTGCGCGAGCGGATCGTCGAGGCGGGGAGCGGGCTCTTCTACGCGGAGGGCATCCGTGCCGTGAGCGCGGACAAGGTCATCGCCGCGGCCGGCGTGTCGAAGGTCACCTTCTACCGGCACTTCCCGACGAAGGACGACCTGGTCGTCGCCTACCTCGGGGAGCTCGCGGCCGCCGAGCGCGAGCGGCTGGAGGAGATCCGGTCGCAGCACGCGGGCGACGCGGCCGGGGCCCTCGCGGCGCTCGCCGGGGCGCTCGGCGAGGTGGCGCGGGGCGACCGGTTCCGCGGCTGCGCGTTCGTCAACGCCGGGGCCGAGTTCGCCGACCCCGCACACCCCGTCCGGCGCGCGGTCGCCGACCATCGCGCCTGGTACGCGGCCTTCCTCGCCGCCGTCGCCCGCGACGGCGGCGCCGACGACCCCGCGGCCGCGGCCGCCGAGCTGATGATGCTCCGCGACGGGGCGATGGTGTGCGGGGACGTGGACGACGCGGGCGTCGTGGCGCCGCGCCTCGCCGCGGGCTTCGCCGCGGTCCTGGCCGCCCACCGGGGGTGACCGCCCGGGCGTCGGGCGGCAGTCGTGCAGGTGTGTCGAGCAGGTGTGTCGAGCAGGTTCGGGGGGACCTGAGAGAATCGAGCACCATGAGCACCGAACGCCGCGGCGGGAGCCGCCGCACCAGCCGTCCGCAGGGCCCCGCTGCGCAGCGCCCCCGCAAGGCCGCACCCCGTCGCCCCGCACCGCGCTCGGGCGAGCCCGACCGTGACGTCCATGTCGCCGACGGCGTCCGCCTGCAGAAGGTGCTCGCCCAGGCGGGCCTGGGCTCGCGCCGCAAGTGCGAGGAGCTCATCGCCGAGGGCCACGTCGAGGTGGACGGCGTCCTCGTCACGGAGCTCGGCGTGCGCGTCGACCCCGCCACCGCCGCCGTGCACGTGGACGGCATGCGCGTGCAGCTCGACACCTCGAAGATCACCCTCGCGCTGAACAAGCCGCTCGGCGTGGTCTCCACGATGAGCGACCCCGAGGGCCGCCCCACGCTCGCCGACCTGGTCAAGGACCGGTCGGAGCGGTTGTTCCACGTCGGCCGGCTCGACGCCGACAGCGAGGGCCTGCTGCTCCTCACGAACGACGGCGAGCTCGCGAACCGGCTCGCGCACCCCCGGTACGAGATCCGCAAGACGTACCTCGTCACCGTGACGGGCGGCGAGTTCTACCCCCGCCACGCGAAGCAGCTCACCGACGGCGTCGAGCTCGAGGACGGCCTCGCGCGCGCCGACAAGGTCCGCGTGGTGGACTCGGTGCCCGGCGAGACCATGATCGAGGTGGTGCTGCACGAGGGCCGCAACCGGATCGTGCGGCGCATGCTCGAGGCCGTCGGCTTCCCGGTGACGCGCCTGGTGCGGACCCGGATCGGCCCCATCGCCCTCGGCGACCTGCGAGTCGGGCGCTCGCGGGTGCTCGGGCGCACCGAGCTCGGCACCCTCATGCGCGACGTCGACATGTGACGCCGTCGCACCACCGACCCGCGTCGACCCAGCAGTCCTAGCAGTCCCAGCAGCACCCGTAGTCCCGCAGTCCCGCGCGGCAGAACCGCGCGACAACAGAAGGTGAGCACACGTGGTCGTCATCGCCGTCGACGGTCCCTCCGGGTCCGGCAAGTCCAGCGTCTCCAAGGCGGTGGCGGCCCGGCTGGGGCTCGCCTACCTCGACACCGGGGCGATGTACCGGGCCGCGACGCTGTGGTGCGTCGACGGCGGCACGGACCTCGCCGACCAGGCCGCGGTGGCCGACGCCGTGCGCGCCATGCCGCTCGAGATGGGCGTCGACCCGGCGGCCCCGACGGTGCACCTCGGCGGTCGCGACGTCGCCGCGGCGATCCGCACCACCGAGGTCTCCACCGCCGTCTCGCAGGTGGCCACCAACCTCGAGGTGCGCGCCGAGCTCCGACGCCGGCAGCGCTCCGTCATCGAGACCGAGGGCGCGCCGGGCGGCTTCTCGGGCGGCAAGGGCATCGTCGCTGAGGGGCGCGACATCACGACGGTGGTCGCGCCCGACGCCGACGCCCGCGTGCTCCTGACCGCCAGCGAGGAGGCGCGCCTGCGCCGCCGCTCGCTCGAGGTGCACGGCGCCGCCGACGAGTCGGCCGTCGAGGCGACGCGCGACCAGGTGCTGCGCCGCGACCGCGACGACTCCACCGTCAGCCAGTTCCAGGTCGCCGCCGACGGCGTCGTCACCGTCGACTCCTCCGACCTCGACTTCGACCAGACGGTCGACGCCGTGCTCGCGGTCGTCGCGCAGGTCACCGCCTGACGCGCCGCCGCGACGGCTGCGCGACGCCGCGCGGACGCGGTGACGCGGGTCTCGTTCGTGACACGTCGCTCGGCCTGGGAGAATGGTGCGCATGACCACTCCCGCCGACGGCTCCGTGCCTGCTGCCGAGCCCACCGACGAGCCCACCGCCCCGCCTGCGCCCGGCGTCGCCGCGGCGCCCGCGGACCGTGCGGACACCGAGGGCCGTGACGCCGTGGCGGAGGTCCTCGAGTCCGACGGCGACGACGAGGCGCGCGAGCGCGCGCTGCGCGTCGGCCTGGAGGACTTCGAGCTCGACGAGGCCGACCGCGCGCTGCTGGACGCCGAGTGGGACGAGGAGGGCTTCGGCCCGGGCGAGGCGCCGCTGCCGGTGCTCGCCGTCGTCGGGCGCCCCAACGTCGGCAAGTCGACCCTCGTCAACCGCATCCTCGGCCGCCGCGAGGCCGTCGTGGAGGACACCCCGGGCGTCACGCGCGACCGCGTGAGCTACCCCGGCGAGTGGGCCGGCCGCGACTTCACCCTCGTGGACACCGGCGGCTGGGAGGTCGACGTCGCCGGCATCGAGTCGAAGGTCGCCGAGCAGGCAGAGGTCGCCGTCGAGCTGGCCGACGCGGTCATCTTCGTCGTCGACTCCACGGTGGGCGCGACGTCGACCGACGAGCGCGTCGTGGAGCTGCTGCGCCGCTCGGGCAAGCCCGTCGTGCTGGCCGCCAACAAGGTGGACGGGCCGTCGGGCGAGGCGGACGCCGCCTACCTGTGGTCGCTCGGCCTGGGCGAGCCGCACCCCGTGTCCGCGCTGCACGGCCGCGGCACCGGCGACCTGCTGGACGCCGCGATGAAGGTGCTGCCTGAGGTCTCCGAGCACGGGGAGCTGCGGCCCGCCGGCCCGCGCCGGGTGGCCCTCGTGGGCCGCCCGAACGTCGGCAAGTCCTCGCTGCTGAACAAGATCGCCGGGGCCGAGCGCGTCGTCGTCGACGAGACCGCGGGCACCACGCGCGACCCGGTCGACGAGCTCGTGGAGATCAAGGGCGTGCCGTACTGGTTCGTCGACACGGCCGGCATCCGCCGCCGCGTGCACCAGACGCGCGGCGCCGACTTCTACGCGTCGCTGCGCACGCAGGCGGCGATCGAGAAGGCCGAGGTCGCCGTCGTGCTCGTCGACGCCTCGGAGCCGATGACCGAGCAGGACACGCGCGTCATCTCCCAGGCCGTCGACGCCGGCCGGGCGCTCGTCATCGCGTACAACAAGTGGGACCTCATGGACGACGACCGTCGCCCTTACCTCGAGCGCGAGATCGAGCGGGACCTGGTGCAGGTGCAGTGGGCGCCGCGCGTCAACGTCTCCGCCCGCACGGGCTGGCACACCGACAAGCTGACGCGCGCGCTCGAGACCTCGCTCGAGTCGTGGGACACTCGCATCCCCACCGGCCGCCTCAACGCCTTCCTCGGCGAGCTGGTGGCCGCCCACCCCCACCCGCTGCGGGGCGGCAAGCAGCCGCGCATCCTGTTCGGCACGCAGGCCTCGACCCGCCCGCCGCGGTTCGTCATCTTCGCGACCGGGTTCCTCGAGGCGGGCTACCGCCGGTTCATCGAGCGCCGCCTGCGCGAGACCTTCGGGTTCGAGGGGTCGCCCATCGAGATCAGCGTCCGCGTGCGGGAGAAGCGGCGCCGATGAGCCGCCGATGAGCTGCCGATGAGCTGCCGATGAGCGCTGCCCCGCTGGCCCGCCGGGGTCGCCTGCTGCGCCTGGGCGTGGCGCGCGACACGTCCGCGGTGCGCCACCTGGTGACGTTCCTGGTGGTCGCGGTGGCGACGGTGCTCGTGACCCGGTTCCTCCTCGCCGCGTCCGGCTACCCGCAGGTGGGCGGCGGCGGTCTGCACGTGGCGCACGTGCTCTGGGGCGGTCTCGGCCTGGCGCTCGCGGTGGTGGTGCTGCTCTCCTGGGTGGGGCCGGCGCCACGGTCGCTCGGCGCGGTGCTGGGCGGCGTCGGCTTCGGGCTGTTCGTCGACGAGATCGGCAAGTTCGTCACCTCGGACAACGACTACTTCTACGAGCCGACGGCGGCGCTCATCTACGCGGTCGTCGTCGTGCTCGTGCTGCTCGTGGAGGCCCTGCACGGGAGGCGGTCGCACCACCCGGCCGAGTACCTCGCGGTGGCGACCGACCGTGCCGTGGCCGGGGTGGCGGGCGGCTTCACCGACGCGGAGCGCGAGGAGGCGCGGGCGCTGGTGGAGCGGGGCCGCGGCGAGCCCGCCGCCGACGAGGTGGCCGCGCTCGTCGAGGCCGTGCCCGCGGACGCGGTCGCCGTGCCGGACCCCGTGCGGGCGCTGGTCGTCCGGGTGTCGGCGTGGTTCGCCGACGCGATGGAGCACCGCTGGGCGGCCGCGGTCGTGACGGTGGCGGTACTCGGCACCAGCGCGGGGTCGGTCGTGGTGGCGCTGCGGGTGCTGCTCGGCGGCGTCGCGGTCCCGACCTGGGTCGGCGTCGGCATCCTCGCGGCCGTCGCCGTGACGGTGGCGTGCGTCGTGCGGGCGCTCGTCGTCGGCCCGCGCGACCATCGTGCGGGCGCGGTGTGGGTGCGCCGGGGCGTCCTCGTCAGCCTGCTGGTCACCCAGCTCCTCGCGTTCCGCGCGGTGCAGTGGGTGGCCGTGGCGGGGCTGGCGGTCGACCTCGTCGTGCTCGTCGCCCTCGGGGTCGCCCTGGGGCGGGACGACGAGCGACGCTCCGTCAAGCCGCGGGCGCGCTGAGCGCCGTCGCGCGGACGCACGGGACCGACGGAGCGACGGCCGGCCCGTGAGACGTCCGCCACTCGGGCTTGCCAGGTGGTCGCGGAGCGTGGCACGGTCGGCGGTGACGAGCGAAAAGCTCGCGTGCTCTGGGGTCGGTGAAATTCCGAGCCGGCGGTGAAAGTCCGCGACCCGGTCACAGCCTGTGACCGGTTGACCAGGTGGAACTCCTGGACCGACGGTCAAAGTCCGGATGGGAAGCGCACGCGACGGCTCCCCGTCCGGTCCGTCCCCGGCCCTCGTGGCCGGCGCCGTCCGTCGTGACGACGTCCGGGACCGGAGGTGCGAGCACGTCCCGACCCCGCCTTCCTGCCCCGGGGTCCGCGACCGGACGACAGGGGCAGGACGCATGAGTGCCACGACGGCGGAGCGCGCCGCGATGCAGCGCGCGCTGGAGCTGGCCGGGCAGGTGCCGGCCCGAGGACCCAACCCGCGCGTCGGGTGCGTGCTCCTCGACGCCGACGGCGCGACGATCGCGGAGGGTCTCCACCGTGGCGCGGGCACGCCCCACGCCGAGGTCGAGGCGCTGCGCCGCGCGACCGAGTCCCGCGGCCCGGGCGCCGCGCGCGGGGCCACCGCCGTCGTCACGCTCGAGCCCTGCAACCACCACGGGCGCACCGGGCCGTGCGTGGACGCGCTCCTGGAGGCGGGGGTCGCGCGGGTCGTGCACGCCCAGCACGACCCCAACCCGGCGGCGTCGGGGGGTGCCGCGCGCCTGCGTGCCGCAGGCGTGGAGGTGGTCGGCGGCGTCCTGGCGGACGAGGCCCGCGCCCTCAACGCCACCTGGACGCGCGCGCTGGAACTCGGCCGTCCCGTGGTCACCTGGAAGGTCGCGAGCACGCTCGACGGACGTTCCGCGGCCGCCGACGGCACCTCGCGCTGGATCACCGGGCGGGCCGCGCGGCACGACGTGCACCGGCTGCGGGCCGGGGTCGACGCCGTCGTCGTCGGCACCGGCACCGCGCTCACCGACGACCCCGACCTCACCGTGCGGCACGTCCCGCTGACGGGGCAGCAGCCGGACCGGGTCGTCGTCGGGCTGAGGGACCTGCCCGCGTCGTCCCGGCTCGCGCGGGCCGCGGCCGCCGGGGAGGCGGTGATGCACCTGCGCACCCACGACCCGCACGAGGTGCTGGACCTGCTCTGGTACCGCGAGCACCGGCACGTGCTGCTCGAGGGCGGTCCCGCCCTCGCCGCCGCCTTCTGGCGCGCCGGTCTCATCGACGACGTCGTCGCCTACGTCGCCCCCGTGCTGCTCGGCGTCGGCGCCTCCGCCGTCGCCGACCTCGGCATCGGGACCATCGCGGACGCCGCGCGCCTCGACCTCCTCGACGTCGCCGTCCTGCCCCGGGACCCGGACGACCCCACCGACATCCCCACCGTGCGGCTGGCCCTGCGGCCGCGGAAGGAGCACTGAGCCATGTTCACCGGAATCGTGGAGGAGCTCGGCACCGTCGTCGCCGTGCGCGAGCACGCGGACGGCGCCCGTCTCACCGTCGCGGCCGAGAGGGTGCTCGACGGCGTCCGGCTCGGCGACTCGATCGCCGTCGACGGCTGCTGCCTGACCGTCGCGGAGACGGGGGAGCACGACGGTCGTGCCACCTGGACGGCCGACCTCATGGCGGAGACCCTGGCCCGCACGAGCCTCGGCGGGCGGCGTGCCGGCGACCCGGTCAACCTCGAGCGGGCGCTCGCGGCCGACGGGCGGTTCGGCGGACACGTCGTGCAGGGGCACGTCGACGGCGTCGGCACGGTGCTCGCGCGCACGCCGGGCACGCAGTGGGAGGTCGTCGAGATCGCGCTGCCCCCGGAGCTGGCGCGGTACGTCGTGGCGCAGGGCTCGATCGCCGTCGACGGCGTGAGCCTCACCGTGGTGGACGCGCGGGACGACGCGTTCACCGTGAGCCTCATCCCCGAGACGCGGGCGCGCACGACGCTCGGCGCCCGCGCCGTGGGGGAGCCGGTCAACCTCGAGGTCGACGTGCTGAGCAAGTACGTCGAGCGGCACCTGGCGTCCGGCACCGCGCACGGCCTCGCGGCTGCGGCGGGAGCGGCGCGGTGAGCGCCGTCGGGCGGGTCGAGCGGGCGATCGCGGACGTCGCGGCCGGGCGCCCCGTCGTCGTCGCGGACGACGCCGACCGCGAGAACGAGGGCGACCTCATCCTGGCCGCGGACGCCGCGACGCCCGAGCTCATGGGGTTCCTGGTGCGGCACACCAGCGGCCTCGTGTGCGTGGGCGTGGCGGGCGCGCAGCTCGACCGGCTCGGCCTGCCGCTCATGGTCGAGGCGAACCAGGACGCCTACCGCACGGCCTACACGGTGACGGTCGACGCCGCCACGGGCGTCTCGACCGGCATCTCCGGCGCCGACCGGGCCCGCACCGCGCGCCTGCTCGCCGACCCGGCGACCGGGCCCGCGGACCTCACGAGGCCCGGGCACGTGCTGCCGCTCCGGGCCCGTCCCGGCGGCGTCCTGGAGCGGCGCGGGCACACCGAGGCGGCCGTCGACCTCGCGCGCCTCGCCGGGCGGGGCGAGGCCGGCGTGCTCGCCGAGTTGGTGCACGACGACGGCACGATGATGCGGCTGCCCGCGCTGCGGGAGTTCGCGGCCGAGCACGGGCTCACGCTGATCAGCGTGGCCGACCTCGTCGCCTACCGGCGGGCGACCGAGCTGCTCGTCGAGCGCGTCGCCGTCACGACCCTGCCCACCCGGCACGGCGACCTCACCGCCGTGGCCTACCGGGACACCCGCTCGGGCGACGAGCACGTCGCGCTGGTGGCAGGGGCCCTGGACGCCCTGGCCGCCCCCGAGCACGGCCCCGTGCTGACGAGGGTGCACTCCGAGTGCCTCACGGGGGACGCGTTCGGCAGCCTGCGGTGCGACTGCGGGCCGCAGCTCGACGAGTCGCTGCGGCGGATCGCCGAGGCCGGCCGAGGTGTCGTCGTCTACCTGCGCGGGCACGAGGGGCGGGGGATCGGGCTGGCCGCCAAGCTCGCCGCTTACGCCCTGCAGGACGTCGGGCGCGACACCGTCGACGCCAACCTCGACCAGGGGCTGCCCGCCGACGCCCGCGACTACACCGCCGCCGCGCACGTGCTGCGCGACCTCGAGGTACCGGGCGTGCGCCTGCTGACCAACAACCCCGCCAAGGTCGACGGCCTCGTCGCCGGGGGAGCGGACGTCGTCGAGAGGCTGCCCCTCGTCCTGCCCGCCCACCCGCGCACGCTCGGCTACCTGCGCACCAAGCGCGACCGCATGGGGCACGACCTGCCCCACCTGACCGACGTCCCGCACGACACCGGAGGAACGATGCACGACGCCCCGACTCTCCCTTCGACTCTCCCCGCGACCCGGCCCGCCCCGACGGCCGCCGGAGCCGCCCGATGAGCGGCGCCGGCGCCCCGACCGCGGCGCCCGTCGACTGCTCCGACCTGCGCGTCGCCGTCGTCGCGGCGAGCTGGCACCAGGTGGTCATGGACGGGCTGCTCGACGGCGCGCTGCGCGCGTGCGCCGACCACGGGGTCGGCGACCCCCGGGTCGTGCGCGTGCCCGGTTCGTTCGAGCTGCCCGTCGCCGCCCAGGCGCTCGCGGAGGCCGGGTACGACGCCGTCGTCGCCCTGGGCGTCGTGATCCGCGGCGGCACCCCGCACTTCGACTACGTGTGCGCCGCCGCGACCGACGGGCTGAGCCGGGTGGCCCTCGACCACACCGTCCCCGTGGGGTTCGGGCTCCTGACGTGCGACGACGAGCAGCAGGCCCTCGACCGCGCCGGGCTGGACGGCTCGCACGAGGACAAGGGGTACGAGGCCGCCGCCGCGGCGCTGGCCACCGCGCGCGTCCTCGGTGCCGTCCGGGCGACACAGGTCGGCGGTGCGCGCGCCGATGCGGGACCAGTGTCTGACCTGGGGTAGTATTTCGGTCGGCCCTGCGGGGTGGCACCACGGTGTCACGTGCGGGGTCGACGGGCTGTGGCGCAGCTTGGTAGCGCACTTGACTGGGGGTCAAGGGGTCGCAGGTTCAAATCCTGTCAGCCCGACCAGCACACGAACGAGAGGCTCGGACCGGAGACGGTCCGAGCCTCTCGTCGTTCGGGTCGATCGGCACTGCGGTCCTTGTCGGTTCCGCGCCCGACGGTCCTCCCATGGGACGGCAACGCCGATACAGCGACGATCAGCTCGGCCGTCGCGAGCGCACGGTCATGGCGGCGGGCCCTTCGAGAGCTCAGGATGTCGGCCACGTCGGCGGGCTGCACGCGATCCACGTGGGCTCGTACGCCCGGTACAGGCTGCCGACCCTCGCGCCCGACGGACCTGCTGCCGACGTGTCCTGACCCCGCCACCGGACGAACGCGTCTGCGGCCCCGTGCGTCGCCCCCCGGGCGACCCGGTCCGCTGCGGGCGACGATGGCCACGAGACGGGACACGACGCGGCAAGGGCGAGCACGCCTCAGGCACGTCGCATCGACACGACGACGAGGGGAAACACGACATGTGCACGGGAATCCGGTTCTCCGACGGTCACGGCAGCGTCTACCTCGCACGAAACCTCGACTGGACGACCGGCTACGGGCAGCAGGTGGTGATGACGCCCACCGGGTTCGCGCCGAGGTCGCCGTTCGGTGCCGTGCCCGACATCAAGCACGCCACCATCGGCATGGGCATCGTGGAGGAGGCCACGCCGCTCTACTTCGACTGCGGGAACGACGCGGGGCTGGCGGTGGCAGGGCTCAACTTCCCGGGATACGCGGCCTACGCCCCCGCCCCGGTGGACGGCGCCGTCAACGTCGCCGCGTTCGAGTTCCCCCTGTGGGTCTGCTCGCAGTTCGCGAGCGTGGACGAGGTCGAGGCCGCGCTCGCGGACGTGGTGATCGTCGACCGGCCGATCAACGACAAGTTCCCCAGCTCGCTGCTCCACTGGATCGTCGCCGACGGCACGCGGGCGATCGTGGTGGAGCACACGAGCGACGGCATGCACGTGTTCGACGACGACGTCGACGTGCTGACGAACCAGCCCGGGTTCGCCTGGCACCACGAGAACCTGCGCAACTACCTCAACACCTCGCCGGAGTTTCCTCAGGACGTCGCGCTGGGCAGGGCGCTCCTCGGCCCGTTCGGGTCGGGTTCGCACATGCGCGGGATCCCCGGCGACTACTACTCGCCGTCCCGGTTCGTCCGCGCGGCGTACGTCAACGCGCACTACCCCGGCAGGGAGAGCGAGGCGGAGAACGTCAGCCGCGCGTTCCATACCCTGCAGCAGGTGGCGATGGTCGACGGCTGCGCCGCGATGGGCTCGGGCGAGTTCGAGATCACGATCTACACGGGGCTCTTCTCCTCCCAGACCTCGACGTACTACTGGAACACCTACGACGACCCGGCGATCCGCAGCGTCGCGATGGCCGACCATCCGGCCGACGGCTCGGACCTGGTCCTGGCGTAGCGCGACGTGGAGGAGGTCGAGGCCGCGCTCGCGGGCACGCACCAGGCATGATGGACGCGTGCCCGACGACCCTCACTCCGGCCTGCGCGTGACGGCGGCCCTCGTCGTCCCCGAGCGGGAGCTGTCCTGGCGGTTCTCGCGCTCGTCGGGTCCGGGCGGTCAGGGCGTGAACACGGCGGACTCGCGCGTCGAGCTGTCGTGGGACGTGGGGGAGTCGAGGTCGCTCACGGAGGCGCAGCGCGCGCGGGTCCTCGAGCACCTGGCGGGCCGTGCCGTGCGCGGGGTCGTGACGGTCGCGGCCTCCCAGCACCGCGCCCAGCTGCGCAACCGGGAGGTCGCCCGGACCCGTCTCGCGGCGCTCGTCGCCGAGGCGCTCGCGCCGCCGGGGCCGCGCCGCCGCCCGACGCGGCCGACCCGCGGGTCGGCGCAGCGGCGCATCGACGCGAAGAAGCGTCGTGCGGGCGTCAAGCGGATGCGGCGCCCGCCGCTGGACTGAACCGGCGGACCGCGGCGGTCGTCAGGCGCCGCGGTCCGGAGCTCCCATGTCCCCCGTGGCGGGCACGCCGTCGGCGAGGCCGTAGTGGAGGTACACGGTGCCGCTGGGGCCGGCGGCAGGGGGCTCGAGCAGCCGGAGGTTCGTCGGCACCTCCCCGCCGTCGAACACCTTCTTCCCGACGCCCAGGACGATGGGGTGGACCCAGAGGTCGATGCGGTCGAACAGCTTCTCGTGCAGGAGGGTCTGCACGAGATTCAGGCTGCCGACGACGCGGACGTGCTCGTGGCGGTCGCGGATCTCCCGCACGGCGGCGGGCAGGTCCGGGCCGAGCTGGGTGGAGCCGGCCCAGGAGAGGTCGGGGGTGCCGCGGGAGGCGACGTACTTCGGGATGCTGTTGAAGAGGGTCGCGATGTCGCCGTCCTGGCCGCCGCCGCTCTGGTGCGGCCAGTACGCGGCGAAGATGTCGTAGGTGCGCCGGCCCAGCAGGAGCGCGTCCGTCCCCTCGCCGTAGGCGGCGTCGATCTGCTCCCCGGCGACCTCGTCGATCAGCGGGGCCTGCCAGCCCCCGAACGGGAAGCCCTGCGGGTCCTCGTCGGGGCCGCCCGGCGCCTGGGCGACCAGGTCCAGGGTGGCGAACAGCTCGAGGTGGATGAGTCCCATGGTGTCCTCCGGAAGGTCGTCCGGCCCACATGGTCGGCCGGCTCACGGGAAGGACCTCCCGGGTCGGAGGAACTCATCGGCGCAGAAACCTTCCACTGTGAGGTTTTGGGGGTAGGCTCGTTCACGGCTTCCGGCGCGGTGCGACGTACTTCTGTACGGGCATCGACGGAAGTCGGACCGCCGACCACGCGAAGGAGCCCCAGATGCCCATCACGTCCGTGCAGCTGTACTCGCTGCGGGATGCCATCGCCGCCGACCTGGACGCCGCCGTCGCGCGCGTGCGCGAGATCGGGTACGAGCACGTCGAGCCGTACGCGTTCGTCGAGCGCGCCGCCGACTTCGAGCGTGCCTTCGCCGCCACGGGTCTCGCCGCGCCGTCCGGCCACGCCGCCGTCATCGACGTCGCCGAGCCCGACGTCGTCTTCGAGGCCGCCGCCCGCCTCGGGATCGGGATCGTCATCGACCCGTTCGTCCCGACCGAGCGGTGGCAGACGGCGGACGACGCGAAGAAGCTCGCCGAGCGCGTCAACGAGCTGACGGCCCGGGCGGCGGGCCACGGCCTGCGCTTCGGCTACCACAACCACCAGTGGGAGTTCACCAACAAGGTCGACGGGCGCCCGGTGTTCGAGATCTTCGCCGAGCACCTCGACCCGGAGGCCGTCCTCGAGGTCGACACCTTCTGGGCCACCGTCGGTGGCGCCGACGCACCGGCCGTGCTCAAGACGCTCGGCGAACGCGTCGTCGCCATCCACGTCAAGGACGGGGAGGTGTCCGGCGACATCGCGACCGTGCTGCCCTCCAGCGAGAGCGCCCTCGACGTGCCGCCTGCCCTCAAGGCCGCGTACGAGAACCAGGTGCCCGCCGGGCAGGGCGACGTCGACGTGCCGGCGATCCTCGCCGCCGCGCCGCAGGCCATCCGCGTCGTGGAGTTCGACTCCTACGCGGGTGACGTCTTCGAGGGCGTCGCCGCGTCCCTCGCCTGGCTGCAGGAGAACGACAAGTGAGCCGCGTCGGTGTCGGCATCATCGGTGCCGGGAACATCTCCACGCAGTACCTCGAGAACCTCACGAAGTTCGCCGACGTCGAGGTCCGCATGGTCGCCGACGTGCTGCTCGACCGGGCCGGCGCGCAGGCGGAGGCCTACGGCGTCCCGTCGTCGGGCACGGTGGAGGAGCTGCTGGCCCGCGACGACATCGAGATCGTCGTCAACCTGACGATCCCGGCGGTGCACGCCGAGGTCGGGCACCAGATCGTCGCCGCCGGCAAGCACGTGTGGAGCGAGAAGCCGATCGCGACCGACCACGCGTCCGCCGCCGCCCTGCTTGCCGTCGCCGAGGCGAAGGGGCTGCGCGTCGCGTGCGCCCCGGACACCGTGCTCGGCGCGGGCATCCAGTCCGCGCTGCGCGCCATCGCCCGCGGGGACATCGGCGAGCCTCTGACGGCGACGACGATGTTCCACGTCCCGGGCCCCGAGGCATGGCACCCGGACCCCGACTTCCTGTACGCGACGGGCGCGGGCCCGCTGTTCGACATGGGGCCCTACTACGTCACGACGCTCGTGCACGCGCTGGGGGCGGCGTCCCGCGTCCAGGCGGTGTCGTCGAAGTCGCTCGAGAAGCGCACGATCGCGTCCGGCCCGCGTGCCGGTGCGACGTTCCCCGTCGAGGTGCCGACCCACCACGCGGCGCTGATCCAGTTCCGCGGCGGGCAGTCGGCGCAGTCGACGTTCTCGTTCCAGCACGCCCTGCCGCGCGCCGGGTTCGTCGAGATCAACGGCACGACGGGCACGATCGTGCTGCCCGACCCGAACGTGTTCGACGGCGACTCCACCCTGTGGCGCTACGGGCAGGACGAGCCCGAGACCGTCCCCGCCACCGGATCCACCTGGGGCCGCGGCACCGGCGTCGTCGAGCTGGCCCGCGCGATCCGGGAGGGGCGGCCCGAGCGGGCGTCCGGTGCCGTCGCGCTGCACGTGCTCGACGTGCTCCTCGCGATCCGCGACGCCGCGGAGTCCGGGACGGCGATCGACGTCGCGTCCACGGTCGACGCGCCGCCGCCGCTGGCGGAGGACTTCGACCCGGCGGCGTCGACCTTCTGACCTCGCCGTCACGCCGAGGGGCCGGGTCCTGCGGGACCCGGCCCCTCGTCGCGTCAGACCTCCGGCGGGGGCGGCACCAGCCGCTCAAGCAGCTCGAGCACGCGCGCGCCGTCCACGGCGTCGGGGTCGAGCAGCCACTGCACCTGGATGCCGTCGGACGCGGCGATCGCCAGCGCGGCGAGGTCCCCGGCGTCGACGGCGGGGTCGATGCGGCCCGCCTCCTGGTCGGCGCGGACCTGGTCGGACAGCTCGGCCCGCAGGCGGGCGAAGCGCTCGCGGAAGAACTCGCGCGTCACCGGATGGCCCGCGCCCGCGGCGTCGCCGGCGAGGGTCGTGTAGAGCTGGACGAGGCCGGGCACCTCGCGGTTGAGGACGGCGCTCTCGCGCATCCCGCCGACCGCCGAGGACGGCGGCCCGCCGGCGTCGCTCCGCTGGACCTCGTGCTCGTGATAGACGGCGACGAGCAGGTCGTCGCGCGACGGGAAGTAGTGCCGCAGCGTGGCGTGCGAGACGCCGACCGCGTCGGCGACGGACCGCAGCGACGACGCGTCGACCCCGTGCTCCGCGACCATCCGGAGCACCTGGTCCAGGATCTGTGCCCGGCGCGCCGCCCCCTTCGCGTAGCCGCGCCGGGGCGCCTCGTCGTCTGCCCCGCCCGGTCCGCCCACGCCGCCAACCTACCCGGCGTGGGCGACCGGCCGTCAGGCCGTGGCCGACAGGCCCCGAACCGTCAGAAGTCGAAGTCGTCGATGTTGTCCTTGTTGAACCGGTAGGGGTCGCCGAGCAGCACGGTCGCGTCGGCGTCGACGGTGAAGTCGCCGAGCTTGCCGGCGGTGAAGGAGTCGCCCTCGGCCCCGGTGATGGTGCCCTCGACCATGGCGTCCGCCGCGAACGCGGCGAGGTACCCGAGGTCCTCCGGGTTCCAGAGCGCGAACTCGGTGACCGTGCCGTCCTTGACGTACTCGCGCATCTGGTTCGGCGTCCCCAGGCCGGTGACGGCGACCTTGCCCTTCGCGTCCGACGTCGACACGTATCGGGCCGCCGCGGCGATGCCCACGGTGGTGGGCGAGATGATGCCCTTGAGGTCCGGGTGCGACTGCAGCAGCGCCGCCGTCTTGTCGAACGAGGTCTGGTCGTCGTCGTTGCCGTAGACGGTGTCGACCAGGGTGATGTCCGGGTGGTTGTCGGCCAGGTCCTTCTCCATGAGCTCGATCCACGCGTTCTGGTTCGTGGCGTTCGCGCTGGCGGAGAGGATGGCGACCTCGCCGGCGTCGCCGATCTGCTCGGCGATCATGTCGACCTGCACCTCGGCGATGCCCTCGGCAGAGGCCTGGTTGACGAACAGGTCACGGCACGCGGGGTCGGTGTCGGAGTCGAAGGTCACGACCTTCGTGCCGGCCTGCCGGGCCTCGTCGAGCGCGTCGCAGATCGCCTTCGGGTCGTTGGCCGACACGATGAGCGCCTGGGTGCCCTGCTGGGCCGCGGTGTTGATGAAGGGCACCTGCGCGTCGGGCGTGGCGGTGTCGGGCCCGACCTCCGAGAAGGAGCCGCCGAACTCGTCCGTGGCGGCCTTCGCGCCCTTCGTGCTGGTGTCGAAGTAGGGGTTGCCGAGGTTCTTCGGCAGCATGACGACCGACACGTCGCCGCCCCCGCCGCCGCCGCTCTCACCGCCGCCCCCGCCGCCGTCGTCGCCCCCGGAGGAGCATCCGGCGAGGGCCAGGGCCGCGGTCATCGCGAGGGCCGCGAGGGCGGCCGACCGCTGGTTCGTGAGCTTCATCGTTCTTCCTTTCCGACGGGCCGCAGGGTGGTCGGGCGTCGGCGCCGGACGATCCAGGCGGTGACGCTCGGGGAGATCACCGACAGCACGAGGAGCGCGCCGATGATGATGTTGATGACGTTGACGGTGACGCTCTCCAGCCGCAGGGCGCTCGAGACGACGCCGATGAGCAGCACGCCGGCGAGCACCCCGTGCAGCGCGCCCCGGCCGCCGAAGATCGACACGCCGCCGAGCAGGACGGCCGCGACCACCTGCAGCTCCATGCCCGTCGCGTTGTCGCCGCGCGCGCTGCCGTAGCGGAGGGTGAAGAACACCCCCGCGAAGGCGGCGACCGCGCCGGTGAGGACGAAGAGCAGGAGCTTGGTCCGGGCCACGCCCACGCCGCTGAACCGCGCGGTGTCGGGGCTGAGGCCGATGTCGTAGACCCCGCGGCCGAACGGCGTGAAGTGCAGCAGGACGACGAAGACGGCGGCCAGCACGACGATCGGCACGAGGACCACCGGGAGCTGGGTGTCCCCGAGCCGGGCGGTCGCGAGGTCCGTCCAGCGCTCGGGGAAGTCCGTGACGGCCTTGGTGCCCAGCAGCCCCACGGCGACGCCGCGGTACAGGGCGAGCGTGCCGATCGTCACGGCGAGCGAGGGCAGCCCGACGAACGCGACGAGGAAGCCGTTGAGGGCGCCGCACGCCACGCCCACGAGCAGCGCGGTACCGGCGGCGGCCGGCACCGACCAGCCCGCCTCGACCAGGAGGCCGACGGTCACGCTGGAGAGCCCCACCACGGAGGCGACCGACAGGTCGATCTCGCCGGTGATGATCACGAGCGTCATCGGCAGCGCGATGAGCAGGATCGGCGCGGTGTCCAGCACGAGGTAGGGGAGCGTCAGCGGGCTGCGGAAGTTGTCCACGTACTGGAGCGAGAGCGCGACGACCACCACGAGCAGGGCGATGATCCCCGCCTCGCGGGTGAGCAGGGCGCGCTGCCACCAGGGTCGGGCGTGGGCGGCGTACGTGCGCCCGGCCTGCTCGGGGCGTCCCGGGGCCGTCATCGGGCGTCCCTCGCGCGGACGAGGCGGCGGGCCGTGCGGTTCGCGAGCAGCCGGTCGAGCACGATCGCGCCGATGATCAGGACGCCGACCACGGCCTGCTGCCAGAAGTCGGGGATGCCGAGGATCGGCAGGGCGCGGTTGATCGTGACGAGCAGGACGGCGCCCAGCGCGGCGCCCCAGACGGTGCCGCTGCCGCCGAAGATGGCGACCCCGCCGATGACCGCGGCGGCGACCGCCTGCAGCTCCGTGCCGAGGCCCGCCCCGGAGCTGATCGTGCCGTAACGGGCCGCGAACATGATCCCGGCGAGCCCGGCCAGCGCGCCCGAGAGCACGAACGCGCCGATCACCCGGCGGCGGACGGGCAGGCCGTAGAGCACCGCGGCCTCGGGCTCGGACCCGATCGCGTACAGCTCGCGGCCGCCGCGGGCCGTGTGCAGGTAGTAGCCCACGGCGGCGAGCACGACGATCGCGACCACCGCCAGGACGGGCACCGTCAGCACGGTCCGCGTCCCGAGGGCGAGGAACGTGCCGGGCAGGTCGGACGCGTTGACCCGGTCGCTGCCGGCCCAGGTGAGGACGACGCCCCGGTACACGTACAGCGTGCCGAGGGTGATCACGAGGGCGGGCACGCGCCCGAGGCCCACGAGCAGCCCGTTCACGAGGCCGAGAGCGGCGCCCGCGAGCATGGCCACGAGGAACACCACCGGCACCGGGAGGTCCGGGTTGGCGATGAACAGCCGCCCGCTGAGGTAGGCGGTGAGCGCCAGGATCGAGCCCACCGACAGGTCGACGTTGCGGGTGATGATCACGACCGCCTGGCCCACCGCGAGCACCACCAGCACCGACGGCGTGAGGAGCAGGTCGCGCCAGCTGTTCGGGCTGAGCAGGAAGCTGTCGTTCGCGGCGGTCGCGGCCGCGATCACGGCGAGCAGGACGAGCGCGATGGCGAGCTCGCGGGAGCGGCGCACCGTGCGCCAGGCGCGACGGGCGGGGGAGAGGCGGCTGGGCTCCACCAGCTGCTCGGTCACGGCTGGTGCTCCAGGGTCGCGGTGGCGGCGTGCATGACGCCCTCGGGGGTGGCCTCGTCGCGCGACAGGTCGGCGGTGACGCGGCCCTCCGCGACGACGAGCACGCGGTCGGCCATGCCGAGCACCTCCGGCAGCTCCGAGGAGATCATGAGGATCGCCATGCCCTGCCCGGCGAGCTCCGAGAGCAGGCGGTGCACCTCGGCCTTGGTCCCGACGTCGATGCCGCGCGTGGGCTCGTCGATGATGAGCAGGGTCGGTGTGGTCGCGAGCCACTTGGCGATCACGACCTTCTGCTGGTTCCCGCCGCTCATCGTGCTGCCGTGCATGTCCAGCGCGTTCGTCTTGACCTCCAGCCGCGACGCCCAGGGCGCGGCGGCGTCGCTCTCGCGCCGCGAGGTGAGCATCCCGAGCCGGGCGATCCGGGACCGGATCACGGCGGTGACGTTCCGTGCGACCGTCGAGTCCGTGACCAGGCCCTGCTGCCGGCGGTCCTCCGGGACCAGGGCCATCCCGGCCCGGACGGCCGCGCGCGGGCTGCGCGGAGGTACCGGGCGGCCGTCGAGCCGGACGCTGCCGGCGTCGTAGGGATCCACGCCGAACACCGCCCGGGCGATCTCGCTGCGGCCCGCGCCGACGAGCCCGGCGAGGGCGACGATCTCCCCGGCCCGGACGTCGAACGACACGTCGTGGAACACGCCCGCGCGCTGCAGGCCGCGGACCTCCAGCCGGACGTCGCCGATCGGCGCGGGGACCTTCGGGTACAGGTCGTCGACGGTGCGGCCGACCATGTGCGTCACGACCTCGGTGACCGTGGTGGCGTCGACCGCCGTGGTGGCTACGTACTCGCCGTCGCGCAGCACGGTCACGGCGTCGCACAGGTCGAAGACCTCGTCGAGGCGGTGGGAGATGAACACCAGGGCCCGGCCCTCGTCGCGCAGACCGCGGGCGACCTGGAACAGCCGGCGCACCTCGTGCCCGGACAGCGCCGCGGTGGGCTCGTCCATGACGAGCACGCTCGCGTCGAGGGAGATGGCCTTGGCGATCTCGATGATCTGCTGGTCGGCGATCGACAGGCCCTCCGCGGGGCGCAGGGGGTCGAGGGAGACGCCGAGCCGGGCGAACAGCGCGGCGGCGTCGTCGCGCATCGCCCGGCGGTCGACCCGGCGTCCGGTCCGCAGCGGGTGACGGCCCATGAAGATGTTCTCCATGACGCTGAGGTCCGGGAACAGGGTGGGCTCCTGGTAGATCACCGCGACCCCCGCCGCCCTCGCCTCGGCGGTGGTGGTGAAGTCGACGTCGTGCCCGTGCAGCCGGAACGTGCCCGCGTCGCGGCGGTACAGGCCGGACAGGATCTTCACCAGGGTCGACTTGCCGGCGCCGTTCTCGCCGACGAGGGCGTGGATCGACCCGGCGTCGACGCTCAGCGCGCCGGAGCGCAGCGCGACGACGGGTCCGAACGACTTGCGCACGTCCCGCAGCTCGAGCACGGGCCCCTCGGGTGGGCTCGCCATGGGCCACTCCCTCCGACGTCGTTGTCGCGAGCGATGCCTAAAAACGATTCAAAGTGCCTGCCACAGCACGCTATTCGCCCCGGTGCGCACCGTCAACGCGCCGCTGCGGATCGTGTCGATGTCGTGACACCGGGTCCGCCCGACCCCGCCGGGCACGACGACGGCCGCCCCTCCCGGGGCGGCCGCCGTCGCCGGGGGTGTCAGCGGAGCGAGCCGGGGCTCCACTCCGGGACAGAACCGGGCGCCGGGACGCCCGCGCCGGTGAGCTCGTCGCAGCGCACGAGCTGGTCGTCGACGCGCTCCAGGGCGCAGCCGGGGGGCGAGGTGGTCGGTCCGGCGCCGATCTCGTCGGCGCCGGCCGGTGCGGGCAGGAGCACGGCGGCGACGATCAGGCCGACGACGATCAGGCCGGCGGGCAGGGCCGGGGCGAGGCGATGGGTGGACATGACGGGCCTCCAGGGGGTGGCGGCAGAAGGTGCCGTTGCCGCGATCGTCCGGGCAGCGCCCGCCGCGGGGCATCGGGATCGGTCCCTGAGATCAGGACCTCACCCCCTGAGCCCCGCGCGGCGGTGCCATCCTGGAGGCATGGCCGGGACCGCCGGACCGTCGACGACGACGATCGTCGGGCGTGAGCCGGAGCTCTCCCGCCTGTCGTCCCTGCTGGTCACGACGGCGGACGATGCTCCGCGGGCCGTCCTCGTCGAGGGCGACGCCGGCGTCGGCAAGACGGTGCTCGTGGAGGCCGCGATCCGTGCCGCCGCGCGATCTCACCCGCTCGTCACGCTCCACGCGCCCTGTCTGCCCCTGGACGCGATCTCGATCCCGTACCTGCCGCTGCGGACGGCGCTCGGCGACGGCGCCGCCGCGGGCGTGGACGCGCCCCCGCCGCCCGACCTCGACGACGCGGCCGCGCCGGTGCGCCTCGACGCGTGGCTCGACGGGCTGGACCACGCCGGGCCCGTGGTGCTCTTCGTGGACGACCTGCAGTGGGCGGACAGCAGCACCCTGGACGTCCTCCTGTACCTCGTCGGGGCGCCGCGCCGCGCGGCGCGGCGGATCGTCGCCACGGTGCGCAGCGGCGAGGACCCGCACGGGCAGCGCGTGCGGCGGTGGCTCGCAGACGTGCGCCGGATGCCGGGCTGCACGGAGCTGCGGCTGGGCCTGCTGGACCGGGTCGCCACCGCGACGCAGCTCGCGGCGCTGCTCGGCGCCCCTCCGCACGAGTCGCTCGTCGAGGACGTGTACGCCCGCAGCCACGGCAACCCGTATTTCACCAGGTTGCTCGCCGACGGGCTGGCACCGGACGCCCGGCACCTGCCGGACGCGTACTCCGAGGACCTGCGCGACGCGGTGGTGGCGGCCTGGTACCGCCTCGGGCCGGGCGAGCGGGCCGTGGCCGAGGGGCTGGCCGTGGTGGGGGCGCCGGCCCAACCGGACGCGCTCGCCCGGGTGTGCGGCGTCCCCGTCGACGCGGTGCGTGCCGGGCTGGCCGAGGGCGTCTCCGCAGGACTCCTGGCGTCAGGGGCCCACGGGGCGGCGTGGTTCCGGCACCCGCTGAGCGCGGAGGTCCTCGAGCGGTCGTTGGACGACTCCCGCAGGCACCTGCTGCACGGGCGGTGCGCGGCGCTCGCGGCCGAGGCGGTCGCCGGGGGCCACCGGGCCGGCGGCGACGTGCGCGACGTCGTCTCCCTCGCCGATCACGCCTACCGGGCCGGGGACGCGGCGGGCGCCTACGCGTCGGCCCTGCGGGCGGCGGACGTCGCGGGCGCCGGGGGCGGGGCCGCCGAGCAGCAGCGGCTGCTGGCGCGCGCCCTCGACCTGCACCCCCAGCAGGAGTCGCCGGCGGAGTCGCGGCGCGACCTGCTCGAGCGGTCCCGGACGGCCGCGAAGGACGCCGGGCTGTTCGACGCCGAGCTCGCGGCGGTCGACGCGCTGCTGGGCGCGGTCGACCCGGTCGCCGAGCCCTTGTCCGTCGCGCGGCTGCTCGTGCGCCGCGTGCACCTCGAGTACTCGACCGGCCGGGACTTCATGAACGTCGCGGTGGTGCGCGAGGCGGTGCGGCTGTCGGAGGCGCAGCCGCGCAGCGGCGCCCACGCGCTCGCCCTCTCCGAGCTCGTGCACTCCGGCACCTGGCACGGCGTCGAGGGGCTGGAACCGCTCGCGCCGAGGGCGGTCGAGATCGCCCGTGCGGCCGGCGACGACGAGGCGCTCACCTATGCGCTCGCGGCGCAGGCGATGCTCGCGGTGTTCGCCGCGGACGCCGCGGCCGGCATCGCGTACGGGGGTGAGGCGATCGAGGTCGCGGCCCGGGTGCGGAACTGGTGGGCGTACGTCCACGCCGTCCTGTGGCGGCTCAACGCGGTCGAGGTGGGGACCTCGAGGACGTACGCCGAAGGCCTGCGCCGGTACCGCGAGCGGATGGTCGCGCTCGGGGGGCCGCACACGTATGCCGCGGTGATGTCGGCCGACGAGGCGGACAGCTGGCTGGCCGTCGGGGACTGGCGGCAGGCGGTCGACCGGCTCCGGGACACGCTGTCGGCGGACCCGGGCCCTCTTGCCGACGTCAAGGCGCGCGTCGTCGCCGCCCGGCTGGCGGCCCTGCAGGGCCGCCCGGAGGAGGCCGTCGCGCACCTCGCGCGGGCCGACGAGCGCTTCGCCGACCTCGGGGACTTCGTCGCGTTCCAGTTCGACACGGTCCGCGCGGAGGTCCACCTCTCCGGCGGCGACCCGGAGGGGGCGTACGACGCGGCGCTGCGGGGCCTGACGCGCGAGGGCCCGGTGCCCACCATGTCCGAGTGGCTCGTGCCGCTCGCCCTGCGGGCTCTCGCCGACCTGGCGGACGCGGCGCGGACCGCAAGGCGCGGCTCGCACGACGCCGTCGCCCGCCGGGCCGAGGCCTTCGGGGCACGCTTCCCGCGCGTCGTCCGCGACGTCGGGCCGTCGACGCCCCTGGGGGAGGCGCAGGTCACCGCGCTCGAGGCGCTCGTCGCCGCCGAGGCGGCGCGCGTCCGAGGGGCCGACGACGGCGCGCTCTGGGCCGTGGCGGCCGAGACGTCGGCGGCGGGCGAGCTCGCCTGGGAGGAGGCGTACGCGTGCCGGCGCGGCGCGGAGGCCTTTCTCGCCGCGGGCTCCCGGGCCCCTGGGGTCCGCCTGCTGCGCCGCGGTCTGGCAGCGGCGGAGGCGCTCGACGCGGTCCCTGTCTCCGACGCGCTGCGCGATCTCGCCGTGCGGGCCCGCGTGCCGCTCGACGAGCCCGCCGCGGCCGGCGAGGTCGACGTGCCGGCCGGCCCCGTCGCCGGGCTCACCGCGCGCGAGCGCGAGGTCCTCGCCCTCGTGGCCGCGGGCCGGACCTACGCCGAGATCGCCGACGCGCTCACGATCAGCGAGAAGACCGTCAGCACCCACGTCTCGCACCTGCTGGCGAAGACGGGCGCGCGCAACCGCGTCGAGCTGTCCGGGATGGCGCGCCGCCGACCCTGACGGACCGGCGGCGCGCCGTCGATCCGTCAGCGCAGGGCGACGGCCGTCCGGCTCACGGTGTCCTCGACGCCCGAGATGCCCTGCAGGCGGTCGTACCGGGCGGTGCGCATCGCGACGTGGTCGTCGTCGGCGGTGCCCGCGACGCCGTCGGGCCCGACCGCGAACATGTGCAGCAGGTTGCCGGTGTTCATGACGCTGGTGCCGACGTCGTGGTCGTCGGTGTGGAAGTTGCCGACGAAGTGCCCGATCTCGTGGGCGGCGGTGTAGCCGAGCGCCTGCGAGACGGCCTGCACGCGGTCGCTGTCCGCGGTGAGGAACCGGTCGAGCGACGCGGCATGGTCGCCGCTCATGAGCTCCGGCATGACGATCGCCGTCTCCTCGCGCGCGAAGTTCCCGGGGTCGATGGACTCGGAGAGCCCGAACGCCGGCATGATGCCCGCCTCGGCGACGGTGCCGCCGACGATCACGCGGCTCACCCCCGGCGCGCCCCACAGGTCCGGGTCCTCCCGGTCGTTGGTCACCCGCACCCGCGACCCGGGGATCTCGTCGCGCAGCGTCTGGCGCACGAGCGCGGTCGTGGCGTCCACCACCGCGCGCTCGTCCGCCGCGGTGAGGCCCCAGCGGGGCAGGAAGTCGCGCATCGGGCTGACGTCGCGCACCCCGGGATCGGTGACCGCGGCCCCGAACACGCGGTTGTCGAACGACGGCCCGCTGAAGTCGAGCAGCACCGTCTGCTCCTGCGCGCCGCGGGCCGACGGCGCCCGGTGGGCGCCCACGGTGAGCTCGTAGTCGCCGGCGCCGTCGGACACCGCGACGAGGTAGAGCCCCGTCCGGTCGACGACGTGGTTGGCGGTGGCGTTCCCGCCCCGGGGCAGCGGCGAGCCGTCCGGGTAGATCGGCCCGGGGTCGCTCGCCGAGGACTGCACGAGGTCGCCGTCCAGCTCGTGGAGCGCGACCTGGCGGGCGCCGCCCGAGACGGACGCGCCGACGACGTCGCCCCGGCGCAGCGGGACCGCGTACACGTCGGTGTCCGCCGCCCCGCGCGCGTGCAGCGTGACGTCGATCGAGTACGGCCCCTCGGAGACGACGCCCGGCCCGGACGCGGGGTCGGTGGGGTCGCCCGGGAGGTACGCGCCGACGGCGACGTAGTACGTGCCGCCGGTCTCGAGGCGCTGCGCCAGGTGCACGGCCCCGTCGCCGGTCATGTCCTGCGCGCCGACCAGCAGCTCCCCGTCGGCGTCGTACAGGAGCGCGTTCGGCGCGAGCGCGCCCTCCGGGGCGAGGTCGACGGTGAGGGTCTCGCCGCGCGCCGCGTCCACGCGGTAGAAGTCGAAGTCGCCGGTCGCGGAGCCTTCCGAGCCGTGCGGCCCGTCCCCGACCACGCCGTCGGTCGTGATCCCGCGGCGCTCGGCGCCGAGCCCGAGGTCGCGGGCCAGGGAGAGGGAGCCGTCGTCCTCCGGGTTCGGCGCGACCTCCTCGGGCTCGATCGCCGCGGTGCCGAGCCCGCCGTCCACCCGCACCTCCCAGCCGGCGGCGGCCCGCGCGTCGGGGCTCCCGGGAAGGCGCTGGGCGGACGCCCCGCGGTCCCGGACGGTGTCGCCGGCGTCCTCCTCCTGCACCCGGGTCGCGTCGTCGGTCTGCGGGGAGGCGGTCCGTGCGTCGTCCGACACCTCGTGCTGGAGCCGGTACCGCACCGCGTCGCCGTCGATGCCGCCCGTCGGGCCCGGGGGGTCGTCGGTGACGAGGGCGGAGGCCGGGGGAGCGAGGCCGGAGGCCGTGCGGCCCTCCGTCCCGTCGGCCGCCGCGGCGGTCAGGGCGAGCGGTGCGGCCAGGGCCGCGGCGCTCGCGGTGCGGAGCGCCCGGCGGTGCCGGACGCGCGGGTCTCGTGGTCCGTTCGGGTGAGCAACCATGTGAACGAACGTACAAGTCGTCGCCGTGCGTGCATCTCGGGGGCGGCGTACCACGGAGCATGCCTTCGACCCAGGGCGGCGCGACGACGCTGCGGACCATCACCACCGACATCCCCGCCCGGCTCGACCGGCTCCCGTGGGCGCGCTGGCACTGGATGATCGTCGTCGGCCTGGGGACGGTCTGGATCCTCGACGGCCTCGAGGTGACGATCGTCGGCAACCTGTCCGACGCCCTCAAGGGGGACACCGGGCTCGGCCTTACGAGCGCGGACATCGGGCTGGCCGGCGCCGTGTACGTGACGGGCTCGTGCCTCGGGGCCCTGGTGTTCGGCCAGCTCACCGACAGGTTCGGCCGCAAGCGGCTGTTCATCCTCACGCTGCTCGTGTACCTGACCGGCACCGTGCTCACGGCGTTCTCGATGAACCCGCTGTACTACTTCGCGATGCGGTTCGTCACGGGGCTGGGCATCGGCGGCGAGTACGCGGCGGTGAACTCCGCGATCGACGAGCTGATCCCCGCGAAGTACCGCGGTCGGATCGACATCGCCATCAACGGGTCGTACTGGCTCGGCGCCGCGGGCGGCGCGCTGCTGACCATCCCGCTGCTGAACCCCGAGCTGATCCCGGCCTGGCTGGGGTGGCGGCTGTGCTTCGCGCTGGGGGCCGTGCTCGGGCTGTGCGTCCTGTTCGTCCGGCGCAACGTGCCGGAGAGCCCCCGCTGGCTGTTCATCCACGGGCGCGAGCAGGACAGCGAGCGGATCGTCACCGGCATCGAGCGGCGCGTCGCCGAGCAGGACGGCGTGGACCTGCCGGAGCCGGAGGGCTCCCTCAAGGTGAAGCAGCGGCACACGGTGAGCCTGGCGCGGGTCGCGCGGACCGTGTTCTCCGAGTACCCGCGGCGCACGATCCTGTGCCTCGCGCTGTTCGTGGGGCAGGCGTTCCTGTACAACGCGTTCTTCTTCACGTTCGGCGACACCCTCCAGACCTTCCTCGGGGTGGGGCAGACCGGCACCTACATCGCGCTCTTCGCGGTGAGCAACTTCCTCGGCGCGGTCGCGCTCGGGCCCCTGTTCGACAAGGTGGGGCGGGTGCGGATGATCTCCGGGACGTACCTCGTGTCCGGCGTGCTGCTGGCCGTCGCGGGCCTGATGCTCGGCGGCCTGACGGCGTGGACGCTGACCCTCTTCGGGATGGCGATCTTCTTCGTCGCGTCGGCGGGGGCGAGCTCCGCGTACCTCACCGCGAGCGAGGTGTTCCCGATGGAGACGCGCGCGCTGTGCATCGCGTTCTTCTACGCGGTCGGCACCGCCGTCGGCGGCATCACCGGGCCGCTGCTGTTCGGCCGCCTGATCGAGTCGGCGAGCGAGGCGCAGGACATCTCCGGCATCGCCGTGGGGTACTACGTCGGGGCCGCGCTGATGATCGCCGGCGGGGTGGTGGCGATGTTCCTCGGCGTCGGCGCCGAGCGACGCTCCCTGGAGGACGTGGCGACGCCGTTGTCCGCGCAGGACGCCGAGCGCGACGGCGAGGGCGACGACTGAGCGCGGCACGGGGTGCGCGCCGCTGACCAGCCGATTGGGACGAGCAATACCCCCCGGGGTATCGTCGTCCGCATGATCGACAGCAGCACCGCACCCGAAGCCGCCGCCTCGCCCGCGCGCCGGCGGATCGTCGTCGTCGGGGGAGTGGCCGGCGGCATGAGCTTCGCCGCCCGAGCCCGACGTCTCGACGAGACCGCCGAGATCGTGGTGCTCGAGCGCGGCGCGCACGTCTCGTTCGCGAACTGCGGCCTCCCGTACCACGTGGGCGGCGAGATCCCCGACGCCGACCGGCTCCTCGTGCAGACGCCGCAGTCCCTGCGCGCCGCCCTCGCCCTCGACGTCCGCACCGGCCACGACGTCACCGCGCTGGACACCGACGGGCGCGTCGTCACCGCGACCACCGCCGCCGGCGTCGTCGAGCTGCCGTACGACGCCCTCGTGCTGGCGCCCGGCGCGCGCGCCGTGCGCCCGCCGATCGACGGGCTCGGCTCCGCGCGGGTGCGCACGCTGCGCACCGTCGACGATGCCCGCACGCTGCGGGAGCGTGTGCAGGCCGGCGCGCGCCGTGCCGTCGTGCTCGGCGCCGGGTTCATCGGGGTCGAGGCCGCAGAGGCGCTCGCGTCCGCCGGCCTCGAGGTCACCCTCGTCGAGCTCGGACCGCACGTGCTGCCGCCGCTGGAGGACGAGGTCGCCCACCCGGTCACCCAGGAGCTGCGTCGGCTCGGCGTGGTCGTGCGGGCCGGGGTCGCGGCCGAGGCCGTCGAGGCCGGGCCCGACGAGGACGTCGTCGTGCTGGGCGACGGCACCCGGGTGCCGGCCGACGTCGTCGTGCTGTCGGTCGGCGTGCGACCGGACACGGAGACGTTCGAGGCTGCCGGGCTGGAGTGCGAGCGCGGTGCGATCGTCGTCGACGAGCACGGCCGCACCTCCGCCCCGGGCGTGTGGGCGGTCGGCGACGCGGTCGTGCAGGCCGACGCCGTCACGGGCCTCCGGCGCCCCGTGGCCCTGGCCGGACCCGCCAACCGCGCGGGTCGCCTGGTCGCCGACGACGTCGTCCGGCCGGGCACGGCCCGGCCCCTGCCGGCGCCGCTGGGCACGGCGATCGTGCGGGTCGGCGAGCTGACCGCGGCGACGACGGGCGCGAACCGCGCCGCGCTGGATGCCGCCGGGCTCGCCTACCGCACGCTGCACCTGCACCCGAACCAGCACGCCGGGTACTTCCCCGGCGCCAGCCAGGTGCACCTCGTGCTCCACGTGCGTCCGGACGACGGGCTGCTGCTCGGCGCCCAGGCGGTGGGGCGCGACGGCGTCGACAAGCGCATCGACGTGCTGGCCACGGCCCTGCGTGCCGGCATGGCCGTGGGCGACCTCGTCGACCTCGACCTCGCGTACGCCCCGCCGTACGGCCAGGCGAAGGACGCGGTCAACCTCGCCGGGATGGTCGGCTCCAACGTGCTCGACGGCACCCTGCGGCTCTGGTACGCGCAGGACGTGGACGCCGTCCTGGCGAACTCCCTGGTGCTCGACGTCCGCACCCCGCAGGAGGTCGCGACCGGGCACCTGCCCGGCGCCCTGCTCATCCCGCACACCGAGCTGCGCGACCGCCTCGACGAGGTGCGCGCCGCGGCCGCGGGACGGCCGGTGCGCGTGCTGTGCGCGTCGGGGGTGCGGTCGGCGATCGCCCACCGGGTCCTCGTGCAGGCGGGCTTCGACTCCGCCTCGCTGTCCGGCGGGACGCTCACTCTGCGCGCCGTCCTCGGCGACCGCGCCCACGACCTGCCCGTGGTGCCCGAGCCCGCCCTCGCCTGACCGGTACCGACCACACCGACGACACCGACCACACCGAACGCCCGGGAGGGCCCGATGCTCACCACCGACAGCGACGCCCAGCGCCGCATCCTCAACCGCCTGCGGCGCGCCCGTGGCCAGCTCAACGCCGTGATCGACGCCGTCGAGGACGGCCGGTCCTGCCGCGACGTCGTCACCCAGCTCTCCGCCGTCTCCGCGGCGCTGGACCGCGCGGGCTTCGCCGTCATCTCGACCGCGATGAAGGAGTGCCTCGCCGACCCGGACGCCGGTTCCGGCGAGGACGGCCTCACCACCGACGAGCTGGAGAAGCTCTTCCTCACGCTGGCCTGAGCGGCCCGCGCCCCGGCCGCGCCCGGCCGAGCCCGGCCGAGACCGGAATAGACACCGACCCGAACCACCGAAGGAGAACCCCACCGTGTGTTACCCCGTCACCTGCAAGACCTGCGGCAGGACGACCTGGAACGGCTGCGGCCAGCACGTCGACGACGTGCGCCGTTCCGTCCCCGCCGGGCAGTGGTGCCCCGGCCACGACGACGAGCCGACCTCGGGCGACCGTCCCGCGGGCGGCGGCTTCCTGGCCCGCCTGTTCGGCCGCTGACCCCCGCGGGCGACGACGGGGCGCCGGTCCCTTGACCCCGCCGCGCGACGGCGGGGAGACTGCGGAGCGGTCGACCGTGCCGCCGTCGCCGGTCGCCACCGCTGCGACCGATGAGGAGCGTGACCGGTGACCCTCGTGAGCCGGCCCGTCCGTTGCCCCGTCGTCGAGCTCCGGCAGTACACCCTGCACCCCGGCCGCCGGGACGACCTCGTGGACCTGTTCGAGCGCGAGCTCCTCGAGCCGCAGGAGGCGGCGGGGATGACGCTCCTGGGGCAGTTCCGCGACCTCGACCACCCCGACCGGTTCGTGTGGCTCCGCGGCTTCGACGACATGACGTCCCGCGCGCGGGCCCTCGCCGAGTTCTACGACGGGCCGGTGTGGCGGGCGCACCGCGACCGGGCGAACGCCACCATGGTCGACTCCGACGACGTCCTCCTGCTGCGCCCGACGTCCCCGTCGGGCGGGTTCCCCGTCCCGCCGCCGCGACGGGCCTCGGAGGAGCCCGCCCCGGTGCGCTCGACCGTCGTGGCGACCGTCTGGTACCTCGACGGACCTCTCGACGACGCACCCGCGGAGCACCTGGAGCAGGTGGCGCGCCCGCTGCTCGCGGGCGCCGGCGTCGAGCCGGTGGCGTCCCTGCGCACCGAGCACGCCGCCAACACGTTCCCCGCGCTGCCGGTGCGCGCCGGCGAGGAGGTGCTCGTGTCGCTGGTCCGCCACGACGCGGACGGGGGCGCCGAGCGGCTGGCGCGGCTCGAGTCCTCCGCGCGCTGGCGCGAGGAGGTGCTGACGCCGCTCGCCGCGGCGTCGGCGCGCCCCGTGCAGCGCCTGCGTCTGGCGCCGACCCCGCGGTCGTCGCTGCGGTAGGCGGACCGGGCGGATGTCGAGAACCGGGGTGCTGCTCCGTCCCAGGAGCGTCGGCGGTGACACGCACCGCCCGCGACGACAGGATGGAACCATGGCCAAGTACCTGCTGCTGAAGCACTACCGCGGCAACCCGGAGCCGGTGCCCGGCACCGACGTGCCGATGGACCGGTGGACGCCCGACGAGGTCGCCGCGCACATGGAGTTCATGGGCAGGGTGATCGACGACCTCAAGGAACGCGGCGAGTTCGTGGACGCGCAGGCGCTCTCGCCGCGGGGCGAGTTCGTCCGGTACGGCGGCGCGGGCCTCCCCCCGGTGACGGACGGGCCGTTCGCCGAGACCAAGGACCTCATCGCCGGGTGGATGGCGATCGACGTGGAGTCCCCGGAGCGGGCCTACGAGGCGGCGGCGTTCCTGTCGTCCGCGCCCGGCCCGGGCGGGCGCCCGCTGCACGAGTGGATCGAGGTGCGCCCGTTCCTCACCGACGACGCCGAGGTCACGGGGTGAGCGAGCCCCCACGCCGGGCCCGGTCGTGGGACGGGACGCTGAGAGACCTGGGCCCCCAGGTCCTCGGCGTCCTCGTCCGCCGGGGTGCCGACTTCGCGACGGCGGAGGACGCCGTCCAGGAGGCGCTCCTGGAGGCGGTGCGCCGCTGGGACGCCCCGGGCGGCGCGCCGTCGGACCCCAAGGGGTGGCTGGTCACGGTCGCGTGGCGCAAGTTCGTCGACGCGCGCCGGTCGTCGTCGTCCCGCGCGCAGCGCGAGATCCGCGTGACGCTCGAGCCCCCGCCGGGCCCGACGGAGCAGGCCGACGACACCCTGCTGCTGCTCAGCCGGTGCTGCCACCCGGCACTGTCCCCGGCGTCCGCGGTGGCCCTCACCCTGCGGGCGGTCGGCGGGCTGACGACGGCGCAGGTCGCCCGCGCGTTCCTCGTGCCGGAGGCGACCATGGCACAGCGCATCTCACGCGCGAAGAGGACGGTGGCGGGGGAGCGGTTCGACGAGCCCGGGGACGTGCGCGCCGTGCTGCGCGTGCTCTACCTGATCTTCAACGAGGGCTTCACGGGCGGACCCACGGGACGGGCGGACGGCGTCGACCTCGCGGCCGAGGCGATCCGGTTGACGCGGCAGCTCGTCGCCGCCGTCCCCGACGACGCCGAGGCGGCCGGGCTGCTGGCCCTGCTCCTGCTGCACCACGCCCGCCGGGACGCCCGCACCACCGCGACGGGCGAGCTGGTGCCGCTCGACCTGCAGGACCGCTCCCGCTGGGACACCGCGGCGATCGCGGAGGGCGTCGCGCTGCTGCAGGGCGCCCTCGCCCGCGACCGGCTCGGGCCGTACCAGGCGCAGGCCGCGATCGCCGCCCTCCACGACGACGCCGCGACGGCGGAGGAGACGGACTGGCCGCAGGTCCTCGAGTGGTACGACGAGCTGCTCCGGCTGGAGCCCCGCAACCCGGTGGTGGCGCTCAACCGCGCCGTCGCCGTCGGGCACGTCGACGGGCCGCTCGCCGGTCTGCGCCTGGTGGAGGCGCTGCCGCCCGACGTCCCGCGCCGCGACGCTGCGGCCGCCTACCTGCACGAGCGGGCGGGGGACCTCGACGCGGCGGCGCGGCACTACGCGCTGGCGGCCGACGCGGCCACGAGCACCGCCGAGCGCACCCACCTGACGACGCAGGCGGCGCGCGTGCGCCATCAGGCCGGCTGAGCGGGGCGCGGCGGGTCAGCGGTCGCGGGCGCTCAGCCGCACTCGTCGCAGATGCCGGTGGCGGGCAGCGCGGTGAAGCAGGTGGGGCAGATCGCGAGCTCGGGCTCCGGGGCGGCGGGCTTGCGGGCGGGGGCGCTCGCGGCCTTGCGGCGCGGGGCGGCCGTCTTGCGTGCGGGCGCCGGTGCGGCCGACGCCGGCGCGGTGGCGGCGAACCCGTGCTTGCGCAGGATGCCGGCGTCGTCGCACTTGGCGTCGACGAGGTCCTCGGCGCGCGCCGGGACGCCCGTGGCGTACTTGTGCGCGACGCCGAGCACGGCCTTGGAGTCGTAGGTGCGCTCGTCGTGGACGAACGTGTGGCCGGGCGTCGGCGTGAACCCGTAGACGCCGACGAAGGCGTCGGGGCCGCGGTCGTCGTGCTCCTCGATCGCCCGGAGGATGTGCTGGCGCGTCACGCTCGAGAAGGTAGCCACGGCATCAGGTTAGTCGCGCTCGGGGCGCCCACCGACCGTCTCGGCCCGACTGTGGTGAGGACCGCACCCGCGCCCGGGGCGAAGTCCTGACTAGAATCGATTCGTGCGCCGGAAAGCCCTTGCCAGCACGTCCGACCAGCCCCTCCTCGACGGCCGACGGCCGGTGCGCTCCCTGCTGCGCCTGCTGGCCACGCGGCCACGCCGCATGACGGTCGCGCTCCTCGCCTTCGCGGTGAAGGAGACGCCCCTGTGGTTCCTGCCGGTCATCACGGGGGCGGTGATCGACGTCGTCGCCGACGGCGGACCGGTGACGACCGTGCTGATCTGGTTCGCCGTGGCCGTCGCGCTCCTGGCGCAGAACTACCCGAACCACATCGTGTACACGCGGAACTTCATGACCGTCGTGCGCGACACGGGCGCGGCCTTGCGCAACGCGCTCGTCGAGCGGCTGCAGGAGCTGTCCATCGGGTACTACTCGCGGGCCAGCTCCGCCGTCGTGCAGAGCAAGGTGGTGCGCGACGTCGAGAACGTCGAGCTGATGCTCCAGCAGGTCACCCACCCCCTCCTGTCGGCGGCGATGGTGATGGTCGGCGCGATCACCATGACGGCGCTCAAGGTGCCCGAGTTCCTGCCCGTGTACGCGCTCGCCATCCCGACGGCGCTGGTGATCCGGCGCACGATGTCGCGGCGCTCGCAGGCGCGCAACGCGGAGTTCCGCCGCGAGATCGAGGGCTTCTCGGCGCAGGTGGGGGAGATGGCGTCCCTCATCCCCGTGACGCGCGCCCACGGCCTGGAGCGCACGGCCGTGTCCCGCGTCGCCGACGGCGCCGACGAGGTGCGGCGTGCCGCCCTGCGGCTGGACCTGCTCAACGGGCGGGTCGCGTCCGTCTCGTGGGTCGCCATGCAGCTGCTCGGCGTCTGCTGCCTGGTGCTCGCCGCCGTCGTCTCCCTCACCGGGCTCATCCCCGTCACGCCCGGCGAGGTCGTGCTGCTGTCGACGTACTTCGGGCTCCTCACCCAGGGCCTCACCCAGGTGCTCAACCTCGTGCCCGTGACCGCGCGCGGCGTGGAGTCCGTGCGCTCGATCGCGGAGGTGCTCACCGAGCCCGACCTGGAGCGCAACGAGGGGCGGCGGCGCGTCGACGAGGTGCGCGGGCACCTGCGCCTGGAGCACGTGTCCCACCGGTACGCGGACGCGACGCAGGACGCGCTGCACGACGTCGACCTCGAGGTCCGCGAGGGGGAGACCGTCGCCTTCGTCGGGCCGTCCGGCTCCGGCAAGTCGACGCTCCTCAACCTCGTCCTCGGGTTCGTGCGGCCCACCGCGGGCCGCCTCCTGCTCGACGGCGCGGACATGGCCGAGCTCGACCTGCGCAGCGTGCGGCGCTGGGTGTCGGTCGTGCCGCAGGAGTCGGTGCTCTTCGAGGGCACGATCCGGGAGAACGTCGCGTACGGGCTGGACACCACCGGCGAGGACCCTGCCGCGACCGACGACCGGGTCCGCGCGGCCCTGCGCGACGCCAACGCGCTCGAGTTCGTCGACGCGCTCCCGGACGGGTGGGACACGGTGGTCGGGCAGCGCGGTGCCCGGCTGTCCGGCGGCCAGCGGCAGCGCCTCGCCATCGCGCGGGCGCTGGTGCGCGACCCGCGCGTGCTCTTCCTCGACGAGGCCACCAGCGCGCTCGACCCCGAGGCGGAGGCCGTCGTGCGTGACGCCCTCGACCGCCTCATGCGCGACCGCACGACGCTCGTCGTGGCCCACCGGCTCTCCACGGTGCGGGCGGCGGACCGCATCGTCGTGCTCGAGCACGGCCGCGTCGTCGAGGTCGGCAGCCACGACGAGCTCCTGCGGCGCGGCGCCCGGTACGCCGCGCTGCACGCCGCGCAGGCCGGGGCGGCCTAGTGCGGGGGAGCGGAGTGCCGGCCGGCTCAGGCGGCGGCACGCAGCGCGGGCAGCGCCGCGACCACGCCGTCGAGCTCGCGCAGCGCGGCCTCGCCCGAGGACAGCACGACCACGAACTCCGTCACGCCCGCCGCGGCATACCGCTCCACGAGCCCGGGGAGCTCGGCGAGCGGGTGCTCGCGCAGCCGCAGCTGCACGGTGCGCCGGATCTCGGCCGGGTCGCGCCCGACGTCGGCGCAGTGCCGGTCGAGCACCTCGCCCAGCGCCGCCACCTGCTCCGGCGAGCTGGACGTGTCGTTCCACGCGTCGGCGTACCGCGCCACCAGCCGCAGGGTGCGCTTCGGCCCGGACCCGCCCACCCAGATCGGCGGGTGCGGGCGCTGCACGGGCTTCGGCTCGGCGACCGCGTCGGCGAGCCGGTAGTGCGCGCCGTCGAACGTGGTGCGCGGCCGCGTCCAGAGCGACGTGAGGATCTGCAGCGACTCCTCGAGGCGGTCCATGCGCTCGCGCACGGTGCCGAGGTCGAGCCCGTACATCGTGTGCTCGTGCTCGTTCCAGCCGGCGCCGATCCCGAGCTCCAGCCGGCCGCCCGACAGGTGGTCGACGGTCGTGGCCAGCTTGGCCAGCATCACCGGGTGCCGGTAGGAGTTGCCCGACACCATGCAGCCGATCCGCACCCGCGAGGTGGCCACGGCCATCGCCGCCTGCATGGCCCACGCGTCGAAGATCGGACGGTCGTCGTCCGCGCCCAGGGAGGCGAGATGATCCATCACCCACACGTGGTCGAACCCGGCCTCGTCGGCGACCTGCCACACCTGGCGGAAGGTGCCGACCGCGGCGTCCTGCGTGAGCTTGACCCCGAAGCGCAGCGGAGCGCGGGGAGCGGGTCGCGTGTCCATCCGCCCATCCTGCACCGCCCCGTCCTGGCGGGGGCGGGCCGATGGTGACCATCCACGACGTCGCGCGGCACGTCGGCGTGTCCGCGGCGACCGTCTCCAACTACCTCAACCGCCCGGAGAAGGTGGCGCCCGCGACGACGGCGCGCATCCGGGCCGCGGTGGAGCAGCTCGGGTTCGTGCCGAGCCTGTCCGCCCGGCAGCTGCGCTGGCAGCGCTCCGGCATCGTCGGCGTGTCGGTGATCAACGCGTCCAACCCGTTCTTCGCGGACGTCGTGACCGCCGTCGAGCGCGTGGTCGCGGGCGCGGACCTCACCCTCGTCACGGGCAGCACCCACGAGTCGCCCGAGCAGCAGGAGCGCCTCGTCGCCCTGTTCGAGCAGCTGCGGTTCGACGGCATGGTGGTGGCCCCGCACGACGCGCAGATGGCCGCCCTGACGGCGCGCAAGGACCGCGGCAGCCCGGTCGTCGTGGTCGACCAGCAGGACCCGGCCGGGCGGCTGTCGACCGTCTCGCTGCGGCACCGGGAGGGCGGGCGGCTCGCCGCGCAGCACCTCGTGGACGGCGGCCGCCGCCGGCTGCTCGCGGCGACCGGCCGAGCCCGGGTGCAGCAGGTCCGCCGGCGGCTCGCCGGGATGCAGGAGGTCGTGGACGCCACCGCGGGGGCGACGCTGGAGGTCGTGCACTCGGACGACCTGGGCATGGCCGAGGGTGCCGAGGTGGGCCGCCGCATCGCCGCGGCGGCCCCCGGCGAGCGGCCGGACGCCGTCCTGGCCGGCAACGACATGCACGCCCTCGGCCTCGTGCGCGCCCTGCTGGACGGCGGGGTGCGGGTGCCCGACGACGTCGCCCTCGTCGGCTATGACGACATCCCGTTCGCGACCACCGGCGCCGTCCCGCTGACGACGGTGCGCCAGCCGGCCGAGGCCATCGGGACCACCGCCGCGGAGATCCTGCTGCGGGAGATCGACGACCCGACGTCGGCGCCCGAGGAGGTGCTGTTCGACCCGGAGCTCGTGGTGCGCGCGAGCAGCTGAGCGTCAGCCGACCGCGGGGTCGCCCTCCAGCAGCGTGAGGTACGGGGCGATCGCGGGGAAGACCCACAGGAAGAGGACCGCCACCACGGCGGCGACCAGCACCAGCGACTGCAGGACGCGCCAGAACACGTTGCCCGGCAGGTGGCGGAAGATCCACGCGTACATGTCGTCTCCAGCCTCAGCGGACCTGCTCGGGGGTGCCGTCGGCGCGGTCCATCCACCCGACGAAGGTCGCGTACGTGATCCAGCGGTGGTCGTTGCCGTACTCGCCCAGGGTGAGCGAGTGACAGGTGGTGAGGGTCAGCAGCCGCTCGGTGGGCTTCTCGTCCGGATGGTGGGGGACCGGCGCCACCACGTCCACCTGGTCCGGCGTGACGATCTCGTGGTCGGTGACCTCGTAGACGTACCAGGTCTTCGCCGTCTCGACGATGATCTGGTCGCCCTTCTCCAGCTTGTCGACGTGCCGGAACGAGTTGCCGTGCGTGCGGCGGTGCCCGGCGAGCGCGAAGTTCCCGACGTCGCCCACCTGCTGCGACGTCTCGTAGTGCCCCGCCATCGCCCGGTCGAGCACGTCCATGCCGGTGCCCTCCGCGATCGGCATCGCGTTGTTCGTCAGGCCGTACCAGGCGGGCACGATGAGCGTGCCGATCGTCTCGCCGTAGCCGACGGCGTCGGGCACGGGCGGGGCGTCCGTGCGCAGCTCGGCCGGCTCGGGGTTGGCGGGCGGCAGGGTCGCTTCGAACTCCTGCATGACCTCCTGCGCCTGGGCGGTGGCCTCGACCGACGTCCACCACAGCTGCCACACGACGAACAGCCCGAGCACCACCCCGAGGGTGATGAGGATCTCGCCGACGCCGCCCACGACGGCGCTGCCGACGCCACGGCGTCGGACGGGGCGGGCGTGGGTAGGACTCGTCACGTGCGAAATGCTACGTGGTCCGCGGCTCTGTCGCGGTCGCTGCGGTCGTGGGACCCTGGGGCGGTGACCAGCGACGACGGCGTGCCGCGGGGGCGCGCACAGCGCAGGCGTGCGGCGCGGCTACGACGGCGGTGGGACCGCGAGTCCGCGGGCTACGACCGGGCGTTCACGGCCGCCGAGCGGAGGATGTTCCCCGGCCTGCGGCGGCGGGTGTGCGCGCTGGCCGAGGGCCGCACCCTCGAGGTCGCCGTCGGCACGGGGCTCAACCTCGAGCACTACCCGCCCGCGGTGACGGCGCGCCCGGGCGGCCTCGTGGGCGTCGACCAGAGCGCCGGGATGCTCGACGTCGCGCGGCACCGTGCCGTGCGGCTCGGCCTCGGCCTCGACCCGGACGCCGACCTGCGCGTCGGCGACGCGCAGGCACTCGACCTGCCCGACGCCTCGTTCGACACGGTCGTGTGCACGTTCTCGCTGTGCGGCATCGCCGACGAGCGGGCGGCCCTGGCCGAGATGGCACGGGTGCTGCGTCCGGGAGGGCTGCTCCTGCTGGCCGACCACGTGGCGTCCAGCGCCTGGCCGCTCCAGGCGTTGCAGGCGCTCGCGGACGTCGTGAGCGTGCCCCTGGCCGGCGAGCACTTCCGGCGCCGGCCGATGCGATGGGTGCTCGAGCGCGGGCTCGTGGTCGAGGAGCACGGGCGCACGCGGGCCGGCGTCGTCGAGCACGTGGCGGCGCGGCTGCCGGGGCGGGACGCCCCGCGCGACGTGCCGCGCGACGTGCTCAGTCGCTGACGACGAGGACCGTGTCGCCGCGCGGCGGGACCTCCTCGACGTCGACGCCGGTGACGTGGGCCGCGGGCGGGCCCTCGCGCAGGAACGCGAGCATCGCGTCCACCGCGTCGGGCGTGCCCTCGACCTCCGCCTCGACCGTGCCGTCGGGGAGGTTGCGCACGACGCCGCCCACGCCCGCGCGGCGCGCCGCCTCCCGGGTCGACCAGCGGAACCCGACGCCCTGCACGCGGCCGTGCACCCGCACCCGCCGCCGCACCGTGGTGGCCATACACCCTCCCGTGCTCGTCGTGCTCGTCGACGCCGCCGTCACGGTCGGTCGAACTCACCGTCAGTCGAAGATGTCGCCGATGTCCCCGATGTCGTCGAGGATGCCGCCCAGCACCATCCCGCCCAGGACGGCGCCGAAGACGTCGGACCCGCCGCGACCACCGGGGCGCCGGCCACCCTGCCAGCCGTACCCGCCGCCGTACCCGTCGGGGCCGCCGTTGTACCCGCCGTCCCAGCGCTGGCCCTGCCCGGACCGGGCGATGTCGCGGTGCGCCAGCGTCGCGGCCTCCGCGGCGAGCGCGGCACCCCGGCGGGCGGCGGCCACGCCGCGCTCCGGGTCCTGCGCCGCCCGTGCCTGCGCCACCTCGCGCTCGGCCTCCGCCAGGCGCGTCCGGGCGTCGGGGCCCACGGGGGCGCGGTAGTCGTCGACGACGGACCGCGCCGAGGCGAGCTGCCGCTCGGCGTCGTCGAGCGCGGGCCCGAGCCGGGACGCCGCCCGGCGGGTGCGCTCGTCGTGCTCGGCCCGCTCGGCCACGGCGTCGTCGAGCGCGGTGTTGGCCTCGCGGACCCGGGTGAGGGAGCCCACCGGGTCGCCCGGCGTGCCCGGCGCGGGCAGCGCCGCCAGGGCGTCCTCGAGAGCGGTCACCGCGCCGTCGATCCGTCCCGCCCGCTGAGCCGTCGGGAGGGCGCGCGCCTGGGCGAGCTCGGCCCGCGACTCCGCGACGATCGCGCCGAGCGCCGCCTCCGCGCGCAGCGCCTCGGCCTCGTAGTCGTCGACGGCGCGCAGCAGCCCCTCCGCGCGGCGTACGGCCTCCTCCGCCGCGCGGGCCGCGGCCCCGGCCTCCGCGACCTGCTGGGTCGTGAGGCGCTTGCGTGCCGCGGCGGTGCTGCGGCCGGCGAACTCGAGCAGCCGCTCCGCCTGCTCGGGGTTGTCCGCGACGGGCAGCAGGGCCTGCGCGTCGTACTGCCCCCGCAGGCGTTCGAGGTCGGCGCGTGCGGCGGGCACGGCCTCGCGGACCCGGGCCAGCTCGCGGTCGACCCGGTCGACGGCGTCGGGCGTCGAGCGGACCGTCTGCCGCAGGGCGGCGAGGCCGCGGTCGAGCTCGTCCAGCGAGCCGTCGGCCGACCGGCACAGGTCGACGACGCGGGCCGACCACTCCCGGCGCTGCTGGTCCGTGTCCGGGACGTGGTCGTGCAGGAGCTGGTTGAGATGGAACGCCTCGGACAGGCGCTCCCGCGCACGGCGCAGGGTCGGTGCGAGCTCGCGCGTCTCCCGGTCGCCCAGCTCGGCCTGGGCGAACGCGAGCTCGTCCTCGGCGAGGCGGGCCCGCTCGTCGGCGCGCACCAGGGCCGAGCCCGCCTCCACGCCGAGCCGCTGCAGCTCCGCCTCGAGGTCCTGTGCCCGCCCACGCGCGGCCCTGCGCCGCCGCGCCGCCCAGAAGGCCACCGCCGTGACCAGCACGACCACTACGACCAGGCCCGTCACGATCCCGACGATCTGCCCCGCATCCATGCTCGGCATCGTAGGCGGCTCCGGCCCGGTGCGGGGACGACCCGACGACGACGCAGGCGTCCCGGAGGGTCACGACCGCGACCTGTCAGGGGGAGGGCGGGGCATATCCGGCCCTGACCCTGACAGCTCGGGGCCGCCGCGACGTGTCGGGGCGAGGGCGCGGTATACCCGGCCCTCGCCCTGACACGTCGCAGGGTGCGGTGCGTCAGCCGCGACGTCGCGCGAGCCGCAGCGCCACGAGCACCGCCGCGCCGGCGAGCACGACGACGCCGCCCGCGATGCCGAGCACCACGACCAGCTCGGAGGCGTCGCCGCCCCCGCCGTCCTCGGCGGCCGACGCGCCGTCAGCGGTTCCGGAGGACGCCTCGTCCGCGCCCGCGGCCCCGGCCGGGGCGCACGGCGGCGCGTCCGTCCCCGGGGTGGCGGCCCCGGCCCCGGCGGGCGGGTCGTAGGTGAAGGAGAACGCGCCGCTGGTCGGGTGCCCGTCGGCCGACACGATCCGCCAGTCGACCGTGTACTCACCGCCCTCGCCGAGGGCGACGGGCACCGACACGGTGCGGTCCTGCATCGTCGGGCATCCGGTCGCGTAGTCGGTGCCGTCGGCGTCCGTCACGGTGATCACCGTGCTGGAGCCCTCCGCGGACAGGTCGAGCACGACGTCGTCGAACGTCACGTCGACGGACCCGGGCGGTTCCGTCACCTCGGACCCCGAGGCCGGCGACGTGCCGACGACGACGTTGTGGGCGCTCGCGGGCGCCGCGCCGGCGACCCCCGCGGCCCCGAGGCCGAGGGCGAGGGCGAGCGACCCGGCTGCGGGGAGGGCGCGTCGCGCGCTCATCGCTGCTCGGTGCCGGTGCCGGTGCCGGTGGCGCGGGTCCGCGCCAGGGCGGCGACACCCGTGACGGCGCCGACCAGCCCGAGACCGAGGCCCGCCGCGCCGAGCGCCAGCGGGAGGGTGCCGGAGGCGTCGTCGTCGGCCGCCGCGTCCGTGCCCGCGTCCGTGCCCGCGTCTGCGCCGGCGTCCGCGGCCGAGTGCGTGGCGCCGGCTGCCGACGCCGTGCCGTGGCCGCCGTCCTCGGCCGCCGGGAGCACCTGCAGGACGGGTGCTGGGAGGTCGGGCTCCGCGTCGCCGGTCGCCTCCTGGTCCCAGGCGACGACCTCGCCGTCGGAGTACGTCTGCGTGGCGGGCAGGGCGATCTCCTCGACGCCGTCCGGGACGGCACCGGCGGACACGGTGAACCGGAGGAACTCGCCCGGAGCGATGCCGGCGTCGGCGTCGTCGGCGGTCCACTCGATGCTCGCCGGCGCCTCGGTCACGGTGGTGCCGTGCACCTCCACGGGCTCGGGCAGGGGCGCCTGGGTGACCTTCGCCGTCCAGCCCGGCACGGGCTCCACGGACACGCTGGTGAACGGGGTGTCGGTGGGGAGGTCGACCTTCACGGCGGTGGTCGAGGCCTCGGCGGACTCGTTCGGGACCTTGAAGGTGAGGGTGGCGTACGACCCGGCCTCGGCCGCGTCGGGGGTCACGGTCACGTGCGCGGAGGCCGCGGCCGCGCCGAGGACGAGGGCCGGCACGGTGAGGGCGGCGGCGCCGGCGAAGCGGCGCGCGCGGAGGGCAGGGGTGAGGGCAGGGATGGTCCTGGACATGGGTGTGCTGCTCCTGGTGCTCAGGGGTGGTCAGGGGTCGTCGGTCGACGAGGGACCCGCCCCCGTCCGACGACGGACCAGGGCAGGGTCAGGCGGCGCGCACGAGGGCGCCCGGGAGCAGCGGGGGGCCTCGTGGCGGGGTGCGCCGGACGGCGCGGGCCCGGAGGGGGTGCCAGGTGCGCCCGACGACGACGGCGGGCTCGCGGACGACGGGCGGCGCCGCCGGGCCCAGCACGAGGACCGCGACGAGCCGCAGCTGGCCCGCGACGTTGACGGCCGCTCGGTCGCCCGCCGCGAGCAGCAGGGCGGTGAGCAGCACCGCGGCAGCGTGCGCGGCGAGCATCCAGGACGTCGTCCCGGGGTCGTCCGCGTGGTGCAGGTGCAGCCCGCCGCCGGTCGCGGGCCCGAGGGAGCCCGGGCCCAGCGCGTGCAGGGCGTGCCCGTCCGGCGCGGCCCCCGGCGTCGAGGGCAGGGTCGTGAGCAGGGTCGCGGGTGAGGCGCCGGTGCCCGCCGCGCCGAGCACGGACAGGGTCGTGTGCTGCACGAGCTGGAGCGCGACCATCGCGGGCAGCAGGCGGGGGAGCGTCAGCCGGCGGCGGGCGGTCCACACCGCGAGCGGTGCCGTGAGCGCCACGACGACGAGCCAGGCGAGGGGTGCCCCGGGGAGCGCGCCGCCGGCCAGGAGGTGGGCGGCGGCCGCGATGCTGAGCGTCGTGCCGGCGACGAGGAGCTCGCGCGCACGACGGACGACCACGGGCACCCCCGCACCCTACCGTGCTGCGAACAGGCCGCGGGCCTGCGGCGCGAGCGCCTGGCGAGGCGCGGCATGACGCCGACACGCGCCGCGGGACGCCGCCCGCCGCCCGCGCGGGCCTGGGCTACGGTGGGCGGCACGACACGGGGTGCGTCCCGACCGGTCATCGCCGCGACATCGTCACGACGACGTCGCGACCCGGCCGGCGGGCGCTGAGAACACACCCGTCGAACCTGATCTAGCTCGTACTAGCGAAGGGATGTCGACATGAGTGCGCGTGCACCTGAAGACAGCTCCGCCGGCAGCGCCGGCTCCACCGCCCCTGCTCCCGCGGCCCCGGCGCCGACGAGGGGCAGTCGCCCCCGCGTCCTGGCCGTCGCCGGGTCCGACCCGTCCGGGGGCGCCGGGATCCAGGCGGACCTCAAGTCGATCGCGGCCGCGGGCGGCTACGGGATGGCGGCCGTCACGGCCCTGACCGTGCAGAACACGCGGGGGGTGCGCGACGTGCACGTGCCGCCCGCCGCGTTCCTGGCCGCGCAGCTCGACGCCGTCACCGACGACGTGGCCGTCGACGCCGTGAAGATCGGGATGCTCGCCTCCGCCCCCGTGGCCCACGCCGTGGCCGCCTGGCTCGACGCCCTGCCGCCCGGCGCGACGGGCGCGCGACCCGCCGTCGTCCTGGACCCGGTGATGGTCGCCACGAGCGGGGACCGCCTGCTCGACCCGGCGGCCGAGGACGCCGTGCGGGACCTGCTGTCCCGGGTGGACGTCGTGACGCCGAACCTGCCCGAGCTCGCGGTCCTCGCGCAGGAACCGTCGGCCGCGGACTGGCCCGGCGCGCTCGAGCAGGCGCGGCGCCTGGCCTCCCGGCACGGGGTCCTGGTGGTGGCGAAGGGCGGCCACCTGGGCCCCTCGGGGACGGGCGCGACGGGGGCGGGGGCCCCGGACGCGCTCGTCGGGCCGCAGGGCGTGCTGGCGGAGCTCCCCGGGCCGCGCCTGACCAGCACCTCCACCCACGGCACCGGCTGCTCGTTGTCCAGCGGGCTGGCCGCGCGGTACGCGCGCACGGGGGACTGGGCCGAGGCGCTGCGCGGCACGAAGGCCTGGCTGACCGCGGCGATCCGGGCCGGGGAGGCCCTGCGGGTCGGCGGCGGGAACGGTCCGATCGACCACCTGGTGGGGCTGCGCGCCGGCGGCGCGGAGCCGCTCGCGCCGGCCGGTGCGTCCGGTGTGGGCGGGGCATCAGGTCAGGACGGGGCGGAGGACGTCGTCGCCCGCTGGTGGGACGACGCCGCGGGCGTGCGCGCCGCGATCGACGACCTGGCGTTCGTCCGGTCGCTGGGCGACGGGACGCTCGACGCCGACCACTTCCGCACGTACCTGGAGCAGGACGCGCTCTACCTGCGCGACTACGCGCGCTGCCTCGCGCGGGCGAGCGAGCTGGCTCCCACGCGGGCCGAGCAGGCGTTCTGGGCCGGCGGCGCGCACGGCGCGCTGGTGACCGAGCTCGACCTGCACACCCGCTGGCTGGGCGGGGAGCCGCAGGACGTGCCCGCCAGCCCCACGACGGCCGCGTACCTCGACCACCTGCGCGCGGCCGGCGACGACTACGCGACCCTCGTCGCCGCCGTCCTGCCCTGCTACTGGATCTACCAGGACGTGGGGGAGCGGCTGGCCGCCCGCGACCACCCGGGTCACCCGTACGGGGCGTGGCTGGGCACGTACGCGGACGATGCGTTCGCGGACGCGACGCGCGAGGCCGTCGCGATCCTGCGCCGCGCCGCCGCGGCGGCCGACCCGGTCACCCGGGACCGGATGGCGGCGACGTTCCACGCGGCGTGCGAGCACGAGCTGGCGTTCTTCGACCAGACCGGGGCACCCACGGTCGAGCCCACGGTCGAGCCCACGGTCGAGCCCACGGTCGAGCCCACGGTCGAGCCCACGGTCGGGCGCGTCGCGGTGGGCTGACCCGGTCCACCGCGGCCCGTCCGGGTCCCGCCGTCGTGCGCGACGGCGGGATCCCGCGGCGGTAAGCGGTGTCCCGAGCTCGCGGCGCACCGCGTGACCGGGGCAAGTGTGTCGGAGGCGAGTGACAGAATAGGTGTGATGCCCGACACGAAGCGCACTTCGCGCAGCCGCAGCCGAGGCGCCCGCCGCGCCGATCCCTCCGAAAGTCCCAGGAGGAGCACCGCCTCCTCCGCTCCCCGCCGTCCCGTCGCGACCGGCACCCCGCCGGGCCGCGCCGCGGGGCCGCCCGGCCGCACGGCCGCCGCCGCCGCCGGGCCCGCCGTCGCCCCCGCGGGCTCCGAGCTCTCCACGTTCGCGTCGGTGCGCCGGCTCTACCCGTACGTCCGGCCGGCGGTGCCGCGCATGGTCGGCGGGCTCTTCTCCGCGATCGGTGCGAGCCTCGCCGCGCTGGCGATCCCGCGCGTGCTGCAGACCCTGGTCGAGGGCCCGCTCGCCGAGGGTGCCGCCGCCCACGACCTCGGGGCCCTCGTGGTGCCCGTCCTCCTCGTGCTCGTCCTGGGCGTCGCGGAGGCCGGGCTCGTCCTGCTGCGCCGCAACCTCGTGATGTACCCCGGCACGCGGGTCGAGGCCGAGCTGCGGATGGCGCTGTTCCGCCACCTGCAGGACCTGCCCGTCGCGTTCCACGACCGGTGGCCCGGCGGCCAGCTGCTGAGCCGGATCATGGGCGACCTCGGCCTGCTGCGACGCTGGCTGGTCTTCGGCCTCCTGCAGCTCGTCGTCAGCATCGTGACGATCGTCGTCGGGGTGGGCATCCTGCTGGCCACCGCCGGCTGGCTCGGCCTCGTCTACCTCGCGGGCGCGATCCCGGTGACGGTCATCGCGTTCCGCTTCTCGAGGCGGTACCGCGTCATCGCGCGCCTGTCCCAGGACCAGTCGGGCGACCTCGCCACCACCGTCGAGGAGTCCGTGCACGGCATCCGTGTGCTCAAGGCGTTCGGCCGCGGGCGCGACGCCCTCGACTCGTTCACCGACCAGGCGGAGGAGCTGCGCCGCACGGAGATCCGCAAGGCGGGCAACCAGGCCACCGTCACCACGTCGCTGCAGCTCATCCCCGAGGTCACGCTGGCCGTCTGCCTCGTGCTCGGCACGGTGCTCGCCGCCCAGGGGCAGATCACCGTCGGCAGCCTCGTGGCCTTCTTCCTGACGACCGCCGTGATCAACGGCCCCGTGGTCGACCTCGGCATGACCCTGTCGATGACGCTCAACGCCCGCACGGCCGTCGACCGCTTCTTCGAGGTCATGGAGACCCCGAACCCGTTGGCCGACCCCGCCGACCCGGTGGAGGTCGGTCCGGCGCGCGGCCACGTCGAGCTCCGCGACGTCTCGTTCCGGTACGAGGACGCGTCGCGCCCGGTCCTCGAGCACGTCGACCTCGAGCTCCCCGTCGGCACCACGACGGCGCTCGTCGGCCTCACGGGCTCGGGCAAGTCCACCCTCGCGATGGTGGTGCCGCGCATCGTCGACGTCACCGCCGGCCAGGTGCTGCTCGACGGCGTCGACGTGCGGCGCATGCGGCGGCACGACGTGCGTCGTGCGGTCGCGGTCGCGTTCGAGGACCCCACGCTGTTCTCCGCGTCGGTCCGCGACAACGTGCTGCTCGGCGTCCCCGAGGCCGGCCCCGACGCCGTGCCGGAGGAGGAGCGTGAGCGGCGCCTGCACGAGGCGCTCGAGGTGGCGCAGGCGGGCTTCGTCGCCGACCTGCCGCGGGGCGTCGAGACCCGGATCGGGGAGGAGGGCCTGTCCCTGTCCGGCGGGCAGCGGCAGCGCCTCGCGCTCGCCCGTGCCATCGCGGCACGACCCGCCGTGCTCGTGCTCGACGACCCGCTGTCCGCGCTCGACGTCGCCACCGAGGAGGCCGTCACCACGCGCCTGCGCGACGTCCTGCACGGCACGACGAGCCTCGTCATCGCGCACCGGCCGTCCACGGTGGCGCTCGCCGACCGGGTCGCCGTGCTCCAGGACGGCCGGATCACGGCCGTGGGCACCCACCGCGACCTGCTCGCCACCGACGCGCACTACCGGCACGTCATCTCCAGCCTGGAGCAGGACTGGGAGGAGTGCGCCGAGCACTCCGACCAGGAGGAACCCGAGCAGGCCCAGAACGAGGAGGTCCAGCGGTGAGCCGCCCCAGCACTCCGGAACCGTCCCGGCCCGCGACGTCCGGGCCGGACCCGGACGACCACCGCCGGCCCACCGACGCGACGGCGGACGACGCCACCCAGCTCGACGCCCAGGCATCCCGCGACGTCAGGTCCCGGTCGCTGCGGCTGCTGGGCGAGCTGCTCCGGCCGCGTCGCGGCGCCCTCGCCCTCGCCGGCCTCCTCGTCGTGGTCTCGACCCTCGGCCAGGTGGCCGGCCCCTGGCTCGTGTCCCTCGCCATCGACTCCGCCGTGCCCGACCTCAGGGACGGCGACGCCGGCACCCTCGTGCTGGTCGGCGCGGCCTACCTGGTCGCCGCGGTCGTGGGCGGCCTGTGCGCCGGCGCCTACGTCCGCCAGGCCGCGCGCATCGCCCAGGGCGTGCTCCTGGACCTGCGCCGCCGCGTCTTCCGGCACACGCAGCTGCTGAGCCTGGAGTTCCACGAGTCGTACACGTCGGGCCGCATCATCAGCCGTCAGACGTCCGACCTCGAGGCGCTGCGCGAGCTGCTCGACGGCGGGCTGACGGGTGTCGTCTCGTCGCTCATGCTCATGGTCTTCACCGGGCTGAGCCTGTTCCTGCTCGACTGGCGCTCGGGCCTCGTGCTCGCGGTGGCGCTCGTGCCGGCCTGGCTGCTCACGCGGTGGTTCCAGAAGCACTCGCAGGTGTTCTACCGCGAGCAGCGCACCACGTCCGCGCGGCTCATCGTGAAGTTCGTCGAGACGATGACCGGCATGCGGGCCGTGCACGCGTTCCGCCGGGAGTCGACCACCGAGGCGGAGTACGGCCGGCTCAGCGAGCAGTACCGCGACGCGAACCTCAACACCATGGGGCTCAACGGCCGCTACCAGCCGGGGCTCGTGCTCATCGGGAACGTGGCCGTCGCGGTCGCGCTCGCGATCGGCGGCTGGCGGGTCTACTCCGGTGGGCTGGACGTCGGCGTGCTGGTGGCGGCCCTGCTGTACGTGAAGCGGTTCTTCCAGCCGATCCAGCAGCTCGGCAACTTCTACAACTCGTTCCAGTCCGCCACGGCGGCGCTCGAGAAGGTGTCCGGTCTGCTGGCGGAGGAGCCGACCGTCGTCGAGCCGCGCCGTCCCGTGGCGCTGCCGCACGCGCGGGGCGCCCTGCGGCTGGACCACGTCACCTTCCGGTACGGGGACGGCCCCGTCGTGCTGCCCGACCTCGACCTCACGCTCCCCGCGGGGCAGACGGTCGCGCTGGTCGGCACGACGGGCGCGGGCAAGTCCACGCTCGCCAAGCTCGTGACCCGGTTCTACGACGCGAGCGAGGGGCGGGTGCTGCTCGACGGCGTCGACGTGCGCGACCTGTCGACGACGGACCTGCGGCGCGCCGTGGTCATGGTGACGCAGGAGGCGTACCTGTTCAGCGGGTCCGTGCGCGAGAACATCGCGCTCGGGCGGCCCGGGGCCCCGCAGGCGGACATCGAGGCCGCCGCACGGGCGGTCGGGGCGCACGAGTTCATCATGGACATGCCCGACGGGTACGACACCGACGTCAACAAGCGCGGCGGCCGTGTCTCGGCGGGGCAGCGGCAGCTGCTGTCGTTCGCGCGGGCGTTCCTCGCCGACCCGGCGGTGCTGGTGCTCGACGAGGCGACGTCGTCGCTCGACATCCCCGGCGAACGGCTGGTGCAGCACGGTCTGCAGACGCTGCTGGCCGACCGCACGGCGATCATCATCGCCCACCGGCTGTCGACCGTCGCGATCGCCGACCGGGTGCTCGTCATGGAGCACGGCCGCGTGATCGAGGACGGCACGCCGGACGAGCTGGCGGCGGGGGACGGGCACTACGCCAAGCTCAACGCGGCCTGGCAGGACTCGCTCGTGTAGTCCCGGGTCCGGCCCGAGACCTTGGTGGGGGGACGAGCCGGCCGAGAGGTTCTTCGCGGGGACGCGTTCACGGGCGCCGGGGCGCCCTCCACTTCGGGAGGGATACGTCCCCGCGAAAGAACCTCTCGGCGCCCCCGTCCGCTGTCGGCTCACGGCCGTGTGCGAGCGTCCTTCGGCCGAGGTAGTTCCGAACGTGCCGAGGTAGTTCCGAACGTGCCGAGGTAGTTCCGAACGTGCCGAGGTAGTTCCGAACGTGCCGAGGTAGCTCGGCGGGACCAGGGAGCGCAGGGGAGCTCAGCCGTCGTCGCCGGAGAGGGAGGATGCCGCGCGTGTGCGCGGCGGCCTGGGATTCACGACCGCCCGGGGCGCGACAGGAGGGCGAGGTTCACCGGGTCGACGATCGTCTCGAGCTCGTCCCGCACCCACCAGTCGCCCGTCCGGCGCCGTTCGTCCGGCGTCGTGTACCGGTAGCGGAACAGGCGCATCCGCACCCACCGCGGCCGGGCGCCGTCGAACGGGTCGTCGCGCAGGAGGCGGAGCGTCGCCGGGTCCGCCTCGAGCAGGCGCCGGCACAGCACCGGGAGCCACGGCACGGGCGCGCCGAGCGGCACGAACCACAGCACCCAGTCCAGCCGCAGGTGGTACGGCGCGACCTGCGGCGGGCGGCGGTGGACGTCGCCGGGCTTGCCGCGGAACCCGTACTCGCGCCAGTCGTCGGGCCCGGGAATGGCGGCGAGCGTGCCCTCGACGATCACCTCGTCGCGCCTGCGCGTCACGCTGCCGAACGCGCCGTACGCGTTGACGAGGCGCAGCGGCTCGAAGCTCGCGTTCATCTTCTGGTGCCGCGACACGAGGTTGAGCGCCGGCCGTACTGAGAGCACCACGAGGAGCGCGACGACGAGCGACACGGTCACGAGGTAGCCGAGCGGCACGCCGGGCGTGCCGGCGGCCGCCGGGGTGACGCCCCCGAGGTCACCGGGCAGGGCGCCCAGCAGGGCGCGCCACACGCCGTCGGACACCATGGCCGCGCCGAGCACGATCGCCGCCCAGTTCAGCCAGGCGAAGTTGCCGGTCAGCACCAGCCAGCCCTGGGTCAGGACGACGACGCCGCCCGCGACGCTCGGCAGCGGCTGCGGCAGCCACAGCAGCCACGGCACGAGCAGCTGCGTGACGTGGTTGCCGACCACCTCCGTACGGTGCCACCAGCGCGGCAGGTGGTGGGCGTGCCAGCTGAACGGGCCGGGCATCGGCTGAGTCTCGTGGTGGACGTCGAGGGCGGTGAGGTTGCGCCACGCCGGGTCGCCGCGCCACTTGATGAGCCCCGCGCCCAGCTCCAGCCGGAACAGCAGCCAGCGGGCTGCGAGCACGAGCAGGAACGGCACGGGCACGGCGGGGGAGCCGAACCAGGCGGCCAGGAACGCCAGCTCGCACAGCAGCGTCTCCCAGCCGAACGCGTAGAACCGCTGGCCCACGGACACGATGGAGAGATAGCCCGCCCACAGCGCCAGGAGGACGACGGTCGTGACCCACCACGGCCCGGTCTGCGGCAGGCCCACCGCCACGGCGGCGCCCCCCGCGGTCCCGAGCACGCCCACCGCGACCAGCAGCCGGTCGGAGTAGTGCAGGTGGAACAGCGACGGCGCGTCGCGGAACCTCACCCGCGCCGTAAACCGTCGCACGGGCAGCAGCCCGCGGTCGCCGAGGAGGGGGCGGAACTGCCCCAGGGCCTGGAGGAAGGCCAGGCACAGCAGCGCGCCGACGCCGCGCTGCAGCACCTCGCGGGCGACGTCGTAGTCGGCGGTGGCCCACCAGCCGCTGAGCTGGTCCGGCTGCCACGCCAGCTGCCCGGGCACGCCTCCACGCTAGTCGCGGGCGGCGTCGCCCGCCTCGACCAGGCGCTGCACGAGAGCGCGCGCCGCCGGGGTCGGCGCGCCGACGGTGAGCGCGAGCACCTCGCGGGTGGCGCCGGGCAGCGGCTGCGCCACGACGTCGGGGTTGCGATGCGCGCGCAGGCAGAGTGACGGCAGCAGGCTCACCCCGGCGCCGGACGCGACGAGCGCCTGCACGGCCACGTAGTCGTCCGTCTCGAACGCGATGCGCGGGTCGAAGCCTGCGGTGGCGCAGCGTGCGACCAGGTCGGCGCGGCACCGCTCGCACCCCGCGATCCAGGCCGCGTCACGCAGGTCGGCCAGCGGCGGCGGGCCGTCCTGGGAGCCGCTGGTCCCGTCCGCCGCCCGGCGGATCAGGGTGATCGGCTCGGAGTGCACCTCCGTGACCTCGAAGCGCGAGAGGTCCATGGCGGGGCGGGCGTGCGGGGCGTCGGTGTGCCGGAAGACGAGGGCCACGTCGACGTCGCCGGCCTGGAGCGCCGCGACGGCCTCGGGCGGCTCGGCCTCGACCAGCCCGACGCCGAGCCCGGGGTGCGCGGCCCGCAGGCCCGCGACGGCGGCGGGCACCAGGGTGGCGAGGGCGGAGGGGAACGCGGCGAGGCGGGCGCGGCCGGCGCGGAGGCCGACCAGGGCGTCGAGCTCGCGCCGGGCGCCCTCGACGCGGCCGAGGATCTCCTCCGCGCGGGCGGCGAGCAGGCGGCCCGCCTCGGTGAGGCGGACGCCGCGGCCCGCGCGCTGCAGCAGGGCGATCCCCGCCTCGGCCTCGAGGCGGGCCAGGTGGTGGCTCACCGACGGCTGGGCGTAGTGCAGCTCGCGCGCCGCCGCCGTCACCGACCCGGTGCGCGCGACGGCGGCCAGGACGCGCAGGCGCGTGAGGTCCAGGTGGGGCGGGGGAGCGGGCTCGACGGACACGCCGCCAGCCTACGGCCAATCATCGGCCGTATCGATGGCGAGCAGTCGGAACAGGCATTGGACCTATCGGTCGGCGGGCGGCGATCCTGCTGTGATGACGACGACGACCCCGCAGCCCGCTCCCGAGGTGCCCGCGCCTCCGACGATGCGCGACGTGCTGGCCGCCGCCCGGCGGATCGAGGGGCTCGTGGTCCGCACGCCCGCGCTGTCGCACCCGGAGCTGGACCGCGCCGCCGCGGCGGCGGGCGCCACCGGCGCGAGCCTCGTCGTCAAGCACGAGAACCTGCAGCACACGGGCGCGTTCAAGGTGCGTGGGGCGCTGAACCTCCTGCTCGGGTTCGACGACGAGGCGCGCCGGCGAGGCATCGTCGCCTACTCGACCGGCAACCACGCCCAGGCGCTCGCCCACGCCGCCCGCCGCACCGGCACCGGGTGCACGATCGTCATGCCCGAGGGCCCGAACCCGCTCAAGGAGCAGGCCGTGCGCGATCTCGGCGCCGACGTCGTGCTGCACGGGGCGACGTTCGACGACGCCCGGGCCCGCGCCGGCGAGGTGGCCGGCGACAGCGGGGCGCGCCTCGTGGGCGCGGCGAACGAGGCGGTCCTCGTCGCCGGCGTGGCCACCGCGACGCTCGAGCTCCTGGAGCAGGCGCCCGACCTCGAGGTGCTCGTCGTCCCGGTGGGCGGGGGGTCCGGCGCCGCGGCCGCCTGTCTCGTCGCGGCCGCGCTCGCCCCCGGGCTGCGGGTGGTGGCCGTGCAGGCCGCGGCGTCCCCGGCCGCCCACGACTCCTGGCGCGCGGGCGAGCTGCGGACCGCCGCCAACGCGACGCGCGCCGAGGGGCTCGCCGTCGGGTGCGGCTTCGCGCTCACCCAGGCCGTGCTGCGCGAGCGGCTGGCAGACTTCCTGCTCGTCGACGACGACGCGATCGCCGCCGCCCAGCGGCTCTACCTCACCGGCGCGCGCACCGTCGCCGAAGGCGCCGGCGCCGCGGCCCTCGCGGCCGTCCTCACGCACCCCGCCGCGTTCGCCGGCCGCCGCGTGGGCGTCGTCTGCTCCGGGGGCAACGCGAGCGAGGCGGAGCTCCGCCGCGCCCTCGCGGCCTGATCCGCCCGCCGCGCCGCGGGGCGTTCGTCGGGTGGCGCGGCACGGGGCGGGGATACGCTGCCGGGCATGGCCCGCTACTTCGACGTCCACCCCGTCGACCCGCAGCCCCGGGCGATCGGGCAGGTCGTCGCGCTGCTGAACGACGGGGGGCTCATCGCCTACCCGACCGACTCCGGGTACGCGCTCGGCTGCCGCGTCGGCCAGCACGACGGCACGGAGCGGATCCGCCAGATCCGGCACCTGGACGCCGGCCACCACTTCACCCTCGTGTGCGCGGACTTCGCCCAGCTCGGCCAGCTCGTGCGCCTCGACAACAGCGCCTTCCGCGCCATCAAGGCGGCCACCCCGGGGCCCTACACCTTCATCCTCCCGGCCACGCCGGAGGTCCCGCGGCGGCTCGCGCACCCCAAGAAGAAGACCATCGGCGTGCGCATCCCCGACTCCCGGGTGGTGCAGGCGCTGCTGCGCGAGCTGGAGGAGCCGCTGCTGTCGTCCACCCTCATCCTCCCGGGTGCCGACCAGCCCCTCACCGACGGCTGGCAGGTCAAGGAGGAGCTCGACCACGTGATCGACGCCGTCGTCGACGCCGGCGAGGTGCTGGCCGAGCCCACGACCGTCGTCGACTGGTCCGAGGGGTACCCCGAGGTCGTCCGCGTCGGCGCCGGCGACCCGTCCCGCTTCGAGTAGGCGGTTCGACCCGACGGTCTCGACCCGGCGGCCCGACCCGCCGGACGCCCTCCGCGGGCCCTCCCGCACGCGGCTAGGGTGGCGCCCATGAGCGACCGCGGACTTGCCCTGGCCCGATCCAAGATGCAGGCGGAGGGCGTCGCCCCCGCCGCGATCGAGACCTTCACCCGCTTCTACCACCTGCTGGAGTCGGGGGAGAGCGGGCTCGTGCGCGAGGCCGACGTCGAGCCGCTGACCGACCTGCCGCGGCACGCCGACCTCGAGGTCTCGGGCGACGACGCCCAGGCCGCCCTCGCGCGGACCGCGATCATCAAGCTCAACGGCGGGCTCGGCACCTCGATGGGCATGGACAGGGCGAAGTCGCTGCTCACCGTGCGGGACGACGCGCCCGCGGAGGACGCCGACGGCACCGGCGGGCGGGACGGTGCGCTCACGTTCCTCGACGTCATCGTCCGGCAGGTGCGCGCCGCCCGGGAGGCGACGGGCGCCCGCCTGCCGCTGGTGCTGATGAACTCGTTCCGCACCCGCGACGACACGCTCGCCGCGCTGGCGCCGTACGACGACCTGGCCGTCGACGGGTTGCCGCTGGACTTCCTCCAGAACCGCGAGCCCAAGCTGCGCGCCGACACCCTCGAACCCGTCGAGTGGCCCGCCGACCCGACGCTCGAGTGGTGCCCGCCCGGGCACGGCGACCTGTACCCGGCGCTGCACGCGTCCGGCGTCGTGCGGGCGCTCCTGGACGCGGGCTTCCGCTACGCCAGCGTCTCCAACTCCGACAACCTCGGCGCCGCCCCCGACGGCGCGATCGCCGCCTGGTTCGCGGCGTCCGGGGCCCCGTACGCCGCGGAGATGTGCCTCAAGTCGCCCGCCGACGTCAAGGGCGGCCAGCTCGTGGTGCGCAGGAGCGACGGCCGCATCGTGCAGCGCGAGACGGCGCAGACCCACCCGGACGACGTCGACGTCTCGCTCGACCCGACCGTGCACCGCTACTTCCACACCAACAACCTCTGGTTCGACCTGGAGGCGCTCGCGGCCGAGCTGGACCGCACCGGCGGCGTGCTGGAGCTGCCGCTGATCCGGAACGAGAAGACCGTGGACCCGACGGACCCGTCGTCGCCCGCCGTCGTCCAGATCGAGTCCGCGATGGGCGCGGCCGTCGCGGTCTTCGAGGGCGCGACGGCGATCGAGGTGGGGCGCGAGCGCTTCCTGCCGGTGAAGACGACGAGCGACCTGCTGCTCATGCGCTCGGACGTCTACGAGCTCACGGACGACTACCGCCTGGTCGCCCAGGTCGACGTCCCGCTGGTGAAGCTCTCGAAGACCTACAAGCAGATCGCGGGCTTCGACGCGCGGTTCGCCCAGGGCGCGCCGTCGCTGCGGACGGCGTCGTCGCTCACGGTCGAGGGGGACTGGACCTTCGGCGCCCGTGTGCGGGCCGAGGGCGACGCCGCCCTGGCCGACGCGGGCGAGCCCGCCACCGTGCCCGACGGCGCGACCGTCACCGCGGACGGCGTCACCCCCTGACCGCCCCCGGCGTCGTGAGTCAGGCGGGGAGGTCGACGACGCGGTCGGCGCCCGGGACCGGCGTGAGGGCGCCGGCGGAGGCGGCGGCGAGGTCCTCGCGCAGGCGGGGGAGCGCGGCCGGCGGCACGAGCAGGGCGAGCCGGGCCACGGCGGCGTACGTCGGCTCCTCGAGCACGGCGTCGTGGACCTGCGCCCAGTCGCGCAGCAGGTGGTCGACGCGGCCGGCGTCGGCGTGCGGCACGTCGACGGTGACCTCCGTGAGCACCTCGCGCCGGCGCAGCAGCCCGTCGGCCGCGGCGACGTCCAGGGCCTCGGCGACGGCGCCGGAGTAGGCGCGCACCAGGCCGCCGGCGCCGAGGAGGACGCCGCCGAAGTACCGCGTCACGACCGCCACCACGTCGGTCAGCTCGCGGCGGCGCAGCACCTCCAGCATGGGCACGCCGGCGGTGCCGGAGGGTTCGCCGTCGTCGGAGGAGCGCTGCTGGTCGGCGTGCGTGCCGACGACGAGCGCCACGCAGTGGTGCCGGGCGTCCCAGTGCTCCTTGCGCAGCCGGGCGACGACGGCGTCGGCCTCCTCGACCGTCCCGGCCGGGGACACGTGGGCCAGGAACCGCGACTTCTTCACCACGAGCTCGTGGTCGACGGGGGCGGCGAGCGTGCCCGGGAGCCCGCCCCGGGGCCCACCCTGTGGCCCACCATGGAGCGTCGCGGGGGCGGGGCTGTCGCGTCGGCTCACCGCACGAGGCTACGACGGGGGGAGACACGCCGGACCACCTCCGAAGAAAAAGTGTGCCAAGCGCCAGGATGGGCCCCATGACGCAGAGCACGGGGGAGAACCCCGCCGCCGGAACCGACGGACCCGCCGCGCCGCCCGCCACCCGGTACCCGCGACCGACGGTCACGCTGGACGAGGCGGAGTGGGTGTGGCGCGAGCTGTCCGTGGAGGCGCTGCGCCCCGGCGGGAAGCCGGAGGTGGTGCGCCTGGCCGTGATCGCCGGGCTGACGCGGGCGACCGGGGCGCGCTACGGCGACCTGCTGCGCGTGCGGGCGGAGGACCTCGACCTGGGGCCGGAGCCGGACGCCGCCGCGCGCCGGGGCCGCGTCGGGGGCACGCGGGACCCGGGGGAGGGGAGGGTGCTGCTGCGGCACGGCAAGCACCGGACCCTGCGGGAGCACCGCCTGCCGCCCGAGGTCGTGCTGCTGCTGCGGCACTGGATGGTGGTGCGCACCGAGCTCGCCGCCGAGCTGGAGGGCTCGGTGCCCCGCGCGCTGCTGCTCACCGTGCACCACACGCACGACCACGGCACGACGGTGGCGAGCGGGCTGCCGATCACGCGGCAGGGGCTGGTGCTGTCGTGGCGGCGCTTCGCCCACCGGACGAACGCACGCTACGGAGCAGTGCGGGCGCCGCTGCCCACCCGGTTCGAGCAGGTGCGGCGGGCCTGGGTGGACGCGGGCGTGCCGGACCTCGGCAGGGAGGTGGCGCCATCCGCCGAGCTGCCCGATTCCGAGCAAAAATAGTGTGCCAAGCGCCTTGAGACCCGGGGGTGCTCCTGCGATAGCCTCACCCAGGGCAAGGAAGGGCGGGTCGATCAGGCGGTGTCGATGCCCAGCAGGGGCGCGCCGGGGGAGTGCGACGGCAGCTCCTGGAAGCCGTACCGGTCGTAGAACGCGCGGGCGCGCGTGTTGCCCGGGTCCATGCCGAGGTGCACGCCGGGGACCCTGCGCGCGGCGAGCGCCGCGCGCAGGGTGTCCATGAGCGCGCGACCGAGCCCGCGGCCCTGGCTCTCGGGCAGCAGGTCGATGTGCAGGTGCGCGGGGTACCGGTCGAGCTCGCCGGCGGTGATGCCGCGCACCATGCGGCCGGGATCCTTCCCGGCGTCGAGCAGGGCCGCCTCCGAGAACCCGGGCTCGCGCCCCGACGGCGGGGCGCCGGCCTCCGGGTGGCGCGCGGCGAACCCGGGGCCCCAGGCCCGCTCCCACCACGCCACGAAGTCGCGGGTGTCGGCGACGCCGATGACGTACCCGCTGAGGCGGCCCTCGTCGACGCGCAGGACGTCGTCCGCGGGGTCCGCGAGGGCGGCGTCGCGCGCCGGCTCCTCGTCGGCGCGCACGACGACGAACGCGAGCTCCGGTGCGTACTCCAGGTACGGGAGCGCGAACACCTCGGGCATGAGGCGGTCGTCGGAGTAGAGGCCACGGGCGTCGGAGCCGGCGGCGGCGGTGCGGACGCAGACCTCTGCGACGGCGGCCCGGTCGGTGTCGCGGTAGGGGCGGATCACGGGGTCATCATGCCGCAGGGGGTGCCGTCCGCCGGAGCGGACGACACCCCCTGCGGGCACGGGCACGACGGCCGGGTGCCGTGCCTACTTCTTCTTCCGTGCGGCCGTGGTCCTGGCGGACGACGTCCTGGCCGCGGCCGTCTTCGCGGGCGCCTTCGACGCAGTCTTCGACGTCGTCTTCGGGGCGGCCTTCGCGCTCGCGCTGCGGGTCGACGCCGACCGGGCGCCGGCTGCCGCCTTCTGCGCGGCGCCCGTCTCCGTGCTGGCACCCGCGGTCGAGAGCTCGCCGCCGGCGCTCTCGAGGTGGGCTCGGACGAACCAGTGGAAGAGCTCGAGCTCGTGCAGATGGCCGATGAGGAGGTCGTTCGTCACGTCGTCCAGGGACTCGGTGTCCTTCGCGGCCTTGCGGTGCGCGGTGATCACGCCCTCGTAGACCTCGTCGAGGGCGCCCAGGTGCTCGATCGCGGAGGCACGGCGGAGCGCGTAGTCGTCCCAGGTGCGCGCGGCGACGAGCGCGCCGGGGGTCCCGACGGGCGAGGAGCCGAGCGTCGCGATGCGCTCCGCGACGGCGTCGGTCATGGCGCGCACGGCGTCGACCTGGGGGTCGAGCATCTCGTGCACCGCGATGAAGTGCGGGCCCACGACGTTCCAGTGCACGTGCTTGAGGGTCAGGTGCAGGTCGGTCAGGGAGTTGAGCCGTTCCTGCAGGATGGTCGCCACCTTCGCTCCCTGCTGGGGCGTGAGCGAGGGCACCGTGTAGCGGGGGGTGTTGCGGTCAGCCATCGGAGGTCTCCGTCCTCGTCGGGTCGGCGCGGCCGTGGGGTCAGCGCGCCTCGCCATCGTCGCGCCGGACGACGATCCACGCGAGCGCGGCCAGGGCCACGACCCCGAGGGCCACGAGCCAGGACACCTGGCGACCCGAGAGCGCCCAGGCGGCGCACCCGACGGCGAGGGCGACCGCGACGACGACACCGTCCCGCGCCAGGCCGTGGCGCAGCGCCGCGAGCTCGACGCGATCCGTCGCGGCCACGTGCGACGCCCACCACCCGAGCCGCGTCACGACGTAGCCGAGCGGGGCGAGCCACAGCACCGCCGGGTCGAACGGCGCGGCGTTCGACCCGAGCAGCTCGAGGGCCGCCGTCACGAGGGCGACGTGCGCCGGGGCCGGCCCCGGGCGGACCGCGGCCCAGACGGCGACGACACCGGCGAGCACGAGGACCAGCTCGGTGATCAGGTCCGTCCGGACCCCGGCCGCCACCACGAGCGCGCCCACGGCGACGACGAACGCGGTGCGGAGCACCAGGCCGGGCAGGCTGCGCCCGACCTGGACGCGGACGACGGGCAGCGGGCGCCCCGTCTCGTACCGCGACCGCCACCAGGCACGGACCCGGGCGGGCAGGGTGCGCCTCATCGTGCTCCCACCGCCGGGCGCCGGTGCCGTTCGTCGGCACGGACGAGGGCCTCGAACCGGAGGGCGGCCTCCTGACGCGCGTCGCCGGCCCAGCGCACGACGGGCACCCCCTCGGCCGCCATGCGCCGCAGCCGGTCGTCCCGCTCGGCCCGGGTGACGCGCCAGGCGAGGCGCATGTGCTCCTCGCGCGCCCCGCGCACCTCGGGCAGCGTGTCGACGAGCACGACGGGGTGCCCGACGGCGCGCCACGCCCGCACGAGCGCGAGCGGCTCGTCGTCGAGCACCGTGCTGAACAGGTACACGACGGCGTCCGCGGGGACCTGCGGCGCACGCAGCCGACGCGCGGGGACGCCGACCGGGCTGCTCAGCGCGAGCGCGTGCAGCACGCGGCGCAGGTGTCGGCGGCCCGCGGCGGGGACGAGCGGTCGCCGGCGGCGGCCGAGGTCGTCCACGCCGACCCGGTCGCCGGCGGCGACGAGCGACGCGGCCACGGACGCGGCGGCGTGCCGGGCGAGGTCGAGGGACGTCGGCTCGTCGACGCGCTGCGGCCCGGTGCCGCGCCAGGTCCGCAGGTCGGGGCCGACGTCGTCGCGCGAGTCCACGACGAGCACGGCGGTCGCCTCGGCCGTGGCGTAGGTGCGCCGGACGTACAGCGTCGCGAGGTCGGGGGACCGCCGGGCGGTGGTGTGCCAGTCGATGCGGCGCAGACGGTCGCCGGGTGCGAAGGCGTGCACGTCGCGCAGCTCGTCGCCGTCCCCGAGCCGCCGGGACGTGTGCGGGCCCGTGAGCCCCCGCAGGCGCCGGGGCACGGGCACGCGTCCGAGCGGCATCGCGGTGGGGAGCACGAGCCGGTCGGGCGCGGTGACGGCGACGGGGTCCTCGGTCGTCGTGCCGCCGGCGCCGTACCCGCGCGCGTCGACGTGGAAGGTGCGCTGCGGGCCGGTGCGCACGGTGCTCAGCGTGAGGGGCAGGTCGCGCGGGCCGGCCGCCACCACGACCCCGGCCGTGCGGTGCCCGGGCGCGGAGACGCGGGCGTGCAGCAGCTCCGTCCCGGGTGCCGGGTCGAGGCGCAGGGCGGCGGTGAGCTCACCGGGCGCGGCGGCGACCGAGGTCGGGTCGATCGCGACGCCGGTGCCCCGCCGCGGCGCGCCGGCGCGCCACGCCCCGGGACGGCCGGCCCACAGCGCGCCGAGGAGCGGGGCGACGCCGAGCAGGGCGACGTCGGCCCGGCCGGCGAGCAGGCCCAGGCCGAGCACGAGCACCCCGGCGCCGAGGCCGGCCGCGGCCTGCGGGCTGCGCCGCCACATCGTGCGGGGCGTGCCGCCGGTCATCCCCGCCGGCCCACCGTGGCGGGCCCGGGCACGGAGGCGAGGAGCTCGGACACGACGTCCTGGGCCCGGACCGCCGACGCCCATGCCGTCGGCGTGAGGGTGAGGCGGTGCGCGAGCACCGGGACCGCCACCCGCTTGACGTCCTCCGGCAGCACGAAGTCGCGGCCGTCGAGGACGGCGACCGCGCGGGCCAGCAGCAGGAGGTTCTGCGAGCCGCGGGGCGAGGCACCCACCTCGAGCGCCCCGTGGGTGCGCGTGGCGGCCGCGAGGTCGACGCAGTAGCCGGCGACGTCCGGGTCTACCTCGGTCGTCTCGACGCCGGCCTGCATGGCGAGGACGGCGGCGGCGTCGACGACGGGGCGCACGGGGGCCGCCTCCTGGCGCCGCGCGACGCGGCGCAGCAGCACGTCCCGCTCCTGGGCCCGGTCCGGGTAGCCCACCTCGAGCCGGACCATGAACCGGTCGAGCTGTGCCTCCGGGAGCGGGTAGGTGCCCTCGTACTCCACGGGGTTGGAGGTGGCCATGACGTGGAACGGGCGCGGCAGCGGCCGGCTGACGCCGTCCACCGAGACCTGCCGCTCCGCCATCGCCTCGAGCAGCGCGGACTGCGTCTTCGGCGGGGTGCGGTTGATCTCGTCGGCGAGGAAGAGCCCCGTGAACACCGGGCCGGGGCGGAAGACGAACTCGCGGCTCGCCGGGTCGAACACCGACGAGCCGGTGATGTCGCTGGGCAGCAGGTCCGGGGTGCACTGGAGGCGCGCGAAGTCGAGGCCGAGGGCGGTGGCCAGCGAGCGGGCGGCGAGCGTCTTGCCGAGCCCGGGCACGTCCTCGAAGAGCACGTGGCCGCCCGCGAGCACGGTGGCCAGGGCGAGCTCGAGGGTGTCGCGCATGCCGACGACGGCCGTGCCGACCTCGTCGAGGACGCGTCGGCCCAGGGCCGCGACCTCCGTGACGGGGAGGGGGTGCTCCGGGCTGCTCGACCCGAGGTCGGCGGGCGGGTCGGCGGGCGGGTCGACGGGCGGGTCGACGGTCATCTCGGGGGCCTTCCTGCAGGTCGGTCGGGGGGCGTGGGAGGTGCCGGCGCCGCGGCCGGTCGTGTCGTCGGCACCGGGATCGGCACGCTCGTCGGCACCGTGTCGATCGCGTCGATCGTGTCGATCGCGTCGATCGCGTCGAGCCAGCGGTGCACCTCGACCCGGCTCACGGGGCGGCGGGAGACGAGCCCGTCGACGACGTCCGTTCCGAGGAGGTGCGCGGCCGCCTCCGGGCCGCCGGGCGCGGCGAGGTCGACGCCCCGCTCGGCGAGCCGTGCCGCCGCGAGGTCCCGGACCCGGCGCAGCACGCGGTCGCCCACGGCGCCGCTGCGGGTGAACGTGGCCCAGCCCAGCTCGCTGACGTCGTTGCGCGCACCCTCGCGACGGTCGTGGACGACGTCCGGCCACGGGGCCTCGTCCCCGTCGTCGAGGCGCCGCCACAGCACGACCGCCGTCGTGACCACGACGACGAGCAGAGCGGCGTGCAGCGGGTCGAGCACTCCGGTCAGGGTGAGTGCCGCGCAGGCCGCGAGCGCCGGGAGGGCGACGGTGAGCAGGGCGCGCAGGGGTGCGGGGCGCGGTGGTCGGGTGCGGGTCATGGGTGCGGGGCAGGGTCGAGGGCGCGGGCGATGCGGGACAGGGCGGTGCGGGCGGCGTGGACGTCGTCGGGGTGCACGGGGCGGTCGGTGAAGCGGGCGTGCTGGTAGAGGCGGCGGAGGGTGTCCACGTCGGAGGCGGGGACGGCGTGGCCGTCGTCGCGGCGCGCGGTGAGGAGGCGGGCGGTGAACTCGGTCGGCGTCTGGGCGGGGTCGCGACGGGTGCCGTGCTCGGCGGCGGCGTCCTCGAGGGCGACCCAGGCGGCGACGACGGCGTCGTGCGGGGTGGCGGCGTCGTCGATGCGGGCGAGCGCGGTGGCGACGGCGTCCTGGAGCTCGGGCAGGGGGAGGTCGGTCACGGTGGCGGTGGTGGCGTGGCCGGGGGTGAGGCCGTCGCCGTCGTCGTCCTCGGGGGTGGCGAGGGCGCGGACGACGCGGCGGGCGAGGAGCCACAGGAGGGCGGCGACGAGGACGGCTCCGGCGACGGAGAGGGCGACGACGATCCAGGTGATGACGTCGTAGGAGGGCGGGGGCTGGTCCCCGGGGACGATGTCGCCGGGCATCTGGGGCTGGACGGGGTCGGAGGCCTCGGGCCCGGGGAGGGCGACGTCGGGGAGGCGGAAGCGCCAGGGGGTGGCGGTGGCGGCGCCGAGCACGACGAGGAGGGCGAGGGCGGCCCCGGCGAGGGGCGCGAGGGCGCGGCGTGCTGCGTGCCGGGTCCGCGTCGGTGGGGCCATGCGCCGACGCTATCGGGTGGTGGCGTCCTCGTGGGTGCGGTGCTCGTGGCTGAGGTGCTCGGCGTGCACGCCGGCGACGGCGGCGGCGACGAACGCGGAGGGGTCGCCGTCGAGGGATCGTCCCATGGTGGACAGGCGGGCGGGGGAGCCGCGCAGGGCGTGGAGGAGGGCGGTGTCGGCGGCGACGTCGAGGACGCGGTGGTGGGCGGGGGCGTCGGCGAGGGTGACGGCCTGGTCGTGGATCTGGCGGGTGAGCTCGGCGCCCCAGGTGGGCAGGGCCTCGAGGTCGGCGGTGGGGGCCGGGACGGGGACGTCGGCGGCCGCGAGCGCCACGCGGCCGTAGGCGGTGAGGCTGTGGTGGGAGACGCCGCGGTGGCGGTCGCGGGGGTCGGCGCCGGAGACGCGCAGGGAGGCGACGGGGCGTCCGCCGAGGGTGGCGGCGGCGTTGACGGCTTCTCCGGCGGCGACGCCGGAGAAGCCCCACCGGGTGCCGGTGCCGAGGTTGCCGGGGCCCTGGGTGAGGACGACGAGGTCGGCGCCCGCGACGTGGCGGGCGGCGAGGAGGCCGGTGTGCACGGTGACGGCCTCGAGGTCGCCGCCGAAGGCCTGTCCGACGGTGACGGTGGTGTCGAGCCATCCGGTGTCGCGGAGGGTGGCGACGGTGCGGGAGAAGGCGGCGGGCAGGGCGCCGCCGTCGGTCATCACGTAGGCGACGCGGGGGTGGGGTCGTCCGGCGAGGTCTGCGGCGTGGCGGGCGCCGGCGACGACGGCGGGCAGGGCGGAGTGCAGGTCGGCGACGACGACGGGCAGGCCGGTGAGGTCGTCGGCGTCGCGGAGCGTGTCGTGGTGGGTGGACTCCTGCTCGTCGACGCCGAGGACCATGGCCTGCAGGGGGGTGTAGCGGGCCTTGACGAGGTGGCCGGGTCCGGCGTGGGGGTCGGCGGGCAGGGCGGTGGCGTCTCCGGCGGGGCCGACGACGAGGGCGTACCCGCCGGTGCCGAGGCCGCGGGCGAGGGCGGAGACGTTGAGGAGGAGGCGGTCGCCGACGTCCGGGTCGCCGACGAGGGCGGTGTAGGCGAGGCCGCGGACCTCCCAGGGTGCGGTGGTGAGGTCGCGCGACGGCAGGGGGGTGTCGAGGCGGAGGGTGACCTCGCGGGCGCCGGTCCAGGCGGCGCCGCGGGCGGTGACGGTGCCGGTGCGCCATGTCACGTGCGAGGTCACGTGCGAGGTGACGTGCCCGGTGGGCGCGTCGTCGCGGGCGTCGCGGGGCGTGCGGGGCTGGGGTTGGTTCGGCACTGTCGTCACCCACGAGAGGCTACCGGCGACTAGGTTGGTGCCGATGCCTGCGAACCCCGTGGACCCGGCCTCCGGCCCGCCCGTCGCCGCGCCGTCCGACCCTGCGCCGTCGTCGCGGGGCACCCCGCCGGCCGAGCGCCTGCTCAACCTCGTCATCGCGCTCGTGAACACGAGCGCGTCCATGACGAAGCAGCAGGTGCGCGCGGGGGTGGCGGGGTACGGCGACGCGCCGTCGACGGAGGCGTTCGAGCGGATGTTCGAGCGGGACAAGGACACGTTGCGGGCGCTGGGCATCCCGATCGTCACGGTGGACGGGGGCGGGCACAGCGACGAGGTCGGGTACCGCATCGACAACGACGCGTACGCGCTGGGCGCGGTGGACCTGACGCCGGCGGAGCTGGGCGTGGTGGCGCTGGCGGCGCAGCTGTGGTCGGACAAGACGCTGCGCACGGACATGTCGCGCGCGATGACGAAGCTGCGGGCGGCGGGCGCGGGGGAGGTCGCGGGGGACGCGGTGGCCGGGCTGGCACCGCGGGTGCGGGCGGCGGGCGACGCGTACGTGCCGCTGCTGGAGGCGGTCTCGGAGCGGCGGGACGTGTCGTTCCGGTACCGGGCGGCGAGCACGGGGCAGGAGCTGACGCGGCACGTGGAGCCGTGGCGCATCGCAGCGCGGGGCAGCGGCTGGTACCTGGTGGGCTTCGACCGGGCGCGCGGCGCGGCGCGGGTGTTCCGGCTGTCGCGGATCGCGGGCAAGGTGCGCGTGGGGTCGCAGGCGGGCGCGTTCGACGTGCCCGACGCGGTGGACGTGGACGCCATGCTCGGCGAGCGGGTCGGGGTGCCGCAGCGGGCGCGGCTGGCGGTGGTGCCGGAGCGGGCGCAGGCGCTGCGGGCGCGCGCGGTGCCCGTGGCCGACGGCGACGACGGGAGCCACGGGAACCACGGGAACGGCGGCCAGGACGCGCGTCGTGCCGGCCGCCACGACGGGCGCGACCTGCTGGAGGTGGAGTTCCGCAGCCTGTCGGCGTTCGCGGACGAGGTGGCGGGGTACGGGCCGGCGGTGGTGGTGCTGGCGCCGCCCCAGCTGCGCGCGGACGTGCTGCGCCGCCTGGAGGCGGCCGCGGGGCTCGACGCCGGGGATGCGGGCACGGCAGGGGAGGCGACGGATGGCTGAGCGGGCCGACGACAGGCTGGTGCGGCTGCTGGGTCTGGTGGCGTTCCTCGACGGCGCGGGGCCGGTGCGGGTGGAGGAGCTCGCGGACCGGTTCGGGGTGACGCCGCGGCAGGTGCGCGAGGACGTGGACGCCCTGTGGGTGTCCGGCACCCCCGGGTACATGCCGGACGACCTCATCGACTTCGACGCGTTCTCGCTGGAGGACGGCGTCGTGACCCTGACGCAGGCGCGCGGCATGACGCGGCCGCTGCGGCTCGGCACGCGGGAGGCGGTGGCGCTCGTCGCCGCGCTGCGCGCGATGCACGCGTCGCCCGCGGTGCAGGCGGACCGGCGGCGGGCAGCCGTCGTCGCCTCCGCCCTGGACAAGCTGACCGCCGCGACCGGCGAGGCCGCGGGCGCCGTCGACGTGCAGCTCGAGGGCGAGGGCGACCCGCGGGTGGTCGCGGCCGTCACGACCGCGCTCGCCGAGGGCCGTCGCCTGCACCTGCGGTACGTGAACGCGGCCGACGTCACCTCCGAGCGCGACGTCGACCCGCTGCGCCTGCTCACCCAGGACGGCGCCATGTACCTGGTGGGGTGGTGCCTGCGGGTGGACGGGCGTCGCACGTTCCGGGTGGACCGCATCCTCGACGCCCGGGTGCTCGACGAGCCGGTCGCCGAGCGTGACGTCGCCGTGGCGGGCGACCTGGGCGCCGACGTGTGGGCGTCCGTCGCACACCGGGGCGCCCCCGCGGCGACGTTGCGGCTCGCGTCCGCGGCGCGGTGGGTCGCGGAGGAGGTGCCCGCCGAGTCCGTGCGCGACCTGCCCGACGGCACCGTCGAGGTGCGGCTGCGGGTCACGAACCCGGCGTGGCTGCGGCGCCTGCTGCTCGCCAACGCGCCCGACGTCGTCGCCGTCGACCCGCCCGACGTGGCGCACGACGTCGCGCACTCCGCCCGGACCGCCCTCGCCGCGTACGCGGCGACGACCGCCGACGAGACCGTAGGCTGACCCGCATGTGGGGCTGGATCTGGGCGGGGCTCGTCGTCGCGACCCTCGTGGGCGCGTTCTTCCTGGGCCGTCACCTGTGGCGCGCGGGGATGCGCGCCCTGCGTGAGGCGTCCCGCGCGGGAGAGGTGCTCGGGTCCGCGACGGACCGCATCTCCGCCGCCGTCGCCGAGGCCGAGGCGCACCGCGTCGACACGTCGCCCACCCTGTTCGACGACCCCGTCGTGCTGCGCGAGCGCGTCGCCGAGCGGCGCCGGCTCAAGGCCGAGCGGGCCGCGGCCCGCCGCGAGCGCCGGGCGGCGACGTGGCGCCGGTGGGAGTCCGAGAGCTGGCTGGCCGCGCGGAACGCCGACAAGGCGGCGCACGCCGACCTGAGGTCCCGCACCCCTGCGCGGAGGCGCCAGCCTCCGCATCACCGCCGCACCCCGTCGAGCGACGTTGCGTGACGTGACGTGGCGTGACGTGACGTGGAGCGTCACCGTGCACGCACACCGGGAGGGCACGATGACGTCCTTCGCACCGCAGACCTGGGACGGCACCGCGTACGTCGGTGGCTGGACCCGCCTGGCCGGGACGCGGCCCGTCGTGTCGCCGGCGACGGGGGCCACGCTCGCCACCGTGGAGGACGCGTCCCCGGCCGACCTCGACCGGGCGGTCGGGACGGCGTGCTGCCCGACGTCGACGTGGCGGCCGCGGCGTCCTGCAGGGCTACCCGTTCTGACCGGAACTGCGACCGGAACTGCGACCGGAACGTTGTTCGGAGCGATGATGGGGACGTGTCGTCACCCGAACGTCACCTTCGCCGCCGCGGGGACCCACTAGGGTTGACCCCGACACACCCCGCCCACGGGCGGACGAGAACGAGGAGCCATTCTCATGGGCATGCTCAAGCCCTGGCACATCATCGTGCTGGTGGTCGTGATCCTGCTGCTGTTCGGGGCGCGCAGGCTCCCTGACCTGGCGCGCAGCGTCGGCCAGTCGCTGAAGATCTTCAAGAAGGAGGTCAAGGACCTCACGGACGACGGCAAGCTCAACGACTCGAACGAGCCGTCCGACGACTCGACGACGACGTCGCCGTCGACCTCCGGTCCTGCCACCTCCGCCACGCAGGCGCCCCCCGCCTCCGCGGGCGGCCAGGAGCAGATCCCGGGTCTCATCGACCCGAAGCAGCCGCGGGCGTAGTCGGTGCCCGGAGACACCCGGGACCCCGAGGGGCGCATGCCCCTGCGCGAGCACCTGCTGGAGCTGCGCAAGCGGCTCTTCCTCGCCGCGTGCGGCCTCGTCGTGGGTGCGGTCGCCGGATGGGTCCTGTACGAACCGCTGCTCTCCGCGCTGCAGGCGCCCCTCGAGGTCGCCGCGCTCGAGCAGGGCAAGACGATCGCGCTCAACTTCACGGGCATGGCGTCGGCGCTCGACATGAAGATCAAGGTCTCGCTCTTCCTCGGCGTCATCGTGACGTGCCCGTGGTGGCTCTACCAGCTGTGGGCCTTCGTGACCCCCGGGCTGACGAGGCGGGAGAAGGGGTACGCCTACGGGTTCCTCGGCGCCGCGGTGCCCCTCTTCCTCGGCGGCGCCGCGCTGGCCTGGTGGGTGCTCCCGCACGCCGTGGACATCCTGGCCGGGTTCGTGCCCGACGGGGCGGTGAACTTCACCGACGCGCAGGGGTACCTCAGCTTCGTCATGCGCCTCGTGCTGGCGTTCGGCATCGCATTCGTGTCGCCGGTGTTCCTCGTCGGCCTCAACATGGCCGGGGTGCTGCGGCACGAGACGCTCGCCAAGGGCTGGCGGTGGGCGGTGCTCGTCGCGTTCGTGTTCGCGGCCGTGATGACGCCGACGCCCGACGCGCTGACGATGATCTTCGTGGCCCTGCCGATCTGCGTGCTGTACTTCGGGGCCCTCGGGATCTGCGTGCTGCACGACCGGCGCGTCGACAAGCGCAGGGTCGCCCCCACTGTCTGAGCCGGACCCGCACGGGGGGAGCACGCGCGCGCGTCGCCTGGGCGTGGTCGTGAACCCGACCGCGGGCAAGGGGCGTGCCGCGTACGCCGGGGAGGGCGTGCTGGCCGGGCTGCGCCGGGCGGGGCACGACGTCGTCGACCTGTCCGGTCCCGACGCGGACGCCGCGCTGGCACGGGCCCGTGCCGCCGTCGACGGGACGGGCCTGCCCGTGGACGCGCTCGTCGTGGTGGGCGGCGACGGCATGGTGCACCTGGGGGCGCAGGCCGTCGCCGGCACCGGGGTCCCGCTGGGGATCGTGCCGGTCGGCACCGGCAACGACTTCGCCGCCACCCTCGGGCTGCCCGTGCGCGACCCCGCGGCGGCGGGCGCCGCGCTGTGCCGGGCGCTGGACGCCGGCCCCGCGGGCCGTCGCCCCGTCGACGCCGCGCTCGCGACGGGCCCCGGCCTCGCCGGCGGCCCGCGCTGGCTGGCGGGCGCGGTCTCGGCCGGCCTCGACGCCGCCGTGAACGCCCGCGCGAACCGGCTGCGCCACCCGCGCGGCAGCGCCCGGTACACCGTGGCCGCCGCGCTCGAGCTCGTGCGCTACCGCCCCTGGTCGTACCGGCTGACGTTCGACGGCGTCGTCGAGGGCCCCGGGCTGCGCCTGCGGCCCGGACCGGCGGGGACGGCGACGTGGACGGGCCGCGCCGCGCTGGTCACCGCGGCGAACGGGCCGCAGATCGGCGGGGGCATCCGCGTCGCCCCGTCGGCCTCCCTCGACAACGGCCTGCTGGACGTGCTGGTCGCCACCGACCTGTCGAAGGCGGGCGCGCTCGCCGTCTTCCCGAGCATGTTCACCGGCGGGCACGTGCGGCGTCGCAAGGTGCACGTCGTGCGGGCGCGAGCGGTGACGATCGAGCCCGGGCCGGAGGCCTGGGTCGCGGGCGAGCGTCCCCTGCCGGTCGCGCACGCGGACGGCGAGCGGCTCGGCGCGCTGCCGCTGCGCGTCGAGGTGCGGGCCCGCGCCCTGCAGGTGCTGGTCGAACCACGCTGAGGGCGCGCCACGAATCGCCCCGGGGCGCCGCACGGACCCCGGGGCGGCGACGCCTAGGCTGATGGCATGACCCCTCGATCCCGTCCCGGCTCCGGCTCGCGCGCCGGCACGCCCGACGGCACCGGCACCCTCACCCCCGCGGAGCGGTACGCCGCGTCGCGGGAGCGCAGCGCGCGCGACAAGGCCGACGCCGAGGGCGAGCTGCGGCTGTTCCGCCAGGAGGTCGGGTTCGAGCTCGACCCGTTCCAGGTGGACGCGTGCGTCGCGCTCGAGGAGGGCCGCGGGGTGCTGGTCGCCGCACCCACCGGCGCCGGCAAGACGGTGGTGGGGGAGTTCGCCGTCCACCTCGCCCTCGCGCGCGGCGGCAAGGCGTTCTACACGACGCCGATCAAGGCGCTGAGCAACCAGAAGTACACCGACCTCGTCGCCCGGCACGGCGCCGCGAACGTGGGACTGCTCACCGGGGACACGTCCATCAACGCGGGCGCGCCCGTGGTCGTCATGACCACCGAGGTGCTGCGCAACATGCTCTACGCGGGGTCGTCCGCCCTCGACGGGCTGGCGTACGTCGTCATGGACGAGGTGCACTACCTCGCCGACCGGTTCCGCGGCCCGGTGTGGGAGGAGGTCATCATCCACCTGCCCGACCACGTGCAGCTCGTGTCCCTGTCAGCGACGGTGTCGAACGCGGAGGAGTTCGGCGACTGGCTCGCCACCGTGCGCGGCGACACGGCCGTGGTCGTCAGCGAGCGCCGGCCCGTGCCGCTGTGGCAGCACGTGGTCGTCTCGGCGCCGGAGCCGCGCGGCGTGCCGCGCCTCATGGACCTGTACGCGGGGCACGTGGACCCGACCGATCCCGGCACGAACCCGCCGATCAACCCGGACCTGCAGGCGATGTTCCGCGTGTCGGCGCGGGCGGAGTCGGGCCACGGCCGGCACGGGCACCGGGGGCGCGGCGACCGCGGGTACCGGGGCCGGGGCGGGAACCGGCCGGGCGCCGGCGGGCCCGTGGCGCACCGTCGCACGCCGCCGCGGTTCGCCGTCGTGGACTCCCTCGACGCGGACGCGCTGCTGCCCGCCATCTACTTCATCTTCTCCCGCGCGGGCTGCGACGGGGCGGTGCAGCAGTGCCTGCGCGCGGGCCTGCGGCTGACGAACGCGGAGGAGGAGGCGCGGATCCGGCGGGTGGTGGAGGAGCGCACCGCCACGATCCCGACCGAGGACCTCGACGTGCTCGGGTACTGGTCGTGGGCCGAGTCCCTGTCGCGCGGCATCGCCGCGCACCACGCGGGCATGCTGCCGGTGTTCAAGGAGACCGTGGAGGAGCTGTTCTCCCGCGGCCTGGTGAAGGTCGTGTTCGCCACCGAGACGCTGGCGCTGGGCATCAACATGCCCGCCCGGTCGGTGGTGCTGGAGAAGCTGGTGAAGTGGGACGGCACCGCGCACCAGCCGGTGACGCCGGGGGAGTACACGCAGCTCACCGGCCGGGCGGGGCGGCGCGGGATCGACGTCGAGGGGCACGCCGTCGTCGTCGACCACACGGGCCTCGACCCGGTGGCGCTGGCGGGGCTCGCGTCCAAGCGGCTGTACCCGCTGCGGTCCAGCTTCCGGCCCACGTACAACATGGCGGTCAACCTGGTGGGCCAGGTGGGCCGTGAGCGGGCGCGCGACGTGCTGGAGACGAGCTTCGCGCAGTTCCAGGCCGACCGGGGCGTGGTCGGCCTGGCGAAGCAGGCGCAGGCGCACGCGGAGGCCATGGAGGGGTACGCCGAGGCGATGGCGTGCGACCGGGGCGACTTCGCCGAGTACATGGGGCTGCGGCGCGCCATCAAGGACCGCGAGAAGGAGCTGTCGCGCGCCGCGTCGGGGGCCCGGCGCGCCGACGCGGTCGCGTCGTTCGAGAAGCTGCGTCGGGGCGACGTGGTCGAGGTGCCGTCCGGGCGGCGGCGCGGGTACGTCGTCATCCTGGACGCGGGCCGCGACGACCGGGGCTTCGACGGGCCGCGGCCCACCGTGCTCACCCAGGAGAAGCAGGTCAAGAAGCTCACCCTCGCGGACGCGCCGGGCGGCGTGGAGGTGGTCGGCGTGGTGCGCATCCCGAAGGGGTTCAACCCGCGCCGCCCCGACCAGCGGCGCGACCTGGCCTCGAGCATGCGCAACGCGCTCGGCGCGTTCTCGGGCGACGGCGGCTCCGGCCGGCACCCCGGGCGGCGCGACGGTGGGCAGGCCGGACGACGCGGTGACGCGGCGTCCGACGCCGAGCTGCAGCGCCTGCGCGCGGCGCTGCGCGCCCACCCGTGCCACGGCTGCCCGGACCGCGACGACCACGCCCGCTGGGCGGAGCGGTGGGAGCGGCTGCGCGCCGAGCACGAGCAGCTGGTGCGCCGCGTCGAGGGGCGCACCGGGTCGATCGCCCGCACGTTCGACCGCACCTGCGACGTGCTGACGCGGCTGGGCTACCTGGCCCGCACCGGCGAGGATGCCTCCTCGCCGGACCACGACGGCGGGGAGCGGGGGACCCTGGCGGTCACGGACGACGGGCGGTGGCTGGGCCGCCTGTACGCGGAGGACGACCTGCTCCTCGCGGAGTGCCTGCGCCGCGGCATCTGGGACGAGCTGGACGCGCCCGGGCTGGCGGCCGCGGTGTCGACGGTCGTGTACTCGGGGCGCCGCGAGGAGGCGTCCGAGCCGTTCGTGCCGGGCGGGCCGCACGGGCGGCTCGCCCTCGCGCTGGACGCCACCACCCGGGCCTGGTCCGAGGTGACCGACCTCGAGGCGGCGCACCGCCTGGAGGCGACGGGCCCCCTGGACCTGGGCCTGGTCGCCCCGGTGCACCGGTGGGCGTCCGGGAAGAACCTCGACGCGGTGCTGCGCGGCACGGACGTGGCGGCGGGGGACTTCGTGCGCTGGTGCAAGCAGGTGCTCGACGTGCTGGACCAGCTGGCGAAGGCCGCCCCGCGTCCCGCGCTGCGGGCCACGGCGCGCAAGGCGCAGACCGCCGTGCTGCGCGGCGTCGTCGCCTACTCCAGCGTGTGACGGCAGCGGGGGGGGGGGGGGGGAACGATGGCGACCCATGCGGGGGGGGGGGAGCCATTTGTGCTGTTTTGGGGTGTGGTGGGCG
>NZ_JBHVSQ010000001.1:469480-537150 GCF_042885055.1 Isoptericola sp. NPDC058082 | reverse complement strand
GGAACAAATGAGGGAGGGCCCCCCTGCGTCCCGTGGGGGGGACCCGGGCGCAAAGGACGCAGATCGCCGTTCGGCGGGGGTTCTTTGCTCCCCCAAGTGTGGGGGGGGGGGGGTTCGGCGGCGGCGCCCCGCTGCCGACCCGTGCGGATGTGAGGAATCCGTGCGGCCGGTGTGGGGGTGCGGTGGGCGCCCGCCCGCGGCGGTGCCATAGAGTGCAGGCCGTGACGTCCACCCTGTACCGCAACGGAGTCGTCCACTCGCCCGCCGACCCGTTCGCCGAGGCCCTGCTCGTCGACGACGGCGTCGTGACCTGGCTCGGCGCCGAGGACACCGCCGCCGGCCTCGCGGCCCGCGCGGACCGCGTGATCGACCTGGACGGCGCGCTCGTGGCCCCCGGGTTCGTCGACGCGCACGTCCACCTGCTGGAGACCGGTCTGGCGGCCGGGTCCGTCGACCTCACCGCCGCCGGCGGGGTGACGTCGCTCGCCGCGGCGCTCGACGCCCTCGCCCGGGGCGCGCGCGAGCTGGACGCCGCCGACCCGGGCGGCGAGGAGGTGCTCCTCGCGTTCGGGTGGGACGAGCAGACCTGGCCTGAGCGGCGAGCCCCCACGGCGGACGAGGTCGACGCCGCCTGCGGCGGGCGGCGCGTGTACGCGGCACGGGTCGACGGCCACTCCGCCGTCGTGTCCGGGTCGTTCGCCCGCGCGGCGGGCCTCGACCGGACCCTCGGCTGGGAGGCGTCCGGGATGGTCACCTCCGACGCCCACCACGCCGCGGCCGCCGCCGTGCGGCAGGTCTCGCCCGCGCGCCGCACCCGCGCGTACCGGCGCGCCCTCGCGGACGCCGCCGCCCGCGGCATCGTCGGCGTGCACGAGATGAGCGAGCCCACCATGGACACCCGCGAGGGGCTCGCGGAGCTCGTGGCGCTCACCGCGGACCCGGCGGGCGGGCTGCCGCACGTCGTCGCGTACCGGGGCGAGCTGTGCGCGACGGCCGACGACGCGCGCCAGATGCTCGCTGAGCTGCCGTTCCTCACCGGCATCGCCGGTGACCTGTGCGCGGACGGGTCGATCGGCTCGCGCACCGCGGCGCTGCGCCACCCGTACAGCGACCTGCTCGCCGCGCCGGGCGCCGCCGAGCCCACGGGCCGCCTCTTCCTCACGGGCGAGGACATCGCCGCGCACCTGGCCGCCTGCTCGACCGCGGGCACGCAGGGCGGGTTCCACGTCATCGGCGACCGTGCCATGGACGAGGTGGTGCGCGGGCTGGAGCTCGCCGCGACCGAGCACGGCGCGAGCCTGCTGCGCTCCGGCCACCACCGCCTCGAGCACGCCCTGTTCGTGGACGCGTCCGCCCTCGCCGCGCTGCTGCTGTACGGGGTGGCGCTGTCCGTGCAGCCCGCGTTCGACGCCGCCTGGGGCGGCAGCCTCGGCATGTACGCGACGCGGCTCGGGCCGGGGCGCGCGTCGACCCTGTCCCCGTTCGCGGACCTCGCCGGGGCGGGCGTGCCGCTCGCGTTCGGCTCCGACACCCCCGTCACCCCGCTCGACCCGTGGCAGGCGGTGCGCGCCACCCTCACCCACGAGGACACCATGCAGCGCATCTCCGCGCGGGCCGCGTTCCGCGCCCACACCCGCGGCGGGTGGCGGCTCGCCGGGCTGGACCACACCGGCGCGGGCGAGCTGCGCGTCGGCGCGCCCGCGCACCTGGCGGTCTGGCGTGCGGACACCCTGTCCGTCCAGGCGCCCGGCGACCGCCTGTCGGCGTGGAACCCGGAGGCGCGCGCCGGTCAGCCGCTCCTGCCCGACCTGTCCGAGGGTGAGCCCGACCCCGTGTGCCTGCAGACCGTGCGCGACGGCGTCGTCCTGCACGACACCTTCGACTGACCCGGACCGGGAGATGCCTTCGAGCACGCGATCCGTCGCGACAACCGGCCGGTTCCCGAAACCGATCGCGTGCACGAAGGGTGCCGGGCGGCCTGACGACGGCCCGCGGTCACGTACCCTGCGGGGGTGTCGCACGTGAGCCCCAGCCCGGTCGAAGAGCCCTCCGACGGGGGAGCCGCCCCCGGCGTCGAGGACGGCCGTGACAAGAGCCGTGACGAGAGCCGTGACGGGGGCGCCGTGCCGCGCGCGACGACGCCGGCCGACCGGTGGGCGAGCCGCCCCGCGACCCTGTTGCTCGCGGTGGCGTCCGGGGCCGCGCTGTGGGCGTCGTTCCCGGACGTCGGGGCGTGGCCGCTGGCGTTCGTCGGCGTCGCGCTGCTGTTCGCCGCGCTGCGCCGTGAGGGCCGCCGGGCGGCCGGCTGGAACTTCCTCGTCGGCCTCGTCACCGGACTGACCTTCTGGCTCCCGCACATCTGGTGGGCGAACTTCGCCACGGACACGGTGCCCTGGGTGGCGCTGTCCGTGCTGGAGACCCTGTTCCTCGCCGCGTTCGGGGCGCTGTGGACGTGGGCGCGCCGGTGGCGCTGGGTGCGCCGGCACGCCGTCGCGCAGGCCGCCGTGTTCGCGGTCGTCTTCGTCGCGGTGGAGCAGTGGCGCTCCGAGATCCCGTTCGGCGGCTTCCCGTGGGGCCGCCTCGCGTGGGCGATGGCCGGCGCGCCGACCGGGCGCGCCGCCTGGCTGGGCGGCACCACCCTCGTGTCCCTGCTCGTCGCGGTGGCGGGCGTGCTGCTCGCGCTCGCGGTCGGGCGCCTGCTGCGCACGCCGTGGCGGGACGCCCGACGGCGGGCACGGTCGGCCGCGAGCGCCGGCGCGTTCGTCGTCGCCGCGGCCGCCCTCGTCGTCGCGCCGCTGCTGCTGCCGCTGGCGCACGACCCGGGCACGCGCGAGGTGACGGACGCCGACGACCCGGGCCGCGCGGGCACGGTCGTCGACGCGGGCACGGGCACGGCCGAGGCGGGCGTGCTGCGCGCCGGGGCGGTGCAGGGCAACGTGTCCGAGCCGGGGGAGGGGTCGTTCGCGAACCGCGCGGAGGTGCTGAACAACCACCTGGACGGCACGTACGCGATCGCGGACGAGCAGGCGGCGGGCGCGTTCGGCGACGAGCCGGGCGACGCCGTCGACGTGGTGCTGTGGCCGGAGAACGGCTCGGACCTGGACCCGCAGACGACGCCGGAGGTGGGCGCGGCGATCGACGACGCGGCGACGGCGGTGGGCGCGCCGATCCTCGTGGGCGCGCAGGAGTGGCCGGACACCGGCGGGCGGTACAACGTGGCGCTGCTGTGGGAGCCGGGCGAGGGGGTCACCCAGCGGTACGCGAAGCAGCACCCGGCGCCGTTCGGGGAGTACATCCCGATCCGCGGGTTCGTGCGCCTGTTCAGCTCGCAGGTGGACCGCGTGACGACGGACATGATCCCCGGCACGGAGCCTGCGGTGGTCGACCTGCCGGTCGACGGCGCGGCGATCGGGCACGGCACGGGGGAGGCGACGGTGCCGATGGCGACCGTGATCTGCTTCGAGGTGGCGTACGACGAGATCGTGCGGGACGCGGTGCAGCGGGGCGCGCAGGTGCTGGTGGTGCCGACGAACAACGCGTCGTTCGGCTACACGGCGGAGTCCACGCAGCAGCTCGCGATGACGCGGTTGCAGGCGATCACGACGGGCCGGGCGGCGGTGCAGGTCTCCACGGTGGGGGTGAGCGGCGTCGTCGCGCCGGACGGGACGCTCGTGGCGCGCACGCAGCTGTTCACGCCCGACCACTGGGTGGCGGACCTGCCGCTGCGCACGGAGCTGACGCCGGCGGTGCGGGCGGGCTACTGGCCCGGCTGGGCCGTGGGTGCGGCGGCGGTCGTCCTCGTCGTCGGGGGGATCGTGTCCGCGGCCCGGGCGCGGCGCGGCTGACGGCGGGGGACGACGAGGGAACGACGAAGGGCGGGCACCCGGTGGGGTGCCCGCCCTTCGTGATCGTCCTCGTCAGGCGCTGCGGCGCAGCTTGCCGGCGCGCAGCAGCTCGAGGCGCTCGTCGAGGAGCTCCTCCAGCTCGGCGACGGTGCGGCGCTCGAGCAGCATGTCCCAGTGGGTGCGCTGCGGCTTGCCGGGCTTCACCTCGGGGCGCTCGGCGTCGCGCAGGAGCGCCTCCTCGCCGCACCGGCACTCCCACACCGGCGGCACCTCGGCCTCGGTGGAGAAGGGGAGGATGATGGTGTGACCGTTGGGGCAGTCGTAGTGGGCCTGGAACCGCGGGGCGAAGTCCACGCCCTCGTCGGACTCCATGCTCTTGCTGCCGATGCTCATGCCGCGCAGGGACCGGTCGGGCATGTCGTCCTCCTGGAGGTCGGTGGGAAGGGGCCTGAGGTTCCAACGCGGCCCTGCCGGGGGATGTTCCGGCGGGCCGTGAAGGTCCCGTGAAGCACGGTCCACACCCGGTGCCGCGGACCGGGAGAACGGTCGGACAGGATGGCGGTGGACGTGACGGTTGCACCCAGGCTGGCCAGTCGGCGCGCCGTGCGCAACTCGAGACCGCCCTGCGGGCACCCTTTGTGCGCGACGTCACGCGCCCCCCGGGGTCGGGGCCGGGAACAACCGGGCCAGGGCCGCGGTTCACCGGCATGTACATGCAAATGCATGGACCTGGACCTCGGTCCAGGCTCCACCGCAGAGTCCACGAGCAGGGAGCGCAGCCGTGCAGTTCGGAATCTTCTCCGTCAGCGACGTCACCACCGACCCCACGACGGGCCACACCCCGGACGACACCGAGCGGGTGCGCGACATGCTCACCATCGCGCGGCACGCCGACGAGGCGGGCCTGGACGTCTTCGCCACCGGCGAGCACCACAACCCGCCGTTCGTGGCGTCGTCGCCCACGACGATGCTCGGCTACCTGGCCGGCGTCACGAAGCACATCACCCTGTCGACGGCGACCACGCTGATCACGACGAACGACCCGGTGCGTCTCGCCGAGGAGTACGCGATGCTCCAGGTCATCTCCGACGGGCGCATGGACCTCATGATGGGCCGCGGCAACACCGGCCCCGTGTACCCGTGGTTCGGGCAGGACATCCGCCAGGGCATCCCGCTCGCGATCGAGAACTACGCGCTGCTGCGCCGCCTGTGGACCGAGGACGTCGTGGACTGGGAGGGCAAGTTCCGCACCCCGCTGCAGGGCTTCACCTCCACCCCGCGGCCGCTGGACGGCGTGCCGCCGTTCGTGTGGCACGGCTCGATCCGCAGCCCCGAGATCGCCGAGCAGGCGGCGTTCTACGGCGACGGCTTCCTGCACAACAACATCTTCTGGCCGATGCACCACACCCGGCAGATGGTGCGGTTCTACCGGCAGCGGTTCGAGCACTACGGGCACGGGCGCGCCGACCAGGCGATCGTCGGGCTCGGCGGGCAGGTGTTCATGCGCAAGCGGTCGCAGGACGCGTGGAACGAGTTCCGGCCCTACTTCGACGAGGCCCCCGTGTACGGGCACGGCCCGTCGATGGAGGACTTCACGCGCGAGACGCCGCTGACGGTCGGCTCGCCGCAGCAGGTCATCGACCGGTACGCGTCGTTCGTCGACGAGGTGGGCTACTACCAGCGCCAGCTGTTCCTCGTGGACCACGCGGGCCTGCCGCTGAAGACCGTGCTCGAGCAGATCGACCTGCTCGGCGAGGAGGTCGTGCCCGAGCTGCGCAAGATCGTCGAGGCCAAGCGCCCCGCCGACGACGTCCCGCTGAACCCGCCGACGCACGCCGAGCGCGTGGCCGCCGCCCGCGCGGCGGGCGAGGCCGGCGCCACCCACGTCGGCGACACCTCGGACCCGTACACCGGTACCGTTGCCGAGGGCACCCAGCCCGCCGGATCGCAGGAGGCACGCGCATGACCACCCCGTTCACCCCCGCCGGGTCGCTGCCCGGCGCGGCCGGCGAGCGCACGCTCGCCGTCGTCTCGGCGGGCCTGTCCCAGCCGTCGTCGACGCGCCTGCTGGCCGACCGGCTCGCGGACGCCACCGTGCGGGAGCTGGAGGACGCCGGTCACACGGTCCGGGTGGAGACGATCGAGCTGCGCGACCTCGCGCACGCCGTCGTCGACGCGATGCTCACCCGGTTCCCGACCGGCGACCTGGCCCGGGCGCTGGAGACCGTGACCGGCGCGGACGGGCTCATCGCCGTCTCGCCCGTGTTCACCACGAGCTACTCGGGGCTGTTCAAGTCCTTCTGGGACGTCGTCGACCCCGACTCGGTGACCGGCATGCCGGTCCTGCTCGGCGCCACGGGCGGCACCGCCCGCCACTCCCTGGCGCTGGAGTACACGATGCGGCCGCTGTTCACCTACCTGCGCGCGGACGTCGTGCCGACCAGCGTGTTCGCCGCCACCGACGACTGGGCCGCGAGCGCCGACGACCCGGGCGCCGGCCTGCCGAAGCGGATCGCCCGCGCCGGGCGCGACCTGGCGCAGCGGGTGGCGCGCCGCGAGAACGACGGCCCGGTCGACCCGTTCGCCGCGACGCCGAGCTTCACGGAGCTTCTCGGCGGCAGCTGACCCGACCAGGCTGATCGGGAGCGCGCACGGGCCCGGCCCGGGGTGCGGACGCCCGTCCGACGACGGGGCCCGACGCCCTAGGCTGGGCCCATGCGCGTTCTCGTCTCCGGCGGCGCCGGGTACATCGGCTCCCACACCGTCCTGTCCCTCGTGGCCTCCGGGCACGACGTCGTCGTGGTGGACGACTTCTCCAACAGCAAGCCCACGGTGATGGGCCGCCTGGAGTCGCTGTCCGGGGCGCACGTGCCGGTGCACGCGATCGACCTCACGGACGCGGAGAAGACCGAGCTCCTGTTCGCGCACGAGAAGTTCGACGCCGTCGTGCACTTCGCGGGCTTCAAGGCCGTGGGCGAGTCGGTGGCCAAGCCGCTGGAGTACTACCGCAACAACCTCGACTCCACGCTGTCGCTGCTGGAGGCGATGCGCCGCCACGACGTCCCGCGTCTGGTGTTCTCCTCCTCGGCGACCGTGTACGGGGAGAAGGCGCCCGTGCCCTACCGCGAGGACTACGAGTACCTGTCGTCGTCGTCCCCGTACGGGCAGACGAAGGTGATGATCGAGCGCATCATGGCCGACGCCGCGGTCGCCGTCGGCGGGCTCAAGGTCGCGCTGCTGCGGTACTTCAACCCGGTGGGCGCGCACCCGTCGGGGCAGATCGGGGAGGACCCGCAGGGCATCCCGAACAACCTCATGCCGTTCCTCGCGCAGGTCGCCGTCGGCAAGCGCGACAAGCTCGTCGTGTTCGGCGACGACTACCCGACGGCCGACGGCACGTGCGAGCGCGACTACCTGCACGTCGAGGACCTCGCCGCGGGGCACGTGGCCGCGCTGGACCACCTGGACGCGATGGCCGAGCCCGTGCGTGCCTTCAACCTCGGCACCGGGACCGGCACGTCCGTGCTGCAGATGCTGCACGCGTTCGAGCGGGCCGTGGGCCGCGAGCTGCCCTACGAGGTCGGGCCGCGCCGTGCGGGCGACCTCGCCGCCTTCTGGGCCGACCCGACGCGGGCGCAGACCGAGCTCGGGTGGCGCGCGGTCAAGACGATCGACGACATGTGCGCCGACACCTGGCGCTGGCAGTCCGAGAACCCCCGCGGCTTCCCCGACGCCTGACCCGGCCCACCTCCACCTCGCCCGTCGGCACCTCCCCGTCGCACTCTTGCGCGTCCCCCGGGGGCGGGCGAGGATGACCCCATGCCCGACGACGCGAGCGAGCGGACCGACCTGCGGTGGGACCCGGGTGCCCGCTACCGGCCCTCGGTGCTCGCGGGCCTGCCGTCGCTGAAGCCCGCGCCCGCCGCGCCGGCGCCGAGCACCCCGTCGGCGCACCGGCTCGCGGGGCGGCTGCGCCGCGGCCCGGTGACTCGCACGGCGGTGTTCGACCGCGACCTGTGGCGGCCCGTGCAGCACGTGACCACGGGCCCGGTGCGCGTGGTCGGGCGCGCCCTGGGCTGCTGAGCGCCGGCGCGTCCCGACGTGTCACGACGTGAGCTGGTCGTGCTCGGCACGGCGAGCATGGTGCCCACCCGCACGCGCAACCACAACGGGTACGTCCTGTTCTTCGACGAGGCGGCGCTGCTGTTCGACCCGGGCGAGGGCACGCAGCGGCAGATGACGTTCGCGGGCGTGTCCGCCACCGACCTCACCCGCATCGCGATCACCCACCTGCACGGCGACCACTCCCTCGGCCTGGCCGGCGTCACGCAGCGCCTGTCGGGGGACCAGGTGCGCCACACCGTGCCGATCTCGTTCCCCGCCTCCGGCGAGCCGTGGGTGCGCCACCTGCTCGACGCGAGCGCCTACGACCACCACGAACGGGTCGCCCTGCAGCCCGTGGCCTTCCCCGCCACCTCCGGCGCCCGCCGGGGCGAGGACCAGGTCGTGACCCTGCCCCGCGTGGACGGCGAGCGCGGCGCCGGTCCCGACGCACCGAGGCTCACCGCCCGCCCCCTGGACCACCGCGTCGACACCGTCGGCTACCGCCTGGACGAGCCGGACGGCGTCTCCCTGGACCCGGCGGCGCTCGCGGACGCGGGCGTCCCGCCGGGCCCGGCGGTGGGGCGGCTGCTGCGCGACGGCGTCCTGGTCCTCGACGACGGCCGCACCGTGCGCCGCCAGGCGGTGTCCGCGCCGCGGCGCGGGCAGTCGGTCGCGTTCGTCATGGACACCCGGCTGTGCGACGCGGTGGGGGAGCTCGCCGACGGCGTGGACCTGCTGGTCGTCGAGTCGACGTTCCTGCACCGCGACGCCGACCTGGCCGCTCGCTGGGCGCACCTCACCTGCCGGCAGGCCGCGATCGTCGCCGCCCGAGCCGGCGTGCGCCACCTCGTGCTCACGCACTTCTCCCAGCGCTACCGCGTGCCCGACGAGCTGCCCGCCGCGTTCGAGCGCGAGGCGCGCGAGGTGTTCGACGGCGGCCTCACCGTCGCGGCCGACCTCGACCGCGTCCCGCTCCCGCCGCGCCACCGCCCCTGACCTCGGCCTCGGCCTCGGCCTCGGCCTCGGCCTCGACCTGACCCCGGCCCCGACGCTGCGCCCACCACGGTCGGACCGGCGCGGGAGGCTCAGAGGACGGCGGCGACGTCCACGTGGTCGAGGGAGTGCGCCTCCGCGACCCCCGCGTTGGTGACGGCGCCGGCGTGCACGTTGAGGCCGTGGGCGAGCACCGGGTCGCGGCGCAGGGCCTCGCGCCAGCCGTGGTCCGCGAGCGCCACGGCGTACGGCAGCGTCACGTTCGTCAGCGCGTACGTGGAGGTGCGCGGCACGGCGCCGGGCATGTTCGCCACGCAGTAGAAGACCGTGTCGTGCACCCGGAACGTGGGGTCGGCGTGCGTCGTGGGGCGGGAGTCCTCGAAGCAGCCGCCCTGGTCGATCGCGATGTCCACGAGGACGGCGCCCGGCCGCATGCGTGCCACGACGTCGTTCGCCACCAGCACGGGCGCCTTCGCTCCGGGGACCAGGACGGCCCCGACCACCAGGTCCGCCTCGAGCACGGCCTCGGTGAGGGTGAGCTTGTTCGAGGCGAGGGTCTGCACGCGTCCGCCGAGCTCCCGGTCGGCGGCCTTGAGCGCGTCCGCGCTGGTGTCCAGGAGGGTGACGCGCGCGCCGAGCCCGACCGCGATCCGGGCGGCGTTCATGCCCGAGACGCCCGCGCCGATGACCACCACGTGCCCGGCGGGCACGCCGGGCACCCCGCCGAGCAGGACGCCGCGCCCGCCCGCGGCCCGCAGCAGGGTCGCGGCCCCGACCTGCGGGGCGAGCCGCCCGGCGACCTCCGACATGGGGGCCAGCAGCGGCAGCCGCCCGTCGGGGGTCTGCACCGTCTCGTACGCGACGGCCGTCACGTCGCGGGCCAGCAGCTCCTCGGTGAGCGCCTTGTCGGCCGCGAGGTGCAGGTAGGTGAACAGCACCAGCCCCGGCCGCAGCCGGTGGTACTCCTGCGCGACCGGTTCCTTGACCTTGAGCACCGTGTCGGCGCCGGCCCACACCTCGTCGGCGTCCGCGACGACGCCCGCACCGGCGGTGCGGTACTCGTCGTCGGTGATCGCGGACCCCGCCCCGGCGCCCGCCTCCACGACGACGTCGTGCCCGCGGGCGACGAGCTCGTGCACTCCGGCCGGCGTGATGGCCACCCGGTACTCGTGGTTCTTGACTTCCTTCGGGACGCCGATGCGCATGGGTGGGCCCGCCTTCGTGGCTCGGCACCGTTCCCCGGCTCGTGGCCGGGGGAACGGTGGGTGCGTGGCGCGGGACGTGTGACCCCGCTCACGTCCCAGTCTGACGGGACGATTCGGTCCCGCGCCACGAATCCGTACATCCTTCGGTAGATTGCCAGGATGTCGACACGACGCCCGGCTCGGCCCGGCGCACAGCAGCCTCGAGCGAAGGATGTTCGATCCGCGGACCGGCGCGGCCAGGACGGCCGCACGCAGGAGGTCCGGCCAGACCCGTCGTGGGGCCTGGAGCGGCGTGGCCCCGCGCCCGCGCGGCTGGACGACGTCGACCAGCGGCTCCTCGCGGCGCTCGCGGACGACGCGCGCCTGCCGAACAACGCGCTCGCGGCGCGGGCCGGGATCGCCCCCTCCACCTGCCTGACGCGGGTGCGGCAGCTGCGCGAGCGCGGCGTGATCCGCGGCTTCCACGCGGACGTCGACCCGGCGCGCACGGGGCACCCCCTGCAGGCGATGATCGCTGTGCAGATGCGCGGCGCGGCCCGCACCCGCCTCAGCGGCTACCTGCAGCGCCTCGCCGAGCTGCCCGGCGTGCTGAACGTCTTCCTGCTGGGCGGCGCGCACGACTTCTTCGTGCACGTCGCCGCGGCGGACTCCGACGCCCTGAACGAGTTCGTCATCGAGCACCTGTCCACCGACCCGGACGTCGCGCTCACCGAGACCAACCTCATCTTCCAGCACGCGCGGGCGAGCTGGTACTGACGGTCAGCCTGGTACCGATGGTCAGCGGTTCGCGGACAACCAGCGTTGCAGCTCGACGGCCAGCGCGACGGGAGCGTCGAGCTGCACCAGGTGCCCGGCGCCCGGGAGCAGCCGCGCGTCGGCGCCGGGGATCGCGTCCGCCAGCCGCCGCGCCCGGTCCGGCGGGATCCACGTGTCCTCCTCGCCCCACAGCACGCGCACCGGGACGTCGAGGCCGCCCAGCAGCGGCTCGAGCTCGGCGGTGTACCGCTCGTCGGCCTGGGCGATCTGCCGGTAGAGCGCGGCCTGCCCGGCCTGGCCCGTCCACGGGCCGACGAGCGCGGCCAGGTGCTCCTCGCGCAGCGGCCGATGCGCGGCCGTGCGCACGTACGCCTCCAGCGCGCCGCGGTGCACGGCGGCGGGGACGGCCGCGAAGACGTCGGCGTGCTCGCGCACCAGGGAGAAGTACGGCGAGCCCCACGGGCGCAGCGCCACCACGTCCACGAGGCACAGCGACGCGTACCGGGCGCCGTGCAGCAGCGCGGCACGCAGGCTCACCGCGCCGCCGTAGTCGTGCGCGACGACGTGCGGCAGCGGCACGCCCCCGCCGGCAGCGCTGGACCCGTCGGCACCGTCGGCACCGTCGGACCAGGCGGGCCGCCAGTGCTCCAGCAGGTCGGCGAACAGCTCGCCCTGCGTCCCGAGGTCGACGTCGTGCGCGGGGTCCTTGGACGACGCCCCGTAGCCCGGCATGTCCCACAGGTGCACGGTGAACTCGGCGGCCAGGGCGCGGGCGTACGGCTCCCACAGCCACGACGACCACGGCGTGCCGTGGCAGAGCACCAGCGGCGGGCCGGAGCCGAACGCCGTCCACGCGACCTCACGGCCCCGCCACGCGAACCGCCGGTCCAGCAGGGGTTCCGTGCCCGTCGCGTCGCGGGTCGGGGTGTCGGCCATCCCGCGAGGCTACGCGGCGGGGCCCACCCGCGCGTCCGTGACCTGGTCCGTGACCTGGTCCGTGACCTGGTCCGTGACCTGGTCCGTGACCTGGTCCGTGACCTGGTCCGTGACCTGGTCCGTGACCTGGTCCGTGCGCGGGTCCGTGCGCGGGTCCGTGCGCCCGCCGGTGAGGTCCAGGGTGCGGAACACGCTGCACGGGTCGGGGGAGTAGCCGCCGAACGGCCCGCAGGGCACGAAACCGTGCCGCGCGTACAGGCGCCGGGCGGGCGCGAAGTACTCTTGCGGCCCGGTCTCCAGGCTCACCGCCGCGTACCCGCGCTCGCGGGCGAGGGCCACCAGCCGGTCCAGGACGGCGCCCGCCACGCCGCGCCCCCGCGCGGGACGGGCCGTGCGCATCGACTTCACCTCGCCCCGACCGCCGGACGCCGCGGTGGTCGGCTCGAGCTCGCTCAGCGCACCGCACCCCAGCAGCGTCCCGTTGTCCTCGCGCGCCGTCAGGAACGTCACCGACGGGGCGAGCAGCCCGCTCAGGTCGAGCGCGTGCACCGACTCGGCAGGGGAGGTGGCGTACATGTCGGCGAGGTGCTCCTCCAGCAGCGCGCGCACGTCGGCGGCGGCGGGGGACTCCGGGGCGATGATCACCCCCGCATCCTCGCGCCGGCGTGTGACGCGGACGTTTCACACCAGGCCGGGGCGTCAGCCCACGTGGCCGGCCAGCAGCGCGTCCCCCAACCGGGTGCGGGTATGCAGCACCCGGTTGCCCTGCCGCTCCGAGAACACCAGGCCCGCCTCCCGCAGCACGGTCGCGTGCCGGCTCGCCGTCGCCGGCGTGAGGTCCAGCACCCGCGCCAGCTCCGTCGTCGTGCGGCTCGTGTCCAGCACCTCCAGGACCCGCGCCCGCGTGGGGCCGATGAGGTGCGCGACCTGCACCCCCTCGTCCGCCGCGTCGCCCCCGCGGGCCAGCCACCCCGGCGCCGGGTCCACCGGGTACACCAGCACCGGGTCCAGCGTGTCGTCCTCGAGCACCACCGGCGCCAGCACGCAGAACACCGACGGCACCATCGTGAGCGGACGCCCCCGCAGCGGCAGCGTCCGCGTCACGGGGTACCAGGCGGTCCATCGGCCGCCCTCGCGGCGCAGCAGCGGGTCGAAGCTGCCCATCAGCCCCTGCATCCCGCCCCGCCGCAACGCCGCGTCCCGCGCCTCCTGGTCGGCCGCGAGCGCCGCGCGGGTCACCGGCGCGTACGGGGCGACGGCCAGCGCGTGATAGCGGCACAGCGCGCCCGCGAGCCAGCGCATCGCCTCCGCCTCGCCGGCCGCGATGCGCCGCACCCAGGGCGCCGCCCCCGAGCGGAACGTCATCGCCAGCTCGCGCGCGAGCCGGGGCCGCGGGGTGCTCGCCACCCGGTCCGCGGCCGCCTCGATGCCCGCGTCCCCGCGGCCGCCGTCGGGACGCGGCCCGTCCACCGGGGTCGGGGTGAGGAAGTCCGGGAAGTACGACGCGAACGGCGCCAGGCGCGCGAGCGCCGCGACCGTCGTCGTCAGGCCCGCCTCCACGATCCGGGCGCGCACCTGCCGCCGCCACGGGTCGAACGCCAGCGCCGCCTGCCGGTTCTGCAGCAGGTGCAGGCTCAGCACCGTGTCCCACAGCGGGTCCGGGCGCCCGGGAGCGCGCAGGCGCGTGAGGTCCTCCGCCGACAGGTCGATCGTGAGCACGGGCCACCACCTCGGGGGTCGACTCGGGGTCGTCCACCGCCCACGCTAGTCGCCCCCGGCACCCGCTACCCGGGTTCACCCCCTGTTTGCGTCCAGGCGCAATGTCCGCGCGCGCCGTCTCGCCGCCCCCGTCGCGCCCCTCTGCCTGCCCTGTACGGCGGCGCGACCCCCGGCATCGCCGGGACGCCAAAGCCGCCCCCCACCCGAGGAGCAGCCATGGGCCTGCACGTCGACCCCACCGCCGCCTGCCTGCTGATCGCCGTCGCGTTCGCCGCGGGCTGGCTCGACGCCGTCGTCGGCGGTGGGGGACTGGTGCAGGTGCCCGCCCTCATGCTCGCGCTGCCGTCGCTGCCCGTCGCCACCGTGCTCGGCACGAACAAGCTCGTCGCGATCACCGGCACGTCGGGCGCCGCCGTCACCTACGTCCGCCGTGTCGGCCTCGACGGTCGCCGGGCGCTCGCGGCGGCCGCCCTCGGGCTGCCCACCGCGATGGTCGGCGCCGCCACCGCCTCCCACCTGCCGCGCGCGGCCATCACCCTCGTCGTGGCGGCCACCCTCGTCGGCGTGGGCGGGTGGGCCGCCGTCGCGCGCCCCCGCCGTTCCCCCGACGCCCCCGACGCCCCCGACGCCGCCGCCCCGGCCGGCCGCGGGCCGGTCTCGCGGCCCACGCTCGTGCTCGCCGTGGGGGCGAGCGGCGTCGGGTTCTACAGCGGCGTGGTCGGCTCCGGCACGGGCGTGCTGCTCGTCGCCCTGTGCGTCACCGCGCTCGGCACCGACTTCCTGCGCGGCTCCGCGATGGCCAAGGTGGTCAGCATCGGCAGCGACCTCGGCGCCCTCGCCCTGTTCGGCGCGCTCGGGCACGTGCTGTGGCTGCTCGGCGCCGGCATGGCCGTCGCCAACGTCGCGGGCGGCATCGTCGGGGCACGTACGGCCCTGTCCCGCGGCGCGGGGTTCGTGCGCGCCGTCCTGCTGCTCGTCGTCGTCGCCCTCGTCGCCAAGATCACCCACGACCAGTGGCTCGCCGCCTGACCCGCGGCGCCCGGGGCCGTCGACCGCAGGTCAGGGAGCGTGCACCGTGGGGTCGTCGCGCAGCACGTCGAGCAGCAGCGCCAGGATCGCGTCGGGCCGCTCCAGCACCGGCAGGTGCCCCGCCCACTCCAGCAGGGACAGCTCGGCCCCCGGCACCGACGCCGCCACGTGCTGCGCGCACGCCCGCAGCGCGTCCATGTCGTGCGCCCCCTCGACGACGAACGTGGGCACCCGGATCCCCGCGAGGTCCACGTCCACGCCGTCCGGGCCGGGCTCGGGCAGGCCGGCGGCGCTCGCGGCCGCGTCGGCGGCGAGCTGCACCTCGAACGCACGCCGCTGCATGACGGCGAGGGTCTCGGCGGCGGCGTCGTCGGCGTCCGGGCCGAGCCACGTCGTGACGTTCAGCCGCACCGCGCCCTCGACGTCCCCCGCGCCCAGGAGCCTGGCCTCCTCGGCGTCGAACGCGTCGGACGTGTCGGTGTCGGGCACGCCGGGGGCGGCGGGGCACAGCAGCACGAGCTCGCGCACCCGGCCGGGGTGCGCCGTCGTGAGCTCGAGCGCGACCTTCCCGCCGAAGGACGACCCGACGACGGCGGCGTCGGGGACGCCGAGCCGGTCCAGCAGGGCGGCGACGTCGCCCGCGTTCGTGTACGGGGCGCCGCCGGTGGGCAGCGGGGAGTCGCCGAAGCCCCGCAGGTCCGGTCGCACCACGCGGAACGTGTGCGCCAGGGTGGGCACGACGGCGTCCCACATGCGCCGGTCGGCGACCCCGGCGTGCAGGAGGACGACGGCGCGGGCTCCGGGGTCGCCGGCGACGTCGTGGGCCAGGGGCGGCAGCGGGCGCGGGGAGTCCCCGGCGGTGGCGTTCACCGGGCCATTCTCGCAGGCGGTCGCCCCATGCACCTGCGCGTGGCGACCCGCGCGTCGCTACATTGAGGGGCGGGACGGGGTCGGTCCCGTCGAAGGAGCGGCATGCCGGTCGAGAGCGTCCACCGCGGTTCGGACTCGCGCTACGTCGCGCGCGTCTGGCGCGGCCGCGCGTCGGGCGACGGGACCATGACCTCGGTCGCGACGTCGCACTGGGAGCTGGTGTTCTGGCGCGACGGTCGCCGGACGCACGCCGCGGTACGCGGCCCCGAGACCGTGGCCACGGCGGCCCGGATCGCGGGCGACTCGGACTCGTTCGGCATCACGTTCGCGCACGGCGCGACGATGCCGCACCTGCCCGCGTCGGCCCTCGTCGACGGCGAGCTGGAGAGCCCGCACGTCACGGCCGACGGCTTCGTCCTGCGCGGCGAGGAGTGGCCGATCCCGCGGCCGGACGACGCCGAGGCGTTCGTCGACCGGCTGGTGCGGGCCGGCGTGCTCGTGCGGGACCCGCTCGTCGACGACGTCGTGCGGGGCGGGGCCGCCCGCGTGGGCACGAGGTCGGTGCAGCGCCGCGTCGCCGCGACCACCGGGCTCACGCAGGGCGCCATCCGGCAGATCGACCGGGCCCGCACGGCCGCCGTGCTGCTCCGGGACGGCGCGGCGCCGCTCGACGTCGTGCACGCGCTCGGCTACTTCGACCAGCCCCACCTCGCCCGGTCGCTGCGGCGATTCATCGGCCGCACGGCGACGCAGCTGCGGGCGGCGCGCGCCGAGTCGCCGGCCGACACCATGTCGCTCCTGTACAAGCCGGAGCAGCCCGCGTCTTCCTAGCGTGGCCGTGTCGCGGATCCCGCCGCGAGCGACCGCCAGGGAGGCACCGCAGTGTCCACCGACAGGACCAGCAGGACGTCCACCAGCACGACCATGACCACCGTCAGGTCCGCCGACGGCACGCCGATCGCCTGCTCGACGTGGGGCTCCGGCGACCCGATCGTCATCATCGACGGCGCGACCGCCCATCGCGCCACCACCCCGGAGAACGCCGCGACGGCCGAGCTGCTGGCCGACGAGTTCCTCGTGGTCAACTACGACCGCCGGGGCCGCGGGCAGAGCGGGGACACCGCTCCCTACGCCCCCGAGCGGGAGCTCGAGGACCTCGCGGCGGTGATCGACCAGGTCGCCGGTGGCAGCCCGGCGACCACCGTCTTCGCGTGGTCCTCCGGCGGCAACCTCGCGCTGAACGCCGCCCAGGCGGGCGTGCGGGTGGCGCGTCTCGCGCTGTTCGAGCCCAACGCGGTGGTCGACGACGACCGGCCGCCGCTGCCCGCGGACTACGTCGCGCGGCTGGACGACGCCGTCGCCGCCGGGCGGCCCGGGGACGCCGTCGCGCTGTTCCTCACCGCCGCCGTGGGCCTGCCGCCGGACATGGTGGCCGAGGTGCGGCAGGACCCGGAGACGTGGTCCGCGCTGGAGGCGGTCGCGCCCACCATCGCCTACGACGGCCGGCAGGTCGGCGACGCGATGTCGGGCCGGCCGCTGCGCCCGGACCTGTGGGACCGGGTCGACGTCCCCGTGCTGGTCATGCACGGCACCGGCACCTGGCCGTTCCTCGCGTCCGCGGCCCGCGCGATCAGCGCGCACCTGCCGACCGCCACCCTGCGGCCCGTGCCGGGGGAGGACCACACGACCACGCCCGAGGTGCTCGCCGCCGAGCTGCGCGCGTTCGCCGGCCAGCCCTCGCACCCGCAGACCCCGCACGAGCAGCCCCGGCACGAGCAGCTCCGGCTCGAGGAGCGCTGACATGGGATCGATCGTGGTCACCGAGTTCATCTCGCTGGACGGCGTCGTCGAGGCGCCCGGCGGCGAGGACTTCCGCTACCCGGACTGGAGCTTCGAGGTCGACCGCGGGCCCGAGGGCGAACGCTTCAAGGAGACCGAGGCGCTGGGGGCGTCCGCCCTCCTGCTGGGGCGCCGCACCTACGAGGGGTTCGCCGACGCGTGGCCGCAGTACGAGGGCGAGCTCGCCGACAAGTACAACGGCATGCCGAAGTACGTCGTCTCGGGCACGCTGACCGACCCTCGGTGGTCCGGGACCACCGTCCTGCCGGGCGACCTGGTCGACTCGGTCGCCCGGCTCCGGCGGGACGTCGACGGCGAGATCTCCGTGCCCGGCAGCATCAGCCTGGTGCAGGGCCTGCTCGCGCACGACCTCGTCGACGAGATCCACCTGATGACGTTCCCCCTCGTCCTCGGGCACGGTCGCACCCTGTGGCCCCCGACCCCGGACAAGTCCGCGTGGCGCCTGGTCGAGGCCACGACCTACGGGGACGGCGTGCTCGTCACGGTCCACCGGCGGGCGCGCTGAGGACCGGACCGTGAGCACCCACGAGGGGACCGTGCCGGCGGTGCGCACGATCGAGCTGAGCACCGCGACGATCGACTACTCGGACACCGGGGGCACCGGACCGGCCCTGCTGCTCCTGCACGGCCCGCTCCTCGACCACGCCGTGTGGGACGCCGTCGTCGCGCGCCTGCCGGGGCTGCGGTGCGTCGCGCCGACGCTGCCGCTGGGCGCCCACCGGCACCCGGCGCCGCGCGACGAGCTCACCAACGCCTCCCTCGCGCGGATGGTCGCCGAGCTGATGGCCGCCCTCGACCTGCGCGCCGTCACGCTCGTCCTCAACGACTGGGGCGGCGCGCAGGTGCTCGTCGAGCTGGGGCTCGACTCCCGCGTCGCGCGGCTGGCACTCGTGGCCTGCGAGGCGTTCGACAACGTCCCCGCCGGGCGGCCCGGACGGCTGCTCGCCCGGGCCGCCCGCGTCCCCGGGGCGCTCGCCCTCCAGGCGCAGCTGACGCGGCTGCCCGCGGTGCGTCGCCGCCTCGCCTCCGCGATGGCCGCCCGCCCCGTGCCCGACGCGCTCCTGCGGCGCTGGTTCGAGCCCTTCCGGGACCCGCTCGTGCGCGCCGACCTGCGCCGGTTCAGCGCCCGCTTCCCCGTCCCTGCCGACCGGGACTGGTCCGCCGGGCTCGGCGCCTTCACCGGGCCCGCGCTCGTCGCCTGGGCGGACGACGACCGGATGATGCCGGCCGAGCACGGACCCCGCCTCGCCCGCCTGCTGCCCGACGCCGAGCTGGCGCACGTCCCGGAGTCGGCGACCCTCGTGCCCCTCGACCAGCCCGACGTCCTCGCCGGGCACCTGCGCGCCCTCGTGCGGCGCGCGCCGACCGACCGCGGAGGAATGCCATGACCGCCGCCAGCACCGACGACACGACCGCCGTCCGTCCCGGATCCTGGCGGCGGGCCGTCGCCACACTCGTCGCCACACTCGTCGCGGTACTCGCCCTGCTCGCCGCCGCGGCACCCGGGGCCGGTGCCAGGCCCGCGACCGAACCCGCACCCGATCCGGCCGCAGCGGTGGCACGGTCTGACGGCGGCGCCGTCCTGCGCGTCGACTCCGGGTGGCTGCGCGGGCACGCCGACACCGGCCACGTCACCTACTCCGGCGTCCCGTACGCGGCCCCGCCCGTCGGCGAGCGCCGCTGGCGACCACCGGCACCCCCGCGCGACTGGGCCGGCATCCGGGACGCGACCGCACCGAGCCCGCTGTGCCCGCAGGGAGAGCCGGAGATCGTCCTCGGGCAGGAGGACTGCCTCACGCTCGACGTCGTCGCGCCCGCCCACGCCCGCCGCGGCGACCGCCTGCCCGTGCTCGTGTGGCTGCACGGCGGCGGCCTCGACTCCGGCGGTGCGGCCCGCTTCGACGGCGCCCGCCTCGCGACCCGGGGCGGCCTGGTCGTGGTCACCGCGAACTACCGCCTCGGTGCGCTCGGCTTCCTGTCGACGTCGGCGCTCGGCCCCCACCGCGGCAACTACGGGCTCATGGACCAGGCCGCCGCGCTGCGATGGGTGCAGCGCAACGCCGCGAGCTTCGGCGGCGACCCCCGCAACGTCACCCTCGCGGGACAGTCCGGCGGGGCGCGGTCCGTCTGCGCGCAGCTCGCCGCACCCACGTCGAGGATGCTGTTCGACCGGGCGATCGTGCAGAGCGGCGCCTGCGCCAACCCCGTCCCCGACCGCGCCCAGGGGCAGGCGTTCGGCGACCGCGCCGTCGAGCACCTCGGGTGCGCCGGCGAGGGCGGCCCGGCGGGCGTCGCCGCCTGCCTGCGCCGCGCCGGTCTGCCCGACCTCGTCGGCACGCACTCGGGCGTCGGGTTCGGCCTCACGGAGCGCTCCGGCGACCGTCCGTGGAACCCCGTCGCCGGCACGCCGTTCCTCCCGCGACAGCCGATCGACGCCCTGCGCCGGGGCAGCGCCGCACGGGTACCGCTGCTGGTGGGCGGCACGCGCGACGAGATGCGCAGCTTCGTCCGCTGGCAGGCTCCCGGCGTCACCGCCGAGGGCTACCGCACGACGCTGACGGAGGCCTTCGGCTCCGACGCCGGGACCGTCCTGGACGCCTACCCGCTCAGCGACCACGACAGCCCGGCCCTGGCGCTCGCGGCCGTCCTCGGCGACTGGGGCGCCCAGATCGGCGCGTGCCCCGTGCTGCGCACCGCGCAAGCCGCCGCACCGCACCAGCCCGTGCACGTGTACGAGTTCGCCGAGGACGCCGGGCCCGACCCCGACGACGGGTTCCCCCAAGGCGCCTACCACGGCCTCGAGCTCGGATACCTGTGGACCCTCGTCGGGGGCCACCAGCCTCCGCCGCTCGACCCGGCCCAGGAGCGCCTGTCCGCGACGATGATCGACTACTGGGCGGCGTTCGCGCGCACCGGCGACGTCAACGGGCCCGGGCGCCCGCACTGGCCTCGGTTCGGCCCGGGGCAGACGGTCGTCGAGCTCTCCACCCGCGGGATCGGCGCGACTCCCTTCGCGGCCGACCACCGGTGCGACCTGTGGGCCGACGTCGGCGCCGCGACGGGCGGGCCCGCGACCCGTGGGCTTGACTGAGGGCGTGAAGCACCTCGGATTCCTGTCCTTCGGCCACTGGACGCCGCACCCGCAGTCCGCCACCCGCTCGGCCTCCGACGCGCTGCTGCAGTCGATCGACCTCGCCGTCGCGGCGGAGGAGCTCGGCGCCGACGGGGCGTACTTCCGCGTGCACCACTTCGCGCGCCAGCTCGCGTCCCCGTTCCCGCTGCTCGCCGCCGTCGGCGCCCGCACGAGCCGCATCGAGATCGGCACCGCCGTCATCGACACGCGCTACGAGAACCCCCTGTACCTGGCGGAGGACGCCGGCGCGGCCGACCTCATCGCCGGCGGGCGGCTGCAGCTCGGCATCAGCCGCGGATCGCCCGAGCAGGTGATCGACGGGTTCCGCCACTTCGGGCACGAGCCCCAGGCAGGGGAGTCCGACGCCGACATGGCCCGCCGCCACACCGCCCGGTTCCTCGAGGTGCTCGACGGCGAGGGCTTCGCCGAGCCGAACCCGCGCCCCATGTTCCCCAACCCGCCCGGCCTGCTGCGCGTCGAGCCCTACTCCGAGGGCCTGCGCCGGCGGATCTGGTGGGGAGCCGGCACCCGCGCCACCGCCGAGTGGACCGCCGCCCAGGGGATGAACCTCATGAGCTCCACCCTGCTGTCCGAGGACACGGGCGTCCCGTTCCACCGCCTGCAGGCCGAGCAGATCCAACGCTTCCGCGACGCGTGGGCCGCCGCCGGCCACGGGTGGGAGCCCCGCGTGTCCGTGTCGCGCAGCATCTTCCCGATCACCGACGACCGCGACCGCGCCTACTTCGGCCTCGAGACGGCCAGCACCGACCAGGTCGGCGTCCTCGAGGGCGTCCGCGCCCGCTTCGGCAAGACCTACGCCGGAGAGGTCGACGACGTCGTCGCGGACCTCGCCGAGGACGAGGCCGTCGCCGCCGCCGACACCCTCCTGCTCACCGTGCCCAACCAGCTCGGTGTCGAGTACAACGCCCACGTCATCGAGAACGTCGTCCAGCACGTGGCGCCCGCCCTCGGCTGGCGTTGAGGCTCAGCCGGCCCCGCCCACCAGGTCCTCCACCACCGGGGGAGAGGAGCGGTAGTCGCCCCAGCGCGCCCACCGCGCCACCACCCGCACCACCACGATCCCCGGGTCGTCCAACGACGCCGCGAACCGCGGGAACGCCGCCCGGTACGCGTCCGCGCACCGGGCGGCGTCGTCCCCCGACGGGACGTCCGCCACGCCCTGCACCTGCAGCGTCGTCCCGCCAGGGCCGCCCACCACCACCGCCACCCGCGGGTCCCGCCGCAGGTTCGCCACCTTGCGCGAGCCCACCCGCGCGTCGAAGACCAGCTCGCCCCGTGCCGTCACCGCCAACGTCAGGTACGCCGCCTGCGGGGCACCGTCCGGGCCCACCGTCGACACCACCCCGTCGCCCACCGCACGCACGTGCCCGACCAGCCGCTCCAGCGCACCACCTGACAGACCCGACGACGTCACGAGCGCGACCCTAGCGGGCACCACGCACCCGGACCGGTACCGCCGCGTCCACCACACCCACCAGCAGCCCCACGACTTGCCGCCGGCCCACCACGTGCACCTGCGACCAGCCACCCGCCGCACCGCCCGACGCCGCGACCAGCCCCGCACGCTGCGCCGCCCACCGCCGCCAGTGCCGCGCGAACGCCCGCGCCCGCACCCTCCGACCCCGCACCTCCTGCCCCGACAACGCCTCGCCGCGCTCCACGTCGACCATCACCAGCACCGGACTCCACCCCGCCCGCCGCGCCAGGCACGCCCACCACCACCGCCGCACCCGCGACGTCGCCGGGTCGTGCACCACGAGCAGCTCCGTGCCGTCCCGCGGGCCACCCAGCACCGCCCGCACCACCCCCGCCAGGTGCCGCACGTGCACCACCGGCCGGTACACCGCGTACGGGACCCCGCGTGGCACCCGCCCCCGCAGGTCACGACGCGCCGTCTCGCTGTCCAGCACCCGCACCCCGGGTCGCAACCCCGCCACCCGCGCGAGCGCCGTGCTCTTGCCCGCACCCGGCACACCACCCACCAGCACGAACGTCCCAGTCCCGGCGCCCCGCACCGTCGCACGCTCCCGCACCACCACCGTCATCCCGCGCACCCACCCCTCTCCGCACCGATCCCCGTACCGAGCTCCACACCGATGTCCGCACCGCCGACCGGCGGGCGCCCAGCGTGCCAGGCCCGCATGAGCGCCAGATGAGACCGTCCTGCCGACCCGTCACGCGCAGACCGCGCCCGCCCGGTGGCACGATGCGAGACATGGCCCGCACCACCCTCCTCGGCACCGACCTGCCCCTCGTCGCCGCCCCCATGGCCGGCGGCGTCACCACGCTCGACCTCCTCGCCGCCACGACCGACGCCGGCGCGTTCGCCTTCCTCGCCGGCGGCTACCAGGCACCCGACACCCTCGCCGACCAGATCCACCGCGCCCACCAGCAGGCCCGCCCGTTCGGCGTCAACCTCTTCGTCCCCGCCACCGCACCCGGACCCGACCCCGCGGCGCTCGCGGCCTACGCGCGGCGGATCGCGCCGGACGCCGCGGCGCACGACGTCGACCTCGACGCCGCGCTCACGGCCGTCCCCGCGACCGACGACGACCACTGGGCCGCGAAGGTCGACCTGCTGCGCCGCGACCCCGTGCCCGTCGTGTCGTTCACGTTCGGGCCCCCGCCCGCGGCGGACGTCGCGGCCCTGCGCGCGGCGGGCTCCGTCGTCCTCGTCACCGTCACGACCCCGCAGGAGGCTCTCGCCGCCGAGGAGCTCGGTGCCGACGGCCTCGTCGTGCAGAATCCGCGCGCGGGCGGGCACAGCGGTACGTGGGACCCGCGCCGGTCGGTCGCCGACGCAGAGACGGCCGACGCGGTCGCCGCCGTCGTCGCACGGACGCGGCTCCCGGTGGTCGCCGCCGGGGGAGTGGACGGCGCGGCCGCCGTCGCCCGGCTGCTGCGGGCCGGGGCGCAGACCGTCGCCGTCGGCACGCTGCTGCTGCGCACCGACGAGGCCGGCACCTCCCGCACCCACCGCGACGCTCTCGCCGACCCCCGGTACGCGACGACGGCGGTGACCCGCGCCTTCACGGGCCGCCCCGCCCGCGCGCTCGTCAACGGCTTCCTGACCCGGCACGACCCGTACGCCCCGGTCGCCTACCCGCAGGTGCACCACCTCACCCGTGAGCTGCGCCGCCGCGCGGCTGCCGCCGGAGACGCCGAGCGGCTGCACCTGTGGGCCGGGACCGGACACCGCAGCGCCGCCACCGGGCCCGCGGCCGACGTCGTCCGCGCCCTCGCCGCCGACCTGTGACGCCCGCGCGCGGCACCGCCGCGACCGCTCGCCGGTTCGCTACGTTGCCGTCATGAGCGCCGCCTGGGACCCGCCGACCGTGCTGCGCGCCGCCACCGAGTGGTCGTGGGTGCCGCCGGACGCGGAGTGCGTCGTCACCGACGTCACCCTCACCCGGTGGCCCGCGTGGGCGCACGGGCGCGTCGTGCTCACGGGGCTCGCGTCGGCCCGCGCGTCCCAGGACGTCCTGCGGGACGCCGTCGAGCAGGCGCGGGCCTGGGGCAGCGACACCCTCGGCGTCTGGGTCTCGGCCAGCAGCACCCCCGACCTCACCGACCTGCTGCTCGGCCGCGGTGCCCGGCTCGAGGACACCGTGGACGTCCTCGCCCGCGGCCTCGGGCCAGGCCTCCCGCAGACGCCGGAGCGCGACGGGCGCCTCGTCGTGCGGCGGGTGACCGACGTGGACGGGCTGCGCGACGCCGACCGCGTCGACACCGCGGTGTGGGACCAGCAGCCCCTGGACGACGACCGGCTCGCCGACGCCGCGCGCACGCTGCTCGCGGCCGACAGCCGCGAGATCCGTGTCGTGGCGTACCAGGACGGCGAGCCCGTGGCGTCCGCCGGCGTCACGCTCGCGGCGGCACCACGACCCGAGCTGGGCACCGTCGCCCGGCTGTGGGGCGCCGGCACCGTGCCCGACCGCCGCGGTCGCGGCGCCTACCGCGCGGTGCTGGAGGAACGCCTGCGCCTGTCGGTCGCCGCGGGCGCGTCGCTCGCCCTCGTCAAGGGCCGGGTCAGCACCTCCGCCCGCCTCCTGCGCCGGGCGGGGTTCGAGCGGTACGGCGAGGAGCGCTACTACCGGCTCACGCTCTGACACGTGCACCGACGCGTGCTGACGGCAGCATCGACGATCAACGCTCGACGAGGAGGACGGACGTGACAGGACCTTCGACAGGACGTTTCGACGGCCGCGTGGCGCTGGTCACGGGCGGCGCGCACGGGATCGGTGCGGCCGCGGTGCGACGCCTGCACGCGGAGGGCGCCACCGTCGTGGTCGCCGACCTCGACGAGGACGCGGCGCGGCGCACCGTCGACGACCTGCCCGACGGCGCGGCGTCCGCCTCGGCCGTCGCGTGCGACATCACGGACACGGCGTCGGTGGACGCCGCCGTGGCGGCGAGCCTGGAGCGGCACGGCCGGCTCGACGTGCTCGTCGGCGTGGCGGGCGGCACCGGCGTGCACCCGGGAATCCTGGACGGCATGGACGACGCCACCTGGGCGGCCGGTGTCGACCTCAACCTGGCCGGGCCGGCCCGCTGCGTCCGGGCCGCGGCCCCGCACCTGGAGCGCGGGGGATCGATCGTGCTGGTCGGCTCCGTGAACGGCCTGCAGGCCTTCGGGGACGAGGACTACTCGGCCGCGAAGGCCGGGCTCGTGTCGCTCGCGCAGAACCTCGCGGTGCGCCTCGGCGGCAGGGGAGTGCGGATCAACGTCGTCGCGCCCGGCACCGTCCGCACCCGCTCGTGGGACCAGAGGTCCGACCCCGACCGGCTCGCGGCCCTGTACCCGCTCGGCCGCATCGGGGAGCCCGAGGACGTCGCCGCCGCGATCGCGTTCCTCGCCTCCGACGACGCCGCCTGGATCACCGGTGTCACGCTGCCCGTCGACGGCGGCATCCTCGTCGGCCCGCTCGCGCGGTTCGAGAGCCTCGGGGGCGGGGGAGACCGCCACCCTGATGTCACCGATCGGTGACATCTCCCGAGATGTTGCTCAGCGTTCACATCGCGCCGGATGTCGGCGTCCGTCGACATCTCGTCACGGACGGCGCGCCGGCGGGGGAGGGGAGCCCGTGATCCTCGCCAGCCGTCCCGTCGCCGGGCACTGGCGGGCGCGCCCGGGGCAACAGAGCCAGGAAATCCGCTGCCGGCAGGCGGGGTCATCCGAGACAATCCACCATGCTCACCCTGGAAGAGATCTTTCCGCCGTTCGCCCTGCGGATCGCCTGCGGGCCGGTGGAGCTTCGCGTCCTGCGCGACGACGACCTGCCCGAGCTCGTCGAGCTGGTCCGTGGTGGCATCGAGGACCCCGACCTGCCCATGCCGTTCCTCCTGGACTGGCACGCACAGCCGTTCTCCCTCGGCGCGCCGCACGGGTTCCCGACCACGTCGCTGGCGTGGTGGTGGACCCAACGAGCGACGTTCGCGCCCGGCGAGTGGCGCCTCGCCCTGGCGGTCCGTCGCGACGGAGTGCTCGTCGGCATGCAGGACCTGCACGCCAGGGGATTCGCGGAGACCGGGGTCGTCGCCACCGGATCGTGGCTGGGGCGAGCGCACCAGGGGATCGGCACGGGCACGCTGATGCGCCAGCTCGCGGTCGGGTTCGCGTTCGACGAGCTCGGGGCGAGCAGGTGCGAGTCGGGGTACGTCGTGGGGAATCACGCCTCGGCGGCCGTCAGTCGCAAGGTCGGGTACTCGGACAACGGCCTGCACCGGATCGTGCAGCGCACCCGGCAGGGTGTCGCCGGGGTCGACGAGCAACGCGTCGTCGTGACGCCGGCGACGTTCGTCCGTCCGAGCGACGACATCGCGGTCGAGGGCGCCGACGCGCTGCGCCGTTTCCTGGGCATCGACCGGGGTCTCGAGGACGTCTCACCCATCAACCGATAATGCACATTATGTCATTACGCGATCAGGGAGCGCCTGGGAGCCCCTCCCTCGACGCGGTACCGCAAGGTCTCGAGACGGGCGTCGTCGCGCGGTCGCGCACTGTCGCCTGGCGCCCCCGCGCTGCATTCCTGCAGGGACGCGCGTCGTCAGCCGTGCTGGCTCGACGATGCCGTCGCACGACAGGACGCCGCCGCACGAATGTCGCCTCACGAATCTGGTGACGACGACCGTCCGTGCCGCCTGACGCCGATGTCGCAGCGACGTGTCGCACGACGTGTCACCACGTGGCCGCCGTCGGCGTGCGCAGAAACCCGCGCACGCCTGATCTCGCCGCGCCCGGGCCCCGTCTGAGCCTCGTACGACCCGGGTCGGCCCCGCGGCCTTCGCCCGGTCCCCCGTGGGCAGTCGCCCACCGAGGTCGCGAGGCCGCCCGTCCGGCACGACTCGACGGACGGCGGGCGGCGAGCTCCGGACGACGCCTCGCCATCCGCGCCGGCTCGCGATAGGCTGATTCGGACATACGTGACAAACCATTGTGTATGACACAACACAGTGGTCTCGGACGAACGGCCGCGAGCCCGCTCGCTCCTGGCGGAATGACCTCGGTTACCGGGTCTCCGCGCACGAGGCCGCGCCCCCAGGGCGCTGTCGGACCGCGTGACTACCGTGGACGACATGGCCACTCCCCCCGGCGGGCTCGCCTTCTGCGTCTTCCCCACCACGATCGGGCACTGCGCCCTCGTGTGGCGGGAGCCGGGTGTCGTCGTGGGCTCCGCACTCCCCCACGGCTCGCCGCAGCGCACCCGCGACGCCGTCAAGACGTGGTACCCGGCCGCGCGCGAGGCCGCCCCGGGCGCCGCCGTCGCCGCCGCCGTGGCGGGCGTGGCCGCCCTCCTCGAGACCGGCGCCGGCGACCTGTCCGGGATCAATCTCGACCTCGCCGCCGTCCCGGAGTTCGACCGTCGCGTGTACGAGGTCGTGCGCACCGTCCCGGCCGGCGACACCCTCAGCTACGGCGAGGTGGCGGCACGGCTCGGCTCCCCCGGCGCGGCGCAGGCGGTGGGCCAGGCCCTCGGTCGCAACCCGTTCCCGCCGATCGTGCCGTGCCACCGGGTGCTCGCCGCGGGCCGTCAGGTCGGCGGGTTCTCCGCGCGCGGCGGACGGCGGACCAAGCTGCGCATGCTGGAGGTCGAGGGCGTGCACCTCGAGCACCCGACCCTCTTCGAGCTCTGAGCCCTTCCCTCCCCCGCGACGGTCAGGAGAGCCTCCCCATCCGGCTGGTGGGGACGCCGGGCTCCACGTCCTCCCCGAACGCCTCGTCGCAGAACGCGGCCAGCTCGCGGAGCTTGGCGGTGGGCCGCCCGCCCTTGGGCGTCACGAGCACCAGCGCGTTCGCGGGCAGGTCGTCGGCGATCGGCCGGTAGACCACGGGCATCCCCTCGTACGTCAGGTCCCCGTACGGCCGCCCCATGATGATCGTGTAGCCGAGGCCGCGCGCGACCAGCGAGCGGATCGTCTCGACGTTGGTGCTGCGCCAGCGGACCCGCGGCGTCATGCCTGCGACGCGCAGGATCTCCTCGACGTGGTCGCTCGCCGGGCGCATCGCCAGGAGCACCGCGTCCTCGTCGCGGAGGGCCGCGAGCGGCACGGCGTCGTACGCCGCGAGCGGGTGCGCGGCCGCGAGCGCCAGCTGCAGCCGTACGGCGGCGAGGCGCCGGGTTTCCAGGGGCGTGCTCACGTGGTTCTCGTACAGGAGGGCGGCGTCGAGCCGTCCTTCTGCGAGCTGGTCCTGGAGCTCGGCCGAGCCGCCCTCGACGAGCTGGAGGTCGACGTCGGGGAAGGACCGGTCGAAGTGCTCGGCGAGGGGCGGGAAGAGCCAGGGGGACAGCGTGGTGAACAGGCCGAGGCGCAGCGCTCCGGTGAGGCCGCCCCGCGTGGCGGCCGCGACCTTCCGGATCTCCTGCAGGCTCTCGGCGATCTCCCGCGCGTGCTCGTACACGTCCCTGCCCGCGGCGGTGACCTGGACCCCTCGCCCTCGGGTGCGGATCGCCACCTGGACGCCGAGCGAGGCCTCGAGCTGGGTGATGGCGAGCGAGACGGCGCCGGGCGACACGATGAGCGCCCTGGCGGCCTCGGTGATCGAGCCGTGGTCCACCACGGCGCTGAACATCTCGAGCTGACGGACGGACATCTCGACACCCATGTGAGCAAGGTTAAACAACAACGTCAATTACTTGTCATTGCTTTGACAGCGGGCCGGAGGGCAGGCTCGTCCGCGTCCGCCACCGCCGGCGGGCACGGATCGCGAGGACCGCGCTCCGACAGTCCGCCCAGGGAGTTCAAGGATGAGCGCCACCACCTCTCGACAGCCCACCGGGACCGGCCCGAGCGAATCGCTCCGGACCCCGCAGATGCGGCGCATCCTCGCGTCGAGCTTCCTCGGGAGCGCGATCGAGTTCTACGACTTCATGCTGTACGCGAGCGCCTCGGCGATCGTCTTCGGCCAGGTGTTCTTCGCCGGCCTGGACCCGGCGCTGGCGACCGTCGCGTCGTTCGGGACGCTCGCCGCGGGGTATGTCGCCCGGCCTCTCGGCGGGATCGTCTTCGGCCACTTCGGCGACCGTCTCGGCCGCAAGGGCGTGCTGGTCACGACGATGCTCCTGATGGGCACCGCGACCGCTCTCATCGGGGTGCTCCCCGGGTACGCGCAGATCGGCGTCGCCGCACCGTTCCTGCTCGTGGCGCTGCGCCTGGTCCAGGGGTTCGCGGTGGGCGGCGAGTGGGGCGGGGCGATGCTCATCGCCCTCGAGCACGCGCCCGGCGGCAAGCGGGGCTTCGCGGCCTCGTTCGCGAACCTCGGCGCGCCCGCGGGGTCGGTCCTCTCGGCGGGGATGCTCGGCCTGTTCACCCTCCTGCCGGAGGACCAGTTCCTCGCCTGGGGCTGGCGGGTGCCCTTCCTGCTGAGCGTCGTCCTCGTGCTCATCGGCCTGTTCGTGCGCCTCAAGGTGGTGGAGAGCCCGCTGTTCCTCCGCTTCGACCAGGAGGCGGAGGACCGCCGGGTGCCGCTGGTGCAGGTGCTGACGAGGTCGCCGTGGGTGCTGGTGCTGGGCCTGCTGGTCGCCATGTCGCAGCTGACGATCTCCGGGATGGCCAGCGTCTGGGGCCTGAGCTACGCGACGGCGCACGGCGCGGACCCGACGTTCGCGCTCAACGCCAAGGTGCTCTCGGCGGTGGCGCTGTTCGTCTGCACGGTCCTGTCGGCGCGGCTCAGCGACCGGTTCGGCCGGCGCCCGGTGATCGCGGTCGGCATCGTCGCCGCGGCCCTGTTCGCCTACCCGCTCGTGATGCTCGTGGCGACGGGGGACAACGTCAGCTTCGCGGTCGCCGTGGTGGGCGGCCAGGCGATCCAGGGCGTCATCCTCGGCCCGCTGGCGGCGTTCCTGGCCGAGCTGTTCCCGACGTCGGTGCGCTTCACCGGCTCGTCGCTGGCGTTCCAGGGCGCGTCGGCGATCGGCGCCGGCTTCACCCCGATCATCGCGGGGGCGCTCGCCTCGTCCGCCGGCGGGCTCCCCCTGCTGGCCGGCGTCTGGATCGCCGTGCTGGCCGTGTGCGCGGGCGCCCTGCTGCTCGCCCCTGAAGGAAGCAAGCGCGACCTGTCGGCCATCGACGCGGCCGCCGGAAAGTGAGGACGAGAATGACCCGCTCCCCCGAGCTCCCCGAGCCCTACGACGTGGACGTCGTCATCGTCGGCGGCGGGCCCGTCGGCCTGCTGGTGGCGGCCGACCTGGACTCCCGCGGCGTCTCGACGGTCGTCGTCGAGGACCGCCCCTTCCTGGAGCCGCCGAACGTCAAGTGCAACCACGTCTCCGCCCGCACGATGGAGGCGTTCCGCCGCCTGGGGCTCGCCGACGCCGTCCGCTCCGCGGGCCTGCCCGCCGACCACCCGCAGGACGTGGCGTTCCGCACCAGCGCGACCGGGATCGAGTTCGGGCGGATCGAGATCCCGTCGGCGGCCGCCCGGCGCCGGGGCGACGGAGCCGGCCCCGACACGACGTGGGAGACGGCCGAGCCCCCGCACCGGGTCAACCAGCGCTACCTGGAGCCGATCCTCGAGCGTCACGTCGCCGCGCTCCCCCACGTGGACCTGCGCAACGACACGCGCTGCACGGGCGTGGCCCAGGACGACGACGGCGTGACGGCGACGCTCCGGGGCCCGAACGGCGGGACGGAGGTCACCGTGTGCGCGCGCTACCTCGTCGGGGCCGACGGCGGCCGCTCCCTCGTGCGCAGGTCCATCGGGGCGCGCCTGCACGGCGACCCGGTGCTCCAGCACGTCCAGTCGACGTGCGTCCGCGTCCCCGGGCTGGCGGACCAGGTCGACGCCGACCCGGCGTGGGGGGTGTACGTCTTCAACCCTCGCCGGCAGGGGCACGTCTACGCGATCGACGGGCGGGACGTCTTCCTCGTGCACACCTACCTGACCCCCGAGGAGGCAGCAGACGACTCCGTCGACCGCGACCGCGCCGTCCGCGACATCCTCGGGCTGGGCGACGACGTCGCGTACGAGGTCCTCTCGAAGGAGGACTGGGTCGCCCGCCGCCTCGTCGCGGACACCTTCCGCGACCGTCGCGTGTTCCTCGCCGGGGACGCCGCACACCTGTGGGTGCCGTACGGCGGGTACGGCATGAACGCCGGGATCGCCGACGGGCTCAACCTGGCGTGGCTCCTCGGCGCCGTCGTGACCGGGTGGGCCGACGACGCGGTCCTCGACGCCTACGCCGCCGAGCGGCAGCCGATCACCGACCAGGTGTCGCGCCTCGCCATGGGGCACCTGCGCAAGATCGGCGCCACCGACCTCCCGGCCCACCTCGAGTCCGACGACGCCGCGGGCGAGGCCGCGCGCCGCGAGCTCGGCGAGCTGGCGTACCGCCTGAACGTCCAGCAGTTCGCCGCCGCAGGGCTCAACTTCGGGTACTCCTACACCGGGTCCCCGATCATCGTCCCCGACGGTGACGCGCCCGACTACACGATGGGCAGCTACACCCCCTCGACCGTCCCGGGCTGCCGCCTGCCGCACGTCTGGCTGGGCGACGGCGTCTCCCTCTACGACCGGCTCGGCCCCTGGTACACGCTCGTCGTGGCAGGGCGCACCGGCGCGCCCGACGCCGGGTGGGACCACTGGGTGGCCGCCGCCCGGTCCGCCGGGCTGCCGATCGAGCTGGTGGTCGTGCCCGACGACCTCGTGCCCGCGTCGTACGTCACGCGCTACGCCATCGCACGCCAGGACCAGCACGTCGCCTGGCGCGGCGACGTGCTGCCCGACGACCCCTCGGCGCTCGCGGCCCTGCTCGGCGCCGTGCGGGCACGCGCGGCGGTCGCCGCCTGACGGTCGTGTCGGTGCGCCCGCCTAGCCTGTCCCCGTGGTCGCCCCTCCCCGCCTGAACCGCCTCACTGTGGCCGCGGCCGCCGACCGCTACCTCGCATCGGTGCAGGTGGAGAGCGTGCGCGGAGTCCTGTCCCCTGCCACGGCGCGCAGCTACGAGCGGGACGTGCGGGAGTTCGCGGCCCTGGTCGGCGACGACCGCGTGCTCGACGACGTGACCGGCGAGGACGTCGACGACGCGCTCGTGCGCTACCAGGCGAGCCCCGACGGGCGGTACAGCGACCCGGGTCGCAAGGGCGCACCCGGGCGGTCGGTCGCCACGGTCAACCGGTTCCGGCAGTCGGTGAGCCGGTTCTTCGCGCATGCGGCCCGGCAGTGCTGGGTCCAGGCGGACCCGATGCAGTGGGCGGCGCCCCCCGCCCGTTCGCGGGACCGCCTGCGGGTGGAGCGGACGGCGTTGTCGGCGTCGGCGGCGGGCGCGCTGCTGCAGGCGTCCGCGGTGGCCGACGCCCCCGCGGCCACCGCGGGGGCCGGGGCACGCGCCGCACGGTCGGACCAGGCGCTGGCGCTGCGCGACCGCCTGGTCGTCGCGCTGCTCCTGGTCCTCGGTCCGCGCGTCTCGGAGCTGGCCCGCGCCGACGTCGCGGACTTCACGCGCGAGCCCGAGGAGACGCGGTGGCGGATCGTCGGCAAGGGCGGGTCGATCCGCACGGTCGCGCTCTCCGCACCCCTGGCGGCGGCGCTCGAGGAGTACCTGACCGAGCTGCGGCCCCGGCTCGCCGCCCGGCGGCCCGACGACCCGGACGCGCAGCGTGCCCTGCTGCTCACCTGGCGCGGCCGCCGCGTCGACACGCAGGCGGTGCGCGCCCTGCTCGCGCGTGCCGTCGAGCGGATGCCCGCCCCCTACCGTCGGCCGGCGACCCCCCACGCGCTCCGGCACACCACCGCCACGCTCCTGGTGGCCGAGGGCTGGGACGTCAAGGTCGTCGCGGAGCTGCTCGGGCACCGGTCCATCGCCACCACCGGCGTGTACCTCGACCGGATCGAGGGCGAGCTCGCTGCGGCCATCCGGTCGCACCCGCTGTCGGCGGGCCTCGCCGCGCCCGCGACGACCGCGGCCGAGGCTCCGGCCACCCCGGCGGGTGACATCACCGACGTACCCGACAGTTCGGCGCGCGGTGGTGACGGGGCGTGGCTACCGTGAGCCTCGTGCCGCCTCGCTTCCCCCGTCTCCGCAAGCCCGTCCGTGTCCAGATCGACTGGCCCGCCCTGCGCCGGTACACGACCCGGGGCGCGGTGCTCGCCGCGGCGGTCCCGGTGGCGGCTGCCGCCACGGTGATGGGGCTCGAGCGCTTCCGTCGGCACCAGTACCCGCTCGACGAGCCGTTCCCCACGGCCCCGCCGTCGTCCACCGAGATCGAGGACACGACCGCGACGCTCTACACGTACGGCGCGGACCTCTACGACGCGATGCTCGAGGCGATCCGCGGTGCGCAGCGGGAGATCTTCCTGGAGACGTACATCTGGAAGGACGACGAGGTCGGCCGCCGGTTCAAGCAGGCCCTCGTGGAGGCGGCCGCCCGCGGCGTCGCGGTCTACGTCGTCTACGACGGCTTCGCGAACCTGGTGATCTCCCGGCGCTTCTACGACCTGCCGGGCGTGCACGTGCTGCGCTTCCCGGCGATGCGTCCCGGGCTGCTGATGCTCGACGTCCGACGCTCGGGCCGCGACCACCGCAAGATCCTCGTCGTCGACGACGAGACGGCGTTCGTCGGCGGCTACAACATCGGTTCCCTCTACGCGACGCAGTGGCGGGACACGCACCTGCGCCTCACGGGCCCGTCCGCGTGGGAGCTGCGGAACGCGTTCGTCGACTTCTGGAACCGGTGGCGCGACCCCCGTCTGCCCGTCCTGCAGGACGTCGGCTCCCCCCTGTGGCTGCCCGAGCTGCGCGCGGCGCGGAACGCGCCCTCGGAGCTGGTCTTCCCCATCCGGGGCATCTACCTCGACGCGATCGACCGCGCCTGCTCGCACGTGTACATCACCCAGGCGTACTTCATCCCCGACGAGGACATCCAGGCAGGGCTCCTCGCGGCCGCAGCGCGCGGCGTCGACGTGCGGGTCCTCGTGCCGGAGCGGTCGAACCACGTGGTGGCCGACTGGCTCGCCCGCGGCCACTACTCGACGCTGCTGCGCGGCGGCGTGCGGATCTTCCTCTACCAGGGGGCGATGATCCACGCCAAGACCGCGACCATCGACGGGCGCTGGACCACGGTCGGCACCGCGAACATCGACCGGCTGAGCCTCACGGGCAACTACGAGATCAACCTCGAGGTCGTGGACGTCGGCCTCGCGGGGCAGCTCGAGGACGCGTTCCGCATGGACCAGTCGAACTCGCGCGAGCTGACCCGCGACGAGTGGCAGCGCCGGCACCCGCTGTCGAAGGTCGCCGAGCGGCTGATGTCGCCGCTGCGCCCCTTCCTCTGAGGGGGGTCAGCCGGCGGTACGGGCGCGACGTCGGGCGGCGAGCTCGTCGCCCTCGTGCGTGGCCGGCTCCTCGTCCTCGAGGGACTCGGTCGGCATCTCGGACAACGTGCCCTCGATGTCGCGCCACACGCGGCCGACGGCGATGCCGAACACTCCCTGGCCGCCCTGGACGAGGTCCACGACCTCGTCGGGGGACGTGCACTCGTACACCGACGCGCCGTCGCTCATGAGCGTGATCTGCGCCAGGTCCTCGACGCCGCGCTCCCGCAGGTGGGTGACGGCGCTGCGGATCTGGTGCAGCGACACCCCGGTGTCGAGGAGCCGCTTGACCACCTTGAGCACGAGGATGTCGCGGAAGCTGTACAGGCGGTGGGTCCCGGAGCCGGTCGCGGGCCGGATGGACGGCTCCACGAGGCCCGTGCGGGCCCAGTAGTCGAGCTGGCGGTAGGTGATCCCCGCGACCCGGCACGCCGTGGTGCCGCGGTACCCGGTGGCGGCGTCCTGCTCCGTGAGGTCCTCACCGAAGAGGAGCCCCTGGGCGCCGTGCGGCACCGAAGCACCCGTGGGGACGCTTGCCTCACCGCTGCTGTTCACTGTGCCTCCTGGTGTTGGACTCCACGCTAGGACGCCCCCGGGGGGTCGTCAACGACGTCGGCGCCGAGCGGGACCGCGTGTCGCGGCGCCCTGCCCCCACGAACCTGTCCCCACGAAGGGACCTCACGCCCGTCCCTCAACCGTCGACCACGACTTGAGGGTTCGGCTCCTACGGTAACCGAGTCTGACCCTCGACCGGAGGTCGAGGGTCCGTCCGGGCGTGGCGGGCGTCGCTCGCCGGCCCCGGTCCTGGCCCGCGACGTCAGGGAGGGGCGTCGTCCGGCCGTTCGCCGCCGTTCGGGGGCGTGCCCGGTTCGTGCGGCCCCCCGGGGGCCGTGAAGTCGGCGGCGTTCACGTGGTCGAGGAAGTCGCGGAACTTCTCCACCTCGCGCTGCTGCTCGACGTCCACCACCTCGACGCCGGCGACGGCCACCACCTCCGCCGAGCAGAGCACCGGGCTCCCGGTCCGCACCGAGAGGGCGATCGCGTCCGAGGCGCGCGAGTCGAGCCGGGTGCCGTTCGACAGGACCAGCTCGGCGAAGAACACCCCGCCGTCGAGCGCGACGATCTCGACCCGCTCGAGCTCCACGCCCACCGCGCCGAGAAGGTCCCGCAGCAGGTCGTGCGTCATCGGGCGCGGCGTCACGAGACCCGCCTGCGCCATCGCGATGGCCGACGCCTCGCGCGCCCCGATGACGATGGGGACGGCGAGGTTCGCGGCGGCGTCCAGGAGCAGCACCACGATCTCCTGGTCGTGCTGCTGCTGCCGCACCCCGAGGACCTCCACCGGGACCATCGGTGCGTCGCTCGCGTCGTCGGGTTCCACCGATCCACGGTACGTCCGCTAGGTGCCGCACGTCGCCCGGGGGGCCCGCCGGATCGGGACCGCACGCGAAGGGATCGCGAAGGGCCGGTCAGACGAGGTCGCCCGTCCCCTGCCGCACCCACGTCGAGTGCAGGCGAGCGAGCAGCTCGCCCACCTCCGCCGCGAGCTCCGCACCCTGGGCGCGCGCCGACGGGGTCTGCTGGCTGCGGTAGGGCGCCACGAGCTGGTCCACCAGGCCCACGTGCCGGTCCGCCGACGCCCGCAACGACCGCAGGTGGCGCGGCTCGATGCCGTGCTCCGCGAGCCGGGCCGCGATCCGCACCACGTCGGGGGCGCCGTCGTCCAACCGGCTCCCCGCCCGGGACTGCAGCACGCCCGCGGACACCAGCTCCTGCACGAAGCGGACCGTCGTGCCGGTCGCCTCCGCGACGGTCTCCACGGTCCAGCGCCGTCGCGACACCTCGGCCGCGGCACCCGCGTCGGCGAGCCGTGGCGCCGGTCCGGGCGCGGGCTCCCCCGCGTCCATCTCGGCGAGACGCTCCTTGATGACCTTCAGCGGCAGGTACGAGTCCCGCTGCTCCGTCAGCACGAACCGCAGGCGCTCGACGTCGGCGGGGCTGTACTGCCGGTAGCCCGACGGGGTGCGCACCGGGTCGATCAGGCCCTGGTCCTCGAGGAACCGCAGCTTGGAGTGGGAGACCGACGGAAACTCCGGACCCAGCTGGGCGAGCACGTCGGAGATCCGCATCGTCGCCTGGCGCGAGATGCCCCGCGGCCAGGGTTCCGGCGCGCCGGCGGGCTCCTCGCCCTGCGCGGCCTGCGCCGCCGTCACGACGCGGGCGCCTGCGGGTCCCGCGGCGCCTGCGGGCTGGCGTGGAACGACATGCGGAACTTGCCGATCTGCACCTCGTCACCCGTCACCAGCGGCGCCGCGTCGATGCGCTCCCGGTTGACGTACGTGCCGTTGAGGGAGCCGATGTCCCGGACCACGAACCGGTCGCCCTCGCGGGCGAACTCCGCATGCTTGCGCGACACGGTCACGTCGTCCAGGAAGATGTCCGCCTGCTCGCTGCGGCCGGCGACCGCGCGGTCGGAGTCCAGCAGGAAACGCTCCCCCACGGCGCCGGAGCCGTACTGCACCACGAGGAGCGCGGAGTGCCGGGGCAGGGCCGCGACGGCGGCGGCCTCCTCCGCGGTGAGCGGGATCCGGAACGCCTGCTCCTCCGCGGGCGCGCCCACGCGCCCCAGGTGCGCGGTGGTGTCCGCGGCCGCCTGGTGCGGCGGGAGAGGGCGGGGGTCCGTCATCAGTCCTCCTGTGAGGTCGGGCCGGTGGGTCGGGCGACGCTGCCGACCGGGCCCGGGAAGCCGGTGGCCCCGGATGGCCGACTGTGCGTCCGACGTGCGCCGTCGTCCGACAAACCTACCCCGACCGGGGCACGGGCGGGAAGCCCGCTCACCGGCGGCCGGCCCGTCGGACCAGTCCCGACGCGCCTCGCGAGGCTGTCGGTCGCGCTGTCAGTCGCGCGCGCGCTCCGGCTGCGCGTACTCGGGCTCCCCCGGTGGCGTGACCGCCGTGATCTTCACCTCGTCCTCGCGCGCCGTCGACGCCTCCGCCCCCGCCGTACGCACCGTCGCGAGCGCGCCGCCGGGGATCTCCAGCGCGCGGTCCATCGTCTCCGGGTCGCCGATGACGGTCCACTCGTACGGGGAGGAGAGGGAGGTCCCGTCGACCACGATCGCGCCACCCTCGTCCTCGAACCAGGTGGACGTGACCAGGCGCACCCCGTTGAGCTCGACCACCTCCGCGCCCGCGTTGCGCAGCTCCTCCAGCACGTTGAACATCTGCGACGCCTTCAGCGCGCCGGCCGGGTCCTGGATCGTCACGCGCACCCCCGGGCCCTGCGCCGGCAGCCGCCCCGACAGGATGCCCTCCGACTCCGCACGCTGCTCCGCGAGCTCGAGCGCCGACCGCGCCTGCCCGGAACCGGACTCCAGCTCGTCGCGCGTCGCCTCCAGCCCCGAGACCTCGTCCCCGAGCTGCTGCGCCCGGTCGGTGACCTCGTCGAGCAGGCGCACCAGGTCCTCCTGGCGCGCGGACGAGAGCTGGTCCGACGCCGACTGCTGCACCTGCACCACCAGCGCGAAGCCCAGCGCCGCGCACAGCACGCCCGCCAGCACCTGGGATCGGCTCGCCCGGGGACGCAGCGCCGCCCCGAGCCGGCGCCACCCGCTCGGCGCGGCGGACGCCGCCCCGGCGCTCGCGGTCGCGTGCTCGGTCGTGTCGTCGACACCGTTCTCAGCGCCGGCCGGCTCGCCACTGCCAGGCTCGGGGGCGTCCGACTCCGGGGGGTCGTCCGTGCCTGCGGAGTCCTCGGAGTCCACGGAGTCCTCGGAGTCACCGGGGGCGTCGTCCGGCGGTCCGGGCGCAGGCTCGACGGCGAGCGGCTCCCCCGGCGGCTCGAGCTCGTCGTCCGAGTCGCCCGCACGGGTCGCCTCCGTGGTGGCGGCCGGCTCGGCGTGGCCCACCGCCTCGCCCTCAGGTTCCAAGGACGTGGCCGCCTCGCCCTGCGGGGAGTCCTCGCCCGTGAGGTCCCGATCGGTGGAGTCACCGTCGGCCGGGACGCCATGGGAGGGCGCCTCCGGGGGCACAGGCTCCTCCTGCGAGGCCTGGTCCTCCTGCGGGGCTGGGGCCTGCGGGGGCCCGGCGCTCGCGGCAGCCACCGCGGCGTCGTCCTCGACGGCCGACGACGCAGCCCCGGCGGTCACGTCCGCGTCGCCCTCGCCGGACACCACGTCGGGCGTCTCAGGCGTCTCAGCGGACTCGGGGGTGTCGGGGCGGTCGCCCTTCGGGTCGCTCATCCGCCGCTCACGCCTTGAACAGGTGGCGGCGGATCGCCGCCGCGTTCGAGAAGATCCGGATGCCCAGCACCACCACGACCGCGGTCGACAGCTGCGCACCCACGCCCAGCTGGTCGCCGAGGAACACGATGAACGCCGCCACGACCACGTTCGACAGGAACGACACCAGGAACACCTTGTCGTCGAACAGCCCGTCGAGCTTGGCGCGCAGGCCCCCGAACAAAGCGTCCAGGGCGGCCACCACCGCGATCGGCAGATAGGGCTGCAACGCCACCGGCACGGTCGGCTGCAGCACCAGACCGGCGATCACGCCGATCACGAGCCCGATCGCGGCGATCATGAGCGTTCCTCCTCGGTGTCGGACGACGACGTCCCCTGCGACGTCCCCGGCGATGTGCTCTCTCGTGTGCTCTGCGGTGCCCCCTGGGCGTCGTCGCCCGGCTGCGAGGATTCCCCCGCACCCGACGTCGACGCGTACCGCAGGGTCTGGTTCCCCACGCCCGGCAGCGACAGGTCGCTCTGCGGGGTCACGCTCGACTGGATCCCGTAGCGCGACCCCAACAGCTGCAGGTACGCCGGGGCGCCGGAGCGAGCGTACGCGGTCTGCAGGTCGTCGGGGTCGCCGATCGCGCGGATCGCGTAGGTCGGCCCCGGCAGCGGCACGAGGTCCACCAGGATGGCGTCCCCCGCGTTACGGATCGCCGACAGCGACGTCAGCCGCTGGTCGTCCACCGAGATCGCCTCCGCGCCCGCCGCCCACAGGGCGTTCACCACGGTCTGCACGTCCGCGTCCCGCACCCGGGCGCTCGCGTCGGGATCCGACTCCGACTGCGCGGCGTCGCCGTCCGACAGGGAGACCACCAGACCGGGGCCGCTGACGGCCGCCGACCCGCTCACCACGCCGTCGCGCTGCAGCGTCTGCAACAGTCCCGGGTCCTCGCTGGCGAGCGCGGTGTGCTGCAGCGCCTCGATCTCGTCGCTCAGCGCCACCGACCGGGCCTGGAGCGCGTCCACCTCCCCGCGCCGGTCCACGATCTGGTTCTCCAGCACCTCGCGCGCCGCCGCCACCTCGGCCTGGGGCGCTCGCAGCTGCCGTGCCGCCGACACGGTCAGCAACCCCAGCAGGGCCGCGAGCACCAGCAGGAGCACGACGGAGAGCCCCCGGCGCCCCGCCGGGCGCCCGGCCCGCGCCGCCTCGGCGCGCCGCTCGGCCTCCTCCGCGTACCCCGGGTCCAGAGGCTTCTCCATCACCTCGACCAGCAGGGTCATCGACTCGTCCGGGCGGCGGCGCGCCGGCGTGCGCACCGGCGCCGTCACGCCTCGCCCTCCGTACCCCGGGCGTCCGGCCCGGCGCTCGCGGCCCCCAGCAGGACGCGCGCCTGCCGCACGTACTGGACACCCGCCACCCAGTACAGGCCGACGCCCCACCAGGTGAACGCCCAGCCCACGACGTGCGCCGCCGCGCCGACCACGCCCGGCATCGTCGCCAGGAGGAGCAGGGGGAACGCGTACAGCAGGGCGAACGTCCCGGCCTTGCCCACGAAGCTCACCGGCAGCGGGCCGTACCCATGCCGCGCCAGCACCGGGAGGAGGCACATCAGCAGCACGTCACGCGCCACGATCAGCACCAGCAACCACAGCGGGACCACGTCCCGCCAGGCGAGGCCCGCCAGCGTGACGAAGATGAAGAGGCGGTCCGCCGCCGGGTCCAGCATCTGGCCCAGCCGCGTCACCTGGTGCAGGCGCCGCGCCAGCACGCCGTCCAGCCAGTCCGTGAACCCGGAGAAGGCCAGGACGGCGAGGGCCCACACGTCCTCGCCCACCACGATCAGCACCGCGAACACCGGCACCAGCGCCAGGCGCAGCAAGCTCACCAGGTTCGGGATCGTGAAGACCCGGCTGCTGATCTCCTGGCCCTCCTGCACGGGGCACATCCTACGCACGCGCCCTGCGCCCAGTGGCCGAACTCACCGGCACCCGCCGGACCTCATCCGGCACCGGCCGGTAGACTGGGGGCACCTTCGGAGTTCGTCGTGCCTCCCGCGTGTTCGTTGTGCCCCGCTCAGAGCGGGGCTGGTGTGTGTCCGGGACCGAGCGACCGCCCCGCCGCCCCTGGCGGTGCAGGACTCCTCCCCCACCACCCACAGAACGGTGACCGCTCTTGAGCACCCCTGACTCCACCCTGCCCACCGAGCAGAGCACCGGGCAGGACCCGACGTTCGCCGACCTCGGCCTCCCCGCACCGCTGCAGGCCGCCGTCGACGACCTCGGGTTCACGACGCCCTCGCCCATCCAGGCGCGCGCCATCCCCGAGCTCCTCGCCGGTCGCGACATCACCGGCGTCGCCCAGACCGGCACCGGCAAGACCGCCGCCTTCGGCATCCCGCTGCTCGCCGCCCTCGACCCGGACGCCTCCGTCGCGGGCGGGCACGTGCAGGCTCTCGTCCTCGCCCCCACCCGCGAGCTCGCGCTCCAGGTCGCCGAGGCCGTCGAGTCCTTCGCCACCCACCTGCCCGGGGTGCGCGTCACCTCCGTGTACGGCGGCTCCCCCTACCAGCCCCAGCAGCGCGCCCTGCGCGACGGCGTGCACGTCGTCGTCGGCACCCCCGGCCGCGTCATGGACCACATGGAGCGCGGCACCCTCTCCCTCGACGGCGTCAAGTTCCTCGTCCTCGACGAGGCCGACGAGATGCTCCGCATGGGCTTCGCCGAGGACGTCGAGACGATCTTCGGCCAGGCCCCCGCGAAGCGGCAGGTCGCGCTGTTCTCCGCGACCATGCCGCCCGCCATCCGCGCCGTCGCCGAGACCCACCTCACCGACCCCGTCGCGATCGCGGTATCCCGGCAGTCGTCCACCGTGTCGACCGTCGAGCAGACCTACGCCGTCGTGCCCTTCCGGCACAAGATCGGCTCCCTGGTCCGGGTGCTCGCCACCTCCGACGCCGACGCCACCATCGTCTTCACCCGCACCCGCAAGGACGCCGAGGAGGTCGGCGCCGCCCTGGTCGAGCGCGGCACCTCCGCCGCCACCATCTCCGGCGACGTCGCCCAGAAGGAGCGCGAGAAGATCGTCGAGCGCCTCAAGTCCGGCGCCCTCGACGTGCTCGTCGCCACCGACGTCGCCGCCCGCGGCCTCGACGTCGACCGCATCGGCCTCGTCGTCAACTTCGACATCCCTCGCGAGCCCGAGGCCTACGTGCACCGCATCGGCCGCACCGGCCGCGCGGGGCGCACCGGCCGCGCCCTGTCGTTCGTCACGCCCCACGAGCGCGGCAAGCTCAAGCACATCGAGCGGACCATCCGGACCACGCTCGCCGAGGTCGAGATCCCCTCGCCGCGCGACGTCTCCGAGCACCGCGCCCGCCGCCTCCTCGACGCCGTCGGCACCCGCATCGAGTCCGGCCGCCTCGACCTGTACACCCGGATGCTCCAGGAGCGCGCCGCCACCGCGGCGGCGTCCGCCGAGGACACCGACGGCACGACGGCCCCCGTCGAGGCCGACGACGACGCCCTGCAGGTCGCGGCCGCCCTCCTGGCGCTCGCGGTCGGGGACGACGGCCCCCAGCAGCGCGCGGCCCAGGAGGAGCACGAGCGCGAGCGGGCCGAGGCCAAGGGCGGGCGCACCCGCGAGACCCACCGCGCCGAGCGGACCGAGCGGGACGGCGACCGCACGGGCCGCCACCCCCGCTCCGACCGCGATCGCGACGACCGTGGCCGTGGCATCCGTCGTCCCGCCGCCGGCACGCGCTACCGCATCTCCGTCGGGCACACGCACGGCGCGCAGCCGCGCGGCATCGTCGGGGCGCTCACCCACGAGGGCGGCCTGTCGGGCAGCGACATCGGCAAGATCGACATCTTCGGCAACTTCTCGCTGGTCGACATCTCGCGACCGCTCGACGACGCCGACATGAACCGCATCGGGCGTGCCCACGTCGCGGGCAAGGCCCTCCGGATCTCCGTCGACAAGGGCGCCCCGGAGCGGCGCGCCCCGCGCACGGAGCGGCCCCGCACCGACCGTCGTCCGGCCCGCACGGTCTGACGGCGTCGGGCACCGGCCCGAGACACCGCGACGCCCCGCGAGCCGTACGGCTCGCGGGGCGTCGTCGTCCCCGGCAGGGGCGGACGCGGTCAGGTGCGGTCCGGTGCCTCGCCGAGGCTCACGACCAGGGACCGCAGGCGCCGCGCCTCCGCCATCCCGCGCTCCCCGTCCGCCCGCTGGATGCCCATCACGGCGATCGTGCCGCCGTCGGCGAGGTCGAGGCGCACCCACGGGTCGTTCGGGCCCAGCCGTACCTCGACGATCTCCGGCCACGCGAGCGTCCGGGATCGTACGAGGTTGCGCACCCGCAGCCCTTGTTCCGAGGGCACCGCGTGCACGCCGCCGAGCCGCCACAGCAGCCAGGTGACGCCCAGCGCGAAGACCACGAACGAGATCTTGTTCACCGCGGCCGCGCCCATCGGCCCGTTCGAGCCGAGCCCGACCACCACGCTGCCGACCGCGGCGACCACCCACACGAACCAGGCCGAGACCTGGCCCCACAGCGGCCGGAAGGTGCGGAAGCGTGACGCGCTCATGCCCACCACGCTGCCACCGCCCGCACGTGCTCGACAGGTCGGCGGGCGCCGACCCGCCGGGTCACAGCCGGCTGGCGTGGATGGAGGTCACGATGATGCCGCGCGCCCCCACCTCGTACAGCGCGTCCATCACGCGGTTGGTCTCCGAGCGCTTCACCATCGACCGCACCGCCGCCGACTCGCCGTTGTGCAGCGGCGACACGGTGGGCGACTCGAAGCCGGGCGTCACCGCCACCGCGGCGTCGACGAGCTCCATCGGCACGTCGTAGTCCATGAGCACGTACTCGTGCGCGGTGATCACGCCCTGGAGGCGGCGGGTGAGCACGTCGAGCCCGGCCGGCTCCCCCACGTCGCTGCGTCGGATGAGCAGCGCCTCGGAACGCAGGATCGGCTCGCCGAACACCTCGAGACCCGCCGCGCGCAGCGTCGTGCCCGTCTCGACGACGTCCGCGATGACGTCCGCGACGCCCAGGCGCACGGAGCTCTCCACCGCGCCGTCGAGGTGCACCACGGCCGACGGCTCGATCCCTCGCTCGCGCAGGTACGAGCGGACCAGGGTGTCGTACGACGACGCCACCCGGCGGCCGGCGATCTGGTCGACGTCGGTGATCGTGCCCGCCGGCGCCGCGAAACGGAACGTCGACGCGGCGAAGCCCAGCGGCAGGTGCTCGACGGCGTCGGCGCCAGAGTCGAGCAGCAGGTCGCGGCCGGTGATACCGACGTCGACGGTGCCGGAGCCGACGTACACCGCGACGTCGCGGGGGCGCAGGAAGAAGAACTCGGCCCCGTTGTCGGGGTCGGCGAGCACGAGCTCGCGGGTGTCTCGACGCTGGCGGTAGCCGGCCTCGCGCAGCATGTCGGAGGCCGGGACGGAGAGGGAGCCCTTGTTGGGGACGGCGATACGGAGCACTGCGGTTACCTCGTTCTGATCAGGACGGGACGTGTCGGGCGGCAGGGCGCGCGCGACGGACGACGGGGCCGCACCGTGACGGTGCGGCCCCGGTCCGGGCGCTCACAGATGCGCGTACACGTCCTCGAGCGTCAGTCCCTTGGCCAGCATGAGCACCTGCAGGTGGTACAGCAGCTGCGAGATCTCCTCCGCGGCGGCCTCGTCGGTCTCGTGCTCGGCGGCCATCCAGACCTCGGCCGCCTCCTCCACGATCTTCTTGCCGATCGCATGCACGCCGGCGTCCAGCTCGGCCACGGTCCCCGACCCGGCGGGGCGGGTCGTGGCCTTCTCGGTCAGCTCGGCGAACAGGGAGTCGAACGTCTTCACCCGCTCAGCCTAGACGCCGAGACCCCGGGCTCTGGGCAGGGTTCCGGTCCTCGGGACGGTGAGCTTCGGGTGTTCAGGACGCTTGGCACACTATTTTTCCGAGAGTCGAGAGAGGTGCCGGTTGCGTGCCGAGCCGCGAGAGGTGCTCAGTGGGCGTGGCCTGACGCCAGCCCGCGCAGGGCCTCGATCTCCGCCGGGACGTCGGCGGCCCCGTACACCGCGGAGCCCGCCACGAAGACGTTCGCCCCCGCGTCCGCAGCCCGCTCGATGGTGTCGCGCGACACTCCCCCGTCGACCTGGATCCACACGTCCAGCCCCGACTCCCCCACCGCCTGCCGGGCCCGCCGGATCTTCGGCAGCGTCCCGTCGATGAACGACTGCCCGCCGAAGCCGGGCTCCACGGTCATGACGAGGATCATGTCGATCTCCGGCAGGAGGTCGAGGAACGGCTCCACCGGCGTGGCCGGCCGGAGCGCCACGCCCGCCCGTGCCCCCAGGCGCCGCAGCTCCCGCGCGAGGCGCACCGGGGCGTTGGCGGCCTCCGCGTGGAACGTCACCGAGGCCGCCCCGGCCTCCGCGTACGCCGGCGCCCAGCGGTCCGGGTCCTCGATCATCAGGTGCGCGTCGAGCGGCACAGGAGAGACCTGCGCCAACCGCTCGAAGACCGGCAGGCCGAGCGTGAGGTTCGGCACGAAGTGGTTGTCCATGACGTCCACGTGGGCGTAGTCGGCGGAGGCGATGGCGCCCAGGTCCCGCTCGAGGTTCGCGAAGTCGGCCGACAGGATGCTCGGGTTGATCAGCGCAGGCATGCGCCCAGCGTAGGCGGAGCAGCCACTACGCTCGCCCCGTGCCACCGCTCCCCTCCCCCGCCGAGCCGTCGCCGTCGACCGCGTCGACGGTCGCCGCACCGCCCATCGTGCGTGCCGCCGTCGTCGGCGACCTGCCCGCCGTCGCGGCGATCCTCGAGCCGTACGTCACCGGCACGGCCGTGACCTTCGACGAGCAGGCCCCCGACGTCGCGGCCTGGCGACAGCGCCTCGTGGACCTCGACGCCCGCGGCCTGCCCTTCCTCGTGGCCGAGGTCGACGGGGCCGTCGTCGGCTACGCGTACGCGGCCCCCTGGCGGCCCAAGGCCGCCTACCGCTACACGGTGGAGGACACGATCTACCTCGCCCCCGCGGCCCAGGGCCGGGGTGTCGGCTCGCTACTCATGACCGCGCTGCTGGAGGCCTGCACGCGCGCCGGCGTGCGGCAGGTCGTGGCGGTCGTGGCCGACGACCCCGCGGCGGCCGGCTCGCTCCCCCTGCACCGCCGGTTCGGCTTCGAGGTCGCCGGTGTGCTGCGTGACGTCGGCGTCAAGCACGGCCGCTCCGTGAGCACCACGCTGCTCCAGCGCACCCTCGCCTGACGAGCACGCCGCGCGCCTCAGCAGGACAGCGCCTCAGGAGAAGCACCTCAGGAGGGCAGCCCGGCGCGCAGCGCGTCGGTGCGGGCCTCCACGGTCCGCCACGCGTCCGGACCCACGCCCGGGTGGGCGTCGCGGTCGATCTCCCCGAGGCCGGTGCGCAACCCGTCGAGCGTGGCCGCCACGGCACGCAGCGCGCGGCGGCGCGGCAGCCCCCACGACTCCCCCTCCGCGACGAGGTGCTCGGCCGTGATGCGGTCCATGTCGCGCTCCCCGGACACGTCCATCGCGAAGACCCGCGACGCGTGCACGTGGTGCAGGTGCATGGACACGTCGTAGGCCGGGGCGAGCGCCACGGTGCCGTCCTCGCGCCGCAGCAGCGACACGTTCTTCGCGTGGGCGTCGGTGTTCCCGACCGCCAGGTTCAGGGTGGTGAGCGCGAGCAGCGGGTCGGGCCGGGCACCGTCCTCGCGCAGCACGCGGGCGATCCTGGCGAGCGACGGCAGCGTCCGGCCGTGCTGGAACTTGCGCTCCGGGTCGCGGGTGTTGATGCCCAGGGCCTGGGCCGCGTCCTCCTGGTGCACGCGCCGCTGGCCGCCCGGCGAGGCCGCGTCGGACACTCGGTCGTAGCGGGAGACGACGATCGCCCGGACGTCCTCGAACGTGACCACCTCGGCGTCGATCGACGTGAGGCCCACGCGGCGGGCCAGGTCGAGCGCGGCGGCCTCGGTGTCGACGAGGTCGGCCGTGGGAGAGCCCGCCTCGCGCGCCACCTTGAGGATGTGCGTCGTCGGTTGGGTGGGCGACGCCCGGAGCCAGCCCTCGTCGTCGCGCACCAGCCCGATCTTGGGCTCCATGCCGGGCAGGGAGCTGGTGAGGTGCCGGCTGCGGCCGTGGCCGCCTGCCCGGGCCAGACTCTCGCGCAGCAGGGCCGCCACGCCGGATGCATCGACGCGGGTGGGCGGCCGTGGGCCTGGTGACGGGTCGTGCCCGGGCGGGGCGAGCAGGAGCGCGCCGACCGTGTCTCCGCCGTAGGCCGTGAAGAATCCGATCGAGTCCTCCGGGTCGACGCCGGCCTCCATCGCCATCGAGTCGCGCACGCGACCTTCAGGCATCAGCCCGTCGAGCCATGCCGTGACGCGGGGCGACGGCGGCGCATCGTCCGGGTCCATGGGGAGAAGGTGGGAGAGCACCCGGGCGCCGTATCCCCAGCGGGCCACAGCCGTGGCGTCCCACTCCAGATCGACGCGGTGCGTCCCACGCGTGCTCGATCGCCCGACGAAGCGGGCCACCCGGGTCCCGTAGAGCCACGCGTCGAGCTCACTCACCGGCACGGTCGCCTCTTTCCGCCAGTCGTACGTCGATGTCGAGCGCGTCGAACGCCTCGAACAACCGGGTGATGTAGAGATTGTCGACACCTGCCTCCATCTCGGAGACGTACTGTCGGGTGAGCCCGAGCTCGTCCGCGAGCGCCGCCTGGCTGATCCCGGCGCGCTTTCGTGCTTGTCGGACGAAACGGCCGATGTCGCGCGCGCTTCGCGCGACGGCCCATCGCTCTGCATCCATGCGCAACCCCACCATGTCGGAATATCCTGTCCATCCTGGCGGGTGCCACAATATCCTGGCATGGCGCGGGTGTGCAAGAAGATCCTGACAATCAGTCACCGCGACGGCGGAGCAGCGTGAGGTGCATCGCATCCGTGCCGTGCACGTGCGGCCACAGCTGGACGTCCAGGCCGCGCGCACCCCCGTCGTCGGCCCCCAGGTCGATCTCCGCCCCGGGGACGAGCACGCCGCGCAACGCCGTGCGGGCGTCGAGGCGTTCGGCGTCGTCGCGACGGCGCAGCACGTCGTCCACGACGAGCCGTGTCTCGGCCAGGTGCGGGGAGCAGGTGACGTACGCGACGACGCCACCGGGGCGCACCGCGTCGAGGGCGGAGCCGAGCAGCTCGCGCTGCAGCACGGTCAGCGTGCCCAGGTCGGCCGGCGTGCGGCGCCAGCGCGACTCGGGGCGACGGCGCAGCGCGCCGAGGCCGGTGCACGGGGCGTCGACGAGGACCCGGTCGTAGGCGGCGGGCTCCTCGGTGCCGACCTCCCGTCCGTCGCCGGTACGCACCCGCTCGACGACGCCGTCGGGCACGGCGCGCAGGGCCCGTTCGACGAGGCGGGCGCGGTGCGGCTGGACCTCGTTGGCGACGAGGGTGGCGCCCCGCTCCCCCGCGAGCGCCGCGAGGAGCGCGGCCTTGCCGCCGGGGCCGGCGCAGAGGTCGAGCCAACGCGCGTCGGGGCCGTGGAGCGGCGTGCCGGCGAGGGCGAGGGTGACGAGCTGGGAGCCCTCGTCCTGGACGCCTGCGCGGGCGTCCGCGACGGCGGGCAGCGCGGCGGGGTCGCTGCCGCCGGCGAGGACGAGCGCGGTGGGCGCCCAGCGGCCCGCGTCGAGGCGGACGTCGGCGTCGGCGGCCTGCTCCTGGAGGACGTCCGGGTCGGCGAGGCCGGGGCGGGCGACGAGGGTGACGCGCGGGGCGGTGTTGTCGGCGTCGAGGAGGTCGGCGACCTCGTCCGGGCTGCGGCCGTGGCCCGCGAGCGCCTCGCGCAGGGCGCGGGCGATCCATACGGGGTGGGAGCCGACCGTGGCGAGGCCGGTGACGGCGTCGGGCGCCTCGTCGGAGAGGCGGGTGAGCCAGTCGTCGAGGGACGTGCGCCCGACGGCGCGCAGGACGGCGTTGACCATCTGGGCGGGCCCGGCGCCCACGCGGTCACGGGCGAGGGCGACCGTCTCGGAGACGGCGGCGTGGGACGGCACCCGCATCCCCAGGAGCTGGTGCGCGCCGAGACGGAGCACGTCGAGCACCTCGGGGTCGAGCTGGTCCAGGGGGCGGGTCACGCAGCGGGCGAGGATCGCGTCGTAGCGACCGCGCAGGCGCAGGGTGCCGTACGCGAGCTCGGTGGCGAAGGCGGCGTCGCGGCCCGCGACGCGGCGCTCGCGCAGCAGGGGCGGGAGCACGAGGTTGGCGTAGGCGTCGGAGCCGTCCACCTGACGCAGGACGTCGTAGGCGGCGGTGCGGGCGGGGTCGGTGCGACGCCGGCGCTCGCCGGGCGCCTGGGCGCTGCGGTGGGTCTCGCCGCGCGAGCGGGCGGCGCCGCGCTGGCGGCCCTTGCTGTTGCGGAAGGAGTCGCGACGCTCGTCCCGGCGGTCCGCGCTCATCGGGCGTCCTGCCCGAGCCGCAGGGAGGCGTCCCCGGTGTCACCGGTGAAGAGTCCGCGCGCACCGCGGGCCCAGTCGGCGGCGGGCATCGGCTTCTTGCCCACGGGCTGCACGTGCCCGAGGGCGACGGCGTGCGTGGCGGTCCCGACGAGGACCTCCTTCTTGCCGGCGCGCACCTCGCCCGGGGCGAGGTCGGTGACGTCGGGTCGCGGGGTGACGGGACCGAGGCCGAGGCGGGCGCCGGGGGCGGCGTCGAGCCCCGAGGTGGGGGGCAGGGTGGTCCAGGCCCCCGGGGCGGGCGTGACGGCGCGGACACGGCGGTCGACGGCGAGGGCCGGGTCGTCCCAGCGGACGCGGGCGTCGTCGGTCGTGACCTTCGGTGCGAGGGAGACGCCGTCGGCCGGTTGCGCCTGGGGGGCGAGGGTGCCGTCCTCGAGCGCGTCGAGGGTGGCGACGAGCAGCTCCGCGCCGCTGGTCGCGAGGCGGCCGAGCAGGTCGCCGGACGTGTCGCGGGGGCGGATCGTCTCCGTGGCGGTGCCGAGCACCGGGCCGGTGTCCATGCCCTCGTCCAGCAGGAAGGTCGTGGCTCCGGTGACCTCGTCGCCCGCGAGGACGGCGTGCTGCACGGGGGCCGCTCCGCGCCACGCGGGCAGCACGGAGAAGTGCAGGTTGACCCAGCCGAGCCGGGGGACGGCGAGCACGTCGGGGCGCAGCAGGTGCCCGTACGCCACGACGGGGGCGGCGTCGACGTCGAGCTCGCGCAGCGTCGCGAGGAAATCCTCGCCGCGGGGGCGCTCGGTGAGGACCGGGATCCCGGCCTCCTCGGCCGCGAGCCGCACCGGGCTGGGCACGAGGCGGCGGCCCCGTCCGGCGGGGGCGTCCGCCCGGGTCAGGACGCCCACGACCTCGTGGCGCGACGCCAGGAGGGCACGCATGGACGGGACGGCGGGGTCGGGGGTTCCGGCGAAGAGCAGGCGCACCACCCGATCGTAGTCGGGCGGCGACGCGCCGTGGCTCGGGCGGGACGCGCCCGCCTACCGCCGCACGGGCAGCCCGAGGGAGCGCAGCGCGGCGCGCAGCGCCGGGGTGTCGGTGAAGCGGACGGCGTGGAAGCCGAGCTGCCGGGCGGTGGCGACGTTGGCGGGGCCGTCGTCCACGAAGACGGCGCGGGCGGGATCGACGTCGTGCGTCGCGGCCAGGTGACGGAAGATCGCCGGGTCGGGCTTCGCGAGCCCCACACGCCCGGAGACGACGACGTGCTCCAGGCGGGTCGTGGCCGGGGCGGCGCCCGCGGCGTGCCGGAACAGCTCGGCGGACCAGTTCGTGAGCCCGAGGAGGCGCACGCCCGCGGCACCGAGCTCCTCGACGAGCTCCGCCGAGCCGGGGACGGGGCCGGTCAGCGTCCCGGGGAAGCCCGCCACGTACTCGTCCAGGAGAAGCTGCAGGTGGGGGCGGTCGTCGAGGGTCGCGCGGGCGTCGGCCCAGCTGCGGCCGGCGTCCTGGGCGAGGTTGAACGCCGGGAAGTCGATCTCCGCCATCCAGCCGGCCACCTCGGCGCGCGGCCGGCCGGGGAACGCCCCGTAGGGGTCCCACCCGACGAGCACGTTGCCGAAGTCGAGCACCACGGTGTCGACGGGGGCCCCGGCGGGGGCGAGGGCCATCAGAGCATCTCCTTCGGGTCGACCTGCACGCGGACCACGCCACCCTCGCGCCGAGCGGACCGGACGGCGAGGGAGGCGCGCAGCTGGGCGGCGAGCTCGCCCCCCTGGGCGAGGGGGACGCGCAGCACGGTGCGCACCTGGGGCTCGAGGGTGGCTCCGCGTCGCGGGTCGGCGTCAGGCTGCTCGACGGGGCCGAGGACGGTGTCGGGCCCCGCGAGCGCGACGCGGCCGACGACCGCGTCCACCGCCCCCCGGTCGCCGGAGACGGCCGCGACGCGGACCGCGGGCGGCAGCGCGAGCTCGCGGCGCTCGGCGAGCTCCCGGTCGGCCAGGCCCCGGGGGTCGTAGCGCACGAGCGCCCCGGTCGGGGCGGGAGCGGCGTCCCCGACGAGGAGCACCTGCCCGCCGGCGCGGGCGGGGTGCACGAGGGCCGCGGCGGCGAGCCAGCGGTGCAGCGCCTCCGTGGCAGTGGCGAGCCCGGTGCCCGCGGTCGCGACGGCGGCGTCGAGCAGGAGCGCGACGGCGTACCCGCCGTCGGCGACGGGCTCCGCGCCGGGCGTCGCGACGACGAGCGCCGGCTCCCCACCGACCCGGTCGAGCACCCCGGCGGGCGCGGAGGACGCGGACACCCGCACGGGCGTGCCCGCGAACGCCCGGCCGAGCTCCTCCGCCGTCCGGTCCGACCCGACGCGGACGGCGCGCAGCCGGGTGTCGCCGCACTCCTCGCAGCGCCAGCCGCCGGCGAGGCGGCCGCACCAGGAGCACTGCGGTGCGCTGCCGGTGCGGGTCATGCCGAGGGGGCCGTGGCACGCGGCGCACCGGGCGGCGGTCCGGCACCGCGCGCAGGCCACGACGGGCAGGTAGCCGGTGCGCGGCACCTGCACGAGGACGGGTCCACGGGTCAGCCCGTCGCGGGCGGCCCGCCAGGCGGCGGTCGGCAGCCGCGCGGCCGCGCCCGGCCCCTCGGCGGCGAGCTCGACCGACGTGAGCGCGCGCACGCGGGGTGCGCGGGCGCGCAGCACGTCGCGGGGCGCGACGATCTCGCGCGCCCACCCGGACGCCAGCAGCGCCTGCGCCTGCACGGTCCGGCCCGGCGACGCCAGCAGGTACGCCGCGGACTCCAGGTCGCTGCGCAGGGCGAGCACGTCGCGGGCGTGCGGGTAGGGGGCGTGCGGCTCCGCGAGCGTGTCCTCCCCGTCGCCCCAGAGCACGACGAGCCCGAGGTCCGGCACCGGGGCGAACATGGCGGCGCGCGTCCCGACGACGACGTCCGCCAGGCCGTGCCGGGCGCGCAGGAACGCGCGGTAGCGGGGTGCGGGGCCGTCGTCGGCGAGGAGGCGCACGACGTCGTCGAGCCCGGCCTCGCCCAGGGCGTCGACGACGCGTTCGACGTCGCGGGCATCCGGCGCGACGACGAGGACGCGGCGCCCCCCGGCGACGGTGGCGCGGGCCGCCTGCGCGACGCCGGCCGCCCAGTGCGGCACGTGGGCCGGCCCGTCGTCGGTCGGCGGCGCCAGACCGGGCAGCGGCGTCCAGACGGCCCGCGGCGCCTGCCCGGCCAGCAGGTGGCGGCAGAACGCCTCCCCGCCGAGGTACGACTCCCACGCCGCCACGGAGCCCGCCGCCACGGGACGAACGGGCCGCGGCACCGCCAGGTCCCCGGCGGGCGCCCCGGAGTCGCTCTGAGCGCCGTCAGAGGCGTCCTGGGGGCGGTCCCGGGCCTCCCCCGTGCCGTCCGTGCCGTCCTGTCCCGCCTCCTCGACGGGCTCCGCCAGGGAGGCCAGCACCTCCTTCTCGACCCGCGCGTGCCGGGGCGGCACCGCGAGGCGCAGCACGTCGGCGAGGGTGCCGGCGTACCGGTCCGCGACGGCGCGGGCCAGCCGCAGCACCGGCTCCGACAGCACCGGGTCGGCCGAGACCAGTCGCTTGAGCGGCACGAGCCGCCCTTCGTGGTCGGACGTCTCCTGACGCTCCACGACGTAGCCCGCCACCTCCTGCGGCCCGAACCGGGCCCGCACCCGCACCCCCGGCCGGGCGTCGTCGGCCATGGGGGCGGGCACCAGGTAGTCGTACGGGCGGTCCAGGTGCGCGGGCTGCAGGTCGAGCACCACCCGCGCGACGGGCAGCTCCTCGGCGACGGGAGTGGCCCCCAGGGCAGCCTTGCCGCCCTTGCCGCCCGTCCCGGGCTTGCGGCGCCCCTTCGTCGCGGCGTCACGCGGGGCCGGGACGTCGTCGAGCCCGAGCAGCGCGGGCTGCTCGGGCTCGGAGGTCTCAGTCACGAGGCCATCCCATCACGCCCCGCCCACGCCACCAGCACAGCCCCCTACGGTTCCCGTGACGACGTGAGACGAGGCCGCGGCGATGCGACACCGCCTGACGAAGATCGAGCGTGGCGGGATGCTTCCTTCGCGCGGACGTATCCCTCCCGAAGTGGAGGGCGCCCTGGCGCCCGTGAACGCGTCCGCGCGAAGGAAGCATCCCGCCACGCGGCCGCGACCTGAGGCGCGAAAGGCGGGATCAGACCGCGGCGCGCAGCGCCTCGACGCGGTCCGTCCGCTCCCACGTGAACCCGGGCAGCTCGCGGCCGAAGTGCCCGTAGGTGGCCGTCGCGGCGTACACGGGGCGCAGCAGGTCGAGGTCGCGGATGATCGCCGCGGGGCGCAGGTCGAACACGGACTCGATGGCGGCGGCGATCTGCTCGGTCGGCACGGTCTCGGTGCCGAAGGTCTCGACGTACAGCCCCACCGGGTGGGCCTTGCCGATCGCGTACGCGACCTGCACCTCGCACCGGCGCGCGAGCCCCGCGGCGACGACGTTCTTCGCGACCCAGCGCATGGCGTACGCGGCGGAGCGGTCGACCTTCGACGGGTCCTTGCCGGAGAAGGCGCCGCCGCCGTGGCGGGCCATCCCGCCGTAGGTGTCGACGATGATCTTGCGGCCGGTGAGGCCGGCGTCGCCCTGCGGCCCGCCGACGACGAACTTGCCGGTGGGGTTGACGATGAGGCGGGCGTCCGCCGTCTCGACGCCGGTCTCCTGGGCCACCTGGGCCAGCACCGGGGCGATGACGACGTCGGCCACCTCGCGCTGCAGCTTCTCCTGCACGATGTCGGCGTCGTGCTGGGTGGAGAGCACGACGGTGTCGATCCGCACGGGCCGGTCGCCGTCGTACGCGACCGTCACCTGGGTCTTGCCGTCGGGCCGCAGCCCGGGCAGCTCGCCCGAGCGGCGCACGGCCGACAGCCGCTCCGCGAGCCGGTGCGACGTCCAGATGGGCAGCGGCATCAGCGAGGGCGTCTCGTCGGTGGCGTACCCGAACATCAGGCCCTGGTCGCCCGCGCCCTGCGCGTCGAGGGGGTCGCGGTCGAGGCCCGGACCGGAGGCGTCGTCGCGCTCCTCCAGGCTCTTGTCGACGCCCTGCGCGATGTCGGGCGACTGCTGCCCGATCGACACGGACACGCCGCAGGAGTCGCCGTCGAACCCGATCGCCGACGAGGTGTAGCCGATGCGGCGCACCACCTCGCGCACGATCTGCGGGATCTCGACGTACGCGTCCGTGGTGACCTCGCCCGCCACGTGCACGAGCCCCGTGGTCACCATCGTCTCCACCGCCACGCGCGAGCGGGGGTCCTGCGCCAGCAGCGCGTCCAGGATCGCGTCGGAGATCTGGTCGCACACCTTGTCCGGGTGGCCCTCGGTCACGGACTCGGACGTGAAGAGGCGCAGCGCATCGGTCATGGCGGACAGCCTACGGGCAGCGGGGCGCCCGACCAGGCCCTCGCGGCAGGAAATGTCTCACATGCTGGGGTGAATCTCAGATGCCGGGCAACGTCTTCGTCACGACGTCCCAGATGGCGTCGGCGACCTCGCGCTTCGATCCCGCGGCCTCGGTCACGACGTCGCCGGTGCCGTCGAGCACCGTGACGGCGTTGGTGGGGGCGCCGAAGCCGCGCCCGGAGCCGACCGCGTTCACCGCGAGCAGGTCCGCGCCCTTGCGCAGGGCCTTGCGGCGCCCGTGCTCGAGCACGGAGCCGTCGGAGTCGCCCGTCTCGGCCGCGAAGCCGACGACGAGCTGGCCGGGGCGCAGCCGGTCGTGCGCGAGCTCGGCGAGCACGTCGGGGTTCTCCACGAGCGTGATCGGCGCCGGGCCCGAGCCCGGCACCTTCTTGATCTTGGCGTCCGGCACGTCGGCCGGGCGGAAGTCGGCGACCGCCGCGGCCATCACGACGACGTCCGCGTCCGAGGCGCCCGCGCGCACCGCGTCGCGCAGCTCGGCCGTGGTCTCCACCGGCACGACGACGACGCCCGCCGCCCGGGCGGCCTCGCACACGGCGTCGTCCAGGTTCGCGGCCACGAGCGTGACGTGGGCGCCGCGGGCGCGCGCGGCCTCCGCCAGCGCGGCGCCCTGGCGCCCGCTGGACCGGTTGCCGATGAAGCGCACGGGGTCGATCGGCTCGCGGGTGCCGCCCGCGGAGACGACGACGGTGCGGCCCGACAGGTCCCCGTGGTGCCCGCCCACGGGCTCCGCGGCGCCCGCACCCGTCGCGGCCGCGAGGGCCACGCGGGCGATCTCCTCCGGCTCGGGCAGCCGCCCCGGCCCGGTGTCCGCGCCGGTGAGGCGGCCGCTCGCCGGCTCGATCACCGTGACGCCGCGCTCGCGCAGCGTCGCCACGTTCGCGCGCGTGGCGGGGTGCTCCCACATCTCGGTGTGCATCGCGGGGGCCATCACGACCGGGCAGCGTGCGGTGAGGAGCGTCGAGGTGAGGAGGTCGTCGGCCCGGCCGGTCGCCGCCCGGGCGAGCAGGTCGGCCGTCGCGGGAGCGACGACGACGAGGTCGGCGCCCTGGCCGAGCGCCACGTGCGGGACGTGCGCGACGTCCTCGAAGACCTCGTCCGTGACGGGCTCGCCGGACAGCGCCTCGAACGTCGGCGCGCCGACGAAGCGCAGGGCGGACGCGGTCGGGACGACCCGGACCGCGTGCCCCTCCTCGCGCAGCAGCCGCAGCAGCAGCACGGCCTTGTACGCGGCGATGCCGCCGCTGACGCCGAGCAGGATCCTCATCGCGCGCTACCTCGTCGCCGCAGGGTGACGCCGGTCGCCGACCGGCGTCAGGCCGTCAGAAGGTGATCTCGTCGCCGGGCTCGACGACCGGCTCCGCGGCGGCCGCGGGCTTCTCCTCGACCGGCGTCGAGGTGAGCAGGCCCTCGTTGATCTCGCGCATGGCGATGGAGAGCGGCTTCTCCTGGTTGCGGGTCTCGACCAGCGGGCCCACGTTCTCCAGCAGGCCCTCGTTGAGCTGCGAGTAGTAGGCGTTGATCTGACGGGCGCGCTGGGACGCGTACAGCACGAGGCCGTACTTCGAGTCGGTGCGCTCGAGCAGTTCGTCGATGGGCGGGTCGGTGATGCCGATGGGCTGGGCCACGGTTCCGGCCATGGGTCACACTCCAGACAAACGTTGAGACAAAGTTCGGTGACGGGTTCGCTGACAGCCGCGGTGACGAGACGTCAGGGGGTCAGCGGTCCATCCTACCCGCGCTCGGGCCCGGACCCCCAAGCCCGGCGTCCTCCAGCGCGACCCGGGGTGCGGCGGACGTCACGCCCATGACCCGCGCGAGCCGGTCCGTGGCGTGGGTGACGTCGTCGTTGACGATCGTCACGTCGAACTCGGCCTCGGCGGCGAGCTCCGTCCGCGCCGTGCGCAGGCGCCGCTCGCGCTCCTCTGCGTCCTCCGTGCCACGGCCCACCAGACGCCGCACCAGCTCGTCGAAGCTCGGCGGGGCGAGGAAGACGAACTGCGCGGCGAGGCCCATCGCCGTGACGGCCTCCCGTACCTGCCGCGCCCCCTGCAGGTCGATCTCCAGCAGGGTGGGCACGCCGGCGGCGAGGTGCTCCTCGACCGGGCCGCGGGGCGTGCCGTACCGGTGCCGGCCGTGCACCACCGCCCACTCGAGCATCTGCCCCTCGGCGACCATCCGGTCGAAATCCTCGGGCGACACGAACAGGTAGTGCACGCCGTGCACCTCACCGGGGCGCGGCGGCCGCGTCGTCGCCGACACGGACAGCCACACCTGCGGGTAGCGCGCGCGGACGTCGGCCGAGACCGTGCCCTTGCCGACGGCCGTCGGACCGGCGAGCACGGTCAGGCGGGCCGGCGTCGCTCCCGCGGGCACGGCGACAGGTGTGCTGTCGGGTGCGGTGACGAGGGAGTCCTGCGATGCCGGACGGCCGGCGGGTGGTGCGGAAATGTCAGCCAAACCTCTCGATGAGCGCCGAAGCCTGGTGCGGCCCGAGGCCGCGGACCCGGCGGGTCTCGGCGATCCCGATCTCCTCCATGATCGCCCGGGCCTTCACCTTACCGACCCCGGGGAGCGACTCGAGCAGCGAGACCACCTTGAGCTTGCCCACGACGTCGTCCTTCTGCCCCTGCTCGATCACGTCCTTGAGGGAGCCCTGGGAGTACTTCAACCGGTTCTTGATCTCCGCGCGGACGCGCCGAGCCTCGGCCGCCTTCTCGAGGGCCGCAGCACGCTGTTCCGGGGTGAGAGGGGGGAGAGCCACGCAAGTCACCTACTCTGTCGGTCCGCCTGTTGAGGGAACTGCTCCCTCGAAAGTAGCCACGACCTGCGAAGGCGGCAATCCGTAGCGCAGGACGGATCGCCGCGCGACCGGGAGGAAAGCGGCATTCGGGTCACGACATCGTCGCAGGTCGCGCGCCTGCCCGGAAAAGACTCCTGCTGCCCGTGCGCCGCGGCCTACGGTCGGGTCATGCCGACCGACTCCCACGAGACCCCGGACGCCGCCGACGACGGGTGGTTCCCCGAGAGCGTCGCCGCCTCCTACGACGCCTCGTCCGACGACGAGTTCGACCCGGCGGTCGTCGAGCGCACGGTCGACGTGCTCGCCGACCTGGCGGGCGACGGCGCCGCCCTCGAGCTCGCGGTCGGCACCGGCCGCCTCGCCGCGCCGCTCGCCCTGCGCGGCGTGCCCGTGCACGGCATCGAGCTGTCCCGGGCGATGGCGGCGCGCGTCGCGGACAAGCCGGGCGGCGACCGCGTCGAGGTGACGATCGGTGACATGACGAGCGCCCGCGTGCCCGGCGAGTTCGCCGTCGCGTACCTCGTCTTCAACACCATCGGGAACGTCACGACGCAGGACGGCCAGGTGGACTGCTTCCGCACCGCCGCGGCCCACCTGCGCCCCGGCGGGTACTTCGTCGTCGAGGTCGGGGTGCCGCCCCTGCGACGCATGCCGCCCGGGCAGGACACCGTGCCGTTCACCGTCGCGCCCGACGCGGCGGGCGGCGGGTACGTGGGCTTCGACCGGCTCGACGTGGTCACCCAGCGGTTCACGTCGAACCACGTGACCGTCGGGCCCGACGGCTCCGGCCGGTTCCGGTGGTTGCCGTTCCGGTACGTGTGGCCGGCCGAGCTGGACCTCATGGCGCGCCTCGCGGGGATGCGCCTGGTGCACCGCTGGGAGGGCTGGGACCGCACGCCGTTCACCGCCGACAGCGAGCGGCACGTGTCCGTGTGGCAGCTCGCCGCGGTCTGACCCGCCCGGGAACGACGAAGGGCCCGCCCCCGTCGGGAGGCGGGCCTTCGTGCGGACGGGCGGCGTCAGGGGCGCAGCGCCGCCCGGGCGTCGGCGACGGCCGACGCCGCGGCGGCGCGCAGCCCGTCGGCGTCGGGCCCCGCGGCGAGGACGCCCCGGGACGACGACGCGAGCACCTGGCGGCGGGCGTCCCCGAAGGCCGAGGCGAGCTCCCGCTCCCCCGCGCCCTGCGCGCCCACGCCGGGCGCCAGCAGCGGACCGTGCACGGCCACGAGGTCCGTCCCGGTCTCCCGGGCGGCGTCACCGACGGTGGCGCCCACGACGAGGCCGACCGAGCCCATCGGCAGCCCCTCGGCGACGGCGCCGGCGTTCAGCACGGCCGCCTGGGCGGCGACCGACGCCGCGACGCTCACGCCGTCGGGCCCGACGGCGTGCTGCACCTCGTGCCCCTCCTTGTTGGAGGTGAGGCACAGCACGAAGATCCCGCGCCCGGTGCGGGCGGCCAGCTCGGCGGCCGGCGCCAGCGAGCCGAAGCCCAGGTACGGCGACACTGTGACCGCGTCGCCCGCGAGCGGGGAGCCGTCGGCCAGGAACGCGTCGGCGTACGCGCCCATCGTCGAGCCGATGTCGCCGCGCTTGGCGTCGACGACCGTCAGCGTGCCGACGGCCCGCGACGCGGCGATCACGTCCTCCAGCGCGGCGACGCCGGCCGAGCCGTGCCGCTCGAAGAACGCCGCCTGCGGCTTGAAGGCCGCCACGCGCCCGCCGAGCGCGTCCACCACGCGCAGCCCGAACTCGCGCACCCCGGCGGCGTCGTCGCCCAGCCCCCACGCCGCCAGCAGCGACGCGTGCGGGTCGATGCCCACGCACAGCGGCCCGTGGGCGTCCATCGCCGCGGCGAGCCGCGCGCCGAACGGCACCGGCGCGGCGCTCATGCCGACACCGCCGCCGTCGTCCCGACCCCGAGCCGCTCGTGCGTCGCGGCCGTGTGCTCCTGCAGGCTCGCGACGTCGAACGGGCCGCCGCGGACCGCCTCGATGCCCTGCACCGCCGCGGCGAGCTGGTCGACGGTGGTGATCATCGGCTTGTCGGCCGCCGTCGTCGCCGCGCGGATCTCGTAGCCGTCGGCGCGCGCGCCCTGGCCGGACGGCGAGTTCACCACGAGGTCGACCTCGCCGTCGGTGATGAGGTCCACGATCGTGGGCTCGCCGTCGGCGCCACGGCCCTGGGAGAACTTGCGCACCACCGTGCTGCCGATGCCGTTGCGGCGCAGCACCTGCGCCGTGCCGGACGTGGCGAGCACCTCGAACCCCAGCTCCGCGAGGCGCTTCACCGGGAAGACGATCGAGCGCTTGTCCCGGTCCGCGACGGAGACGAACACCCGGCCCGCGGTGGGCAGCCCGCCGAACGCGGCGGCCTGCGACTTCGCGAAGGCGTGCGGGAAGTCCTTGTCGAAGCCCATGACCTCGCCGGTGGAGCGCATCTCCGGACCGAGCACCGTGTCGACGACCTGACCCTCGGCGGTGCGGAACCGCTTGAACGGCAGCACGGCCTCCTTGACGGCCATCGGTGCCCCGAGGTCGAGCGTCCCGCCGTCGCCCTCGGCAGGCAGGACGCCCGCCGCGCGCAGCTCGGCGATCGACTCGCCGACCATGACCCGGGCCGCCGCCTTGGACAGCGAGGTCCCCGTCGCCTTGGACACGAACGGGACGGTGCGCGACGCGCGCGGGTTGGCCTCGAGCACGTACAGGACGTCCGAGACGAGCGCGTACTGCACGTTGAGCAGGCCGCGCACGCCGACGCCCTTCGCGATCGCCTCGGTCGAGCGGCGGATGCGCTCGATCTCGGCCGTCGAGAGGGACACGGGGGGCAGCACGCAGGCCGAGTCGCCCGAGTGGATGCCGGCCTCCTCGATGTGCTCCATGACGCCGCCGAGGAACATCTCCTCGCCGTCGTACAGGGCGTCGACGTCGATCTCCATCGCGTCGTCGAGGAAGCGGTCGATGAGCAGCGGCGCCGGCAGCAGGCCGCCCGCCGTGCGCTCGTCCGCGGCCGCCGCCTCGAGAGCCCGCTCCACGTACTCGGTGAGCTGCTCGGCGGAGTAGACGATCTCCATGCCGCGACCGCCCAGCACGTACGACGGGCGCACCAGGACGGGGTAGCCGATGGTCTCGGCGACCTCGCGCGCCTGGCCCAGCGAGCGGGCGGTACCGAACGCGGGGGCCGGAAGGCCGGCGTCGAGCAGGACCTGGCCGAAGATGCCGCGGTCCTCGGCGGCGTCGATGGCCTCGGGCGACGTACCGAGGATCGGCACGCCGGCGTCCGCGAGGCGCTGCGCGAGGGCGAGCGGCGTCTGCCCGCCGAGCTGCACGATGACGCCCTTGACGGGGCCCGCGGCGAGCTCGGCCTCGTAGACCTCGAGCACGTCCTCGAACGTCAGCGGCTCGAAGTAGAGACGGTCCGAGGTGTCGTAGTCCGTCGAGACGGTCTCCGGGTTGCAGTTGACCATGACCGTCTCGTAGCGCTCGGAGAGGGTCAGGGCGGCGTGCACGCACGAGTAGTCGAACTCGATGCCCTGGCCGATCCGGTTCGGGCCCGACCCGAGGATGATCACGGCCTCGCGCTCGCGGGGCGCCACCTCGGTCTCCTCGTCGTAGGACGAGTAGTGGTACGGCGTGCGTGCCGCGAACTCGGCGGCGCAGGTGTCGACCGTCTTGTAGACGGGGCGGACGCCGAGCGCCCGTCGGACCTCGCGGACGGTGGCCTCCCCCGCCGGGCCCATGCCGCGCAGGCGCGCGACCTGCACGTCGGACAGGCCGTGCCGCTTGGCGCGGCGCAGCACGTCCTCGGTGAGGGTCGGGCCGGCGGCCACCTCCGCGGCGACCTCGTTCATGAGCAGGATCTGGTCGAGGAACCAGGGGTCGATCTTCGTCGCGTCGAAGACCGCCTCGAGCGTCGTGTGCCCGGCGACGACCGCACGCAGCGCCTGCTGCACGCCGACCATGCGGTGCTCCGTGGGGCGCACGATCTCGGCGAGCAGCTGGTCCAGCTCCGCACCGGACGGCGCGGCGCCGTCCCAGTGGAACGCGACGCCGCCCTTGTCGATCGAGCGCAGGGCCTTGCCGAGGGCCTCTGTGAAGTTGCGGCCCAGCGCCATGGCCTCGCCGACCGACTTCATGGTCGTGGTGAGCGTCGGGTCCGCGGCCGGGAACTTCTCGAAGGCGAAGCGGGGCACCTTGACGACGACGTAGTCGAGCGTGGGCTCGAAGCTCGCCGGCGTGACGCGCGTGATGTCGTTCGGGATCTCGTCGAGCGTGTAGCCCACGGCGAGCTTGGCCGCGATCTTCGCGATCGGGAAGCCCGTCGCCTTCGACGCGAGGGCCGAGGAGCGCGACACGCGCGGGTTCATCTCGATGACGATGATGCGCCCGGTGTCCGGGTCGACGGCGAACTGGATGTTGCAGCCGCCCGTGTCGACGCCGACCTCGCGGATGACGGCGATGCCGATGTCGCGCAGCTTCTGGTACTCGCGGTCGGTGAGCGTCATCGCGGGCGCCACCGTGACGGAGTCGCCGGTGTGCACGCCGACCGGGTCGACGTTCTCGATCGAGCAGACGACCACGACGTTGTCGTCCTTGTCCCGCATGAGCTCGAGCTCGTACTCCTTCCAGCCGAGGATGGACTCCTCCAGGAGCACCTCGGTGGTCGGCGAGTAGTGCAGGCCCTGCCCGACGATGCGGCGCAGCTCGCGCTCGTCGTACGCGAAGCCGGAGCCGAGGCCGCCCATGGTGAACGACGGGCGCACGACCATCGGGTAGCCGAGGTCCGCGGAGGCCGCGACCGCCTCGTCCACGGTGTGCACGATGACGGAGCGGGCGGACTCGCCGCCGCACTTGGCGACGACGTCCTTGAACTGCTGGCGGTCCTCGCCCTTCTGGATGGCGGGGATGTTCGCGCCGATCAGCTCGACGTCGTACTGCTCCAGGACACCGGCCTCGTCGAGCGCGATGGCCGCGTTGAGCGCCGTCTGGCCGCCCAGGGTGGGCAGCAGGGCGTCGGGACGCTCCTTGGCGATGATCGTGGTGAGGACCTCGGTGGTGATCGGCTCGACGTACGTGGCGTCGGCGAACTCCGGGTCGGTCATGATCGTGGCCGGGTTCGAGTTCACGAGGATGACCCGCAGGCCCTCCTCCCGGAGCACGCGGCAGGCCTGCGTGCCGGAGTAGTCGAACTCGCAGGCCTGGCCGATGACGATCGGGCCGGAGCCGATGACCAGGACGGAGGAGAGGTCGGAACGGCGGGGCATCAGTTCTCCTTCAGCGCGGCCAGCGTGGCGGCGGGGACGGTCACGGGCTCGCGGCTCGTCATGAGCTCGACGAAGCGGTCGAAGAGGTAGGCGCTGTCGTGCGGGCCGGCGGCGGCCTCGGGGTGGTACTGCACGGAGAAGGCCGGCACGTCGAGCGCGGTCAGCCCCTCGACCACCTGGTCGTTGAGGCCGACGTGGGACACGATGACGCGTCCGTAGGCACGGCCGTCGGTGCGCTCGGCGTCGTGCGGCGCCCTCGACACCGCGTCGAGGGGCGCGTCGACGGCGAACCCGTGGTTGTGCGCGGTGACCTCGACCTTGCCGGTGGTGCGGTCCATGACGGGCTGGTTGATGCCGCGGTGGCCGTACCCGAGCTTGTAGGTGCCGTAGCCGAGCGCGCGGCCCAGCAGCTGGTTGCCGAAGCAGATGCCGAAGAACGGGATGCCGCGGTCCAGCACCCCGCGCAGGAGCTCGATCTCGTGCGTGGCCGACGACGGGTCGCCGGGTCCGTTCGAGAAGAACACGCCCGTGGGCGAGCCGTCGGTCGGCAGCAGGGCCTCGATGTCGGCGATCGTGGCCGACTGGGGCACGACGTGCACGCGCACGCCCCGCTGCGCGAGACGCGCGGGGGTCATGGCCTTGATGCCGAGGTCGACGGCGACGACGGTCGCGAGCGGGGCCTGCCCGGCGAACTCGCCCGACGGCTCGACGACGTACCCCTCGTCGGTCGTGACCTCCGGGGACAGGTTGGCGCCCGCCATCTGCGGGGAGGCCTGCACCTCGGCGACCAGCTCGGGCAGCGACCGCTCCACGAACGTGCCGGGAGCGACCTCGCGCACCAGCGCGTCGCCGGAGAAGATCCCGGCACGCATGACGCCCAGCTCGCGCAGGTGGCGCGTGAGCTTGCGGGTGTCGACGTCGCTGATGCCCACGACCCCCTGGGCGGCGAGCTCCTCCTCGAGGGAGCGGTCCGCGCGCCAGGAGGACACGCGGCGCGCGGGGTCGCGCAGCACGTAGCCGGCGACCCAGATCTTGCCGGACTCCGGGTCCTCGTCGTTGATGCCGGTGTTCCCGACGTGCGGGGCCGTCATCACGACGATCTGCCGGTGGTACGAGGGGTCGGTGAGGGTCTCCTGGTAGCCGGTCATGCCGGTGGAGAACACGATCTCGCCGAAGGTCGCGCCGCGGGCCCCGTAGGCGCGGCCGCGGGCGACCGTGCCGTCCTCGAGGACGAGGAGGGCCGCGTGCGGCGCGGGCGCGGTGCCCGGCCCGGAGCTGGGTACCGGGCTCGGTGCCGGGCTCGATACAGGGCTGGTCAGGGAGCTGGAGGTCACTGCTCGTCCTTCGGTGCGGGGGCGGAGGTCATGAGGTGGCGCACGGCGTCGACCAGGCGGGAGCGGTCGGGCGCGAGGCGGGTGCGCAGGCCGGTGTCGAGGGCGACGGCGGGCACGCCGTCCGCCTCCGGGTCCTCCCAGGTGACGACGACCAGGCCGTCGGCGCCGACGTACTTGCCGGCCATGCCGGGGGCGAGGCCGACGCCGCGCAGGGCGGCCACGGGGGCGAACACGTCCGGGGCGCCGTCGCGCTCGACGAGCACGCCGGCGTCGTGCACGGACACGTGGGCGGTGGAGCGGTCGCCGAGGTGGTGCGCGCCGACGCGGGCCAGCCAGTCCCCCGCGAGCGTGGAGGAGACGTAGGTGGCGTCGAGGGGGCCCAGACGCAGGGCGCCGAGGTCCTCGGGCACGGCGGGGGGCACGGGGACGGTGCCGCGGGTGCGGGCGGCGAGCCGGCGCCGGCCCGTGAGGATCACGAGCAGGAGCAGGACGCCGATCACGACCCAGATCCCGACGGCCACGGGCATGGGGAGGTTCATCGTGCGCCCCCGAGCCCGACGGCCGGCGCGGCGACCGGGGCGCCGTCCAGCACCGTGGCGCGCCCGCGCAGGAACGTCGCCACGACGCGGCCGGGCAGCTCCCGCCCGGCGAAGGGCGTGTTGCCGCTCGCGGTGGCCTGCGCGGCCCCGTCGACCGTCCGGGCGGCGGCCGGGTCGACCAGCGTGAGGTTGGCGGGCTCGCCCACCGCGACCGGTCGGCCGTGATCGGTGACCCGGCCGATCCGGGCGGGGTTGGTCGACAGGACGCGCGCGACGTCGGCCCAGGTGAGGCGGCCGGTGTCGACCATGGTCTGCTGCACGACCGACAGGGCGGTCTCCAGCCCGGTCATGCCGAACGCGGCGGCGCCCCACTCGCAGTCCTTGTCCTCGCGGGTGTGCGGGGCGTGGTCGGTGGCGACGATGTCGATGGTGCCGTCGGCGAGGCCGGCGCGCACCGCCTCGACGTCCTCGGCCGTGCGCAGAGGGGGGTTCACCTTGTACGTGGGGTCGTACGTGCGGGCGAGCTCGTCCGTGAGGATCAGGTGGTGCGGCGTCACCTCGGCGGTGACGTCGATGCCGCGGCCCTTGGCCCACCGGACGATCTCGACGGACCCGGCGGTGGACAGGTGGCACACGTGCAGCCGTGAGCCGACGTGCTCGGCGAGCAGCACGTCGCGGGCGATGATCGCCTCCTCGGCGACCGCGGGCCACCCCGCCAGCCCGATCTCGGCGGACACGACGCCCTCGTTCATCTGGGCGCCCTCGGTGAGGCGAGGCTCCTGCGCGTGCTGCGCGACGACGCCGTCGAACGCCTTGACGTACTCCAGCGCGCGACGCATGAGGATCGGGTCGTGCACGCACTTGCCGTCGTCGGAGAAGACCCGCACTCGGGCGGCGGAGTCGGCCATCGCGCCGAGCTCGGCGAGGCGCTCGCCGCCGAGGCCCACGGTGACGGCACCGACCGGGTGCACGTCGACCCAGCCGGCCTCCTGTCCCAGGCGCCACACCTGCTCGACGACGCCGGCGGTGTCGGCGACCGGCGAGGTGTTCGCCATGGCGTGCACCGCGGTGAAGCCGCCGGCCGCCGCGGCACGGGTGCCGGACGCGACCGTCTCGGCGTCCTCGCGGCCCGGCTCGCGCAGGTGCGTGTGCAGGTCGACCAGGCCGGGCAGCAGGACGTGCCCGTCGGCGGCGACCTCCACGACGTCGTCGCCGGCGGGGACGTCGGCGGCGCCGGGGCCCGTCACCTGGGTGATCACGCCGCCGGAGAGGACGACGTCGGCGGGCTCGCCGCCGAGGGGACGGGCCCCGCGCAGCACATAGGTCGTGGTCACAGGGCGGTCCCTTCGGTGGTGCTCGAGACAGGTGCGGGCAGAGATGTGGGCGCAGGAGCGGGCACGGAGGCGGACGAGGATGTGCCGGACAGCAGCAGGTAGAGCGCGGCCATGCGCACCGCGACGCCGTTGGCGACCTGCTCGACGATGACGGCGCGCTCGGAGTCGGCCGCCTCGGCGGAGATCTCCAGGCCGCGGTTCATCGGGCCCGGGTGCATGACGATCGAGTGCGCGGGCAGCAGCGCCAGGCGGCGGCCGTCGAGGCCGAAGTAGCGGGTGTACTCCAGCGGGCTCGGGAAGAACGCGCCCGCGCCCCCGGACATCCGCTCGCGCTGCACGCGGAGCATCATCACGGCGTCCGGCTGCCAGTCGGCGAGCGTGGCGTCCAGGTCGTAGGACGTCCGGCAGGGCCACGACTCGACCCCGACCGGCAGCAGCGTGGGCGGCGAGACGAGCGTCACCTCGGCGCCGAGCGTGCGCAGCAGCCACACGTTGGCGCGGGCGACGCGCGAGTGCAGGACGTCGCCCACGATCGCGACCTTGACGCCCGCGAGGTCGGCGCCGACGCCGTCGTCCCCTCCGCGGCGCAGGCCGCCGCCGTGGCCGCCGAGGTGGCGGCGGATCGTGTAGGCGTCGAGCAGCGCCTGCGTGGGGTGCATGTGCGTGCCGTCGCCGGCGTTGAGCACGGCCGCGTCGAGCCAGCCGGCGTGCGCGAGCTGGTACGGGGCTCCCGAGGCCCAGTGCCGCACCACCACGGCGTCGGCGCCCATGGCGTGCAGCGTGAGCGCGGTGTCCTTGAGGGACTCGCCCTTGGAGACGCTCGACCCCTTGGCCGAGAAGTTGATGACGTCCGCGGACAGCCGCTTGGCGGCCGTCTCGAACGAGATGCGGGTACGCGTGGAGTCCTCGAAGAACAGGTTCACCACGGTGCGACCGCGCAGCGTCGGCAGCTTCTTGATCTCGCGGGACTGCGTCGCGGCCATCTGCGCGGCGGTGTCGAGGAGCTCGATCGCCTCGTCCTTGGCCAGGTCCGCGGTGGAGAGCAGGTGCCTCATCGGTCGCCCCCCTCGCCCGGGGTCGCGGCGCCGGGCTCCCGGCCGCTGATCACCACGGCGTCCGAGCCGTCCACCTCCGCGAGCAGCACGCGCACCCGCTCCGTCTGGGCGGTGGGGAGGTTCTTGCCCACGAAGTCGGGGCGGATCGGCAGCTCGCGGTGACCGCGGTCCACCAGGCACGCGAGGCGCACCGCCTGCGGTCGGCCGAGGTCGCCGATGGCGTCGAGCGCGGCACGGATCGTGCGGCCGGAGAAGAGGACGTCGTCGACCAGGACGACCGTCTTGCCCTCGATCCCCGCCGCGGGCAGCCGCGTGACGCCGACCGCACGGGTGGGCTGGCGGCGCAGGTCGTCGCGGTACATCGTGACGTCCAGCTCGCCGAGGTCGCGCTCCGGGTCGAAGGCGGGGTCGATGCTCGCGAGCCGCTGCGCGAGGCGGGCGGCCAGGGTGACCCCGCGGGTCGGGATACCGAGCAGGACGACGTCCTGGGCTCCCTTGGCGCGCTCGACGATCTCGTGCGCGATACGGGTGAGGGCGCGGGCGACGTCGCTCGCGCCGAGCACGACGGTCCCCTCGGGGACGTCGGGCTGATCGGGTGTTCCGGGCATGCCGGTGCCAGCAGTCACTGGCGACCTCCTTCTCCGCCTCACGGGACGGTGTTAAAGGGTGTCGGTTCTCGTGCCCCTCGAGGCGGGCTCCCAGGGCGTCGTTCTGACGGCCTCCACCTTATCCCGTCGCCTCCGTGCGCCCACCGGGCGTGCCCACGATGCGGGCGCGGCGTGCGTCACACAGCCCAGGACGACGGGCCCCGAACGACGGACAGGCGGTGGGGGGGGGGGGGAGGCGGGGGGAGAGGGCGGAAACGCCGCAAATGGGGCGTTATAGCGCAGAACATAGAAGCCATCACCGC
>NZ_JBHVSQ010000001.1:403468-469470 GCF_042885055.1 Isoptericola sp. NPDC058082 | reverse complement strand
GGAAGACGACCCCGAAAAGACAGAAAGTCGTGGGCACACCCCCCCGGGCCGGGATGCGTGCCCCACCGCCTGTGGGGCGTCGAGACGCGTCAGATCAGCAGCGTCGGCTTGATGTCGACCAGCCGGCCCAGCAGGCCGTTGACGAACGACGGCGAGTCGTCCGTCGAGAGCTGTCCGGCGAGGTCGACCGCCTCGTCCACCGCGACGGCGTCGGGGACGTCGTCGTTGTAGAGCAGCTCCCAGGTGCCGATCCGCAGCAGCGCGCGGTCGACCGCCGGCATCCGCTCGACGGTCCACCCCTGCGAGTAGGTCGCCAGCAGCTCGTCGATGCGCTCGCGGTGGGTGGCGACACCCTCCACGAGGTCGACCGTGTACTGCGGGACGGCGGCCTCGGTGTGCGGCTCGATCACCCGGTCGGCGACGAGCACCTGCGGGTCGATCCCCCGCTGCTCCGCCTCGAAGAGGATGTCGACGGCGCGCTTGCGCGCCTTGGTGCGTGCACCCATGTCAGCAGGCGCCCGTCAGTCGTTCACGCGGCCCAGGTACGACCCGTCACGCGTGTCGACCTTGACCTTGGTGCCCTGCTCGAGGAACAGCGGGACCTGGATCTCCGCGCCCGTCTCGAGGGTGGCGGGCTTGGTGCCGCCGGTGGAGCGGTCGCCCTGCAGGCCCGGCTCCGTATAGGTGATCTCCAGGACCACGGACGACGGGAGCTCGACGTACAGCGGCGTGCCGTCGTTGGACGCGACCATGATGTTCATGCCCTCGAGCATGTAGTTCGCCGCGTCGCCGACGGTGGCGGCGGGCACGGTGATCTGGTCGTAGGTGTCGGTGTCCATGAAGACGTAGTCGGCGCCGTCCATGTACAGGTACTGGAAGTCGCGGCGGTCCACGTTCGCGGTCTCGACCTTGGTGCCCGCGTTGAAGGTCTTGTCGACGACCTTGCCGGACAGCACGTTCTTCATCTTCGTGCGAACGAACGCGCCACCCTTGCCCGGCTTGACGTGCTGGAACTCGATGATCGACCAGAGCTGACCGTCGATGCGGAGCACGGTGCCGTTCTTGATGTCGTTGGAGGTAGCCACGTTTCTTGTTCGTCCTCGGGGTCGGGTACGGAGCGGAAGTCGTGCGGATGTCGTGCGGATGTCGACGTGCCGGGCAGCAGAGAGCCCGGAACATTCTACAGCGCGACCAGGAGCACGTGCCCCGCGATCCCGACGGCGGCCGACCATGCGAGCGACGCCAGCGTCCCGACCACGAACCGCTCGCTCGCGACCGGGTGCTCGCGCAGCTCCGAGAACCGGCCGAGCCCCTTGACCGCGACGACGACGGCCACGCCCTCCGGGTAGCCCGCGAGCAGCGAACCCGTGACGCACAGCCGCTCGAGCAGGCCGATCCAGGTGCCGCCGCGCAGCACGGCGACCGCCTCCGCCGCGGCCTGCGGCTCCCGCTCCGCGTGCCGCAGCACCCACGGAACGAGCCAGGCACCACCGCCCACGCTCGCGCCCAGGCCGACGAGCCACACAGCGACGTCCGCCGCCACCGCTCCGAAGCTCACGCGCGCTCCTCCCCTGCCTCGCCGTCCGGGTCGTCGTCCGGGTCGTCGTCCAGGTCATCGTCCAGGTCGGCACCCGCGGCCCGCAGCAGGCGCGCCGCGAGCGGCCGGACGGCCGCGTCCTCGGCCCACAGCGCGGCACGCAGCCGCTGGCTCACCGCCTGCTCGCTGACCCCCAACGCGGCCGCCGAGGCCCGCTGCGGTGCCGGGCCCCGCTGCGCGACGAGCGTGTCGACGGCCTCCCACCCCGCCGTGGAACGCCGCGCCACGACGGCCCCGAGCAGATGCAGGAGCGCCTGCGCGTCCGCGGCGACGGTCGAGCGCGGCTCCTCGTCCGGCCCCACCACGGCCAGGGGCACGCTGCCGCGCCCGCGCCGCTTCGCCCGGTCGACCGCCGCGCGAGCCCGCACGAACGCCGGGCCGGAGGCCGCCCTCGACTCCGCCGGCAGCGGCCGGTCGACCGCGCCGAGGCCGATCCCCACGGACCATCCGCCGTCGCGCACCAGGTCGAGGACGACGTCGACGGCCAGCGCCGCGCCGTCGTCGTCCGCGGACAGCGCGCCCTGGAGCTCGTCGCCCACCGTGCGGTCGAAGGGCAGCAGCACTCCCGGCCGTCCGTGCGCCCGCGCGGCGACGAGCGCGAGAGCCTCGGGCACACGGTCGGGACCCCGGGTGCTGCCCCGCTGGTCCGCAGTGACGACGATCATGGCTCAACGCTACGACCTTGTGAGGACGTCGACAAGTCTCAGGACTTGTCTCCTGTCAAGCCTGGACCCTGGAGAAGGAGGAGTTCAGGACTGGAGCTTGTGCGCGAGGGCGCCGAGCGCCAGCCGGTAGGAGTCGAAACCGAAGCCCGCGATCGTGCCCGTCGCGATGCCGGCCACCACCGAGTAGTGCCGGAACGACTCGCGCGAGGCGGGGTTCGACAGGTGCACCTCGACGAGCAGCAGCCCGGAGGACGTCACCTGGGCGGCGGCGTCGCGCAGCGCGTAGCTGTAGTGCGTGAACGCCGCGGGGTTGAGCACCACGTGCGCGCGGGCGTCGACGGCCTCGTGCAGCCAGCCCACGAGCTCCGACTCGTCGTCGGTCTGGCGCACGTCGACGGTGACGCCCAGCTCGCTCCCCCAGCCGGCGGCCTCCCGCTCGAGGTCGGACATGGACGCGTGGCCGTAGATCTCGGGCTCGCGCACGCCGAGCCGACCGAGGTTGGGACCGTTGAGGACGAGGACGTGAGTCATGGCCCGAGGGTACGGCGGCACCACGGCGGCCGTCCCGGCCGTCCGCGCTCGCGCCACCGGTCGTCCGGCCGTCCCGGTCGGGTCAGTCCGTCTCGTCGACGAGCAGCCGGCGCGGGCCCGGGCCGTCGTCGCCGAGCGCGTCGTGCGGGTTGGCGAGCACGCACCGGCTCAGGGACAGGCAGCCGCAGCCGATGCAGTCGGTGAGGTCGTCCCGCAGCCGCTCGAGCTGCTCGATGCGCGCGTCGAGGTCCGTGCGCCAGGCCTTGGACAGCCGCTCCCAGTCGCGGACGTTCGGGGCGCGATCGGCGGGCAGGGTCTCCAGCGCCTCGGCGATGCGCGCCAGCGGGATGCCGACCCGCTGGGAGACCCGGATGAACGACACCCGGCGCAGGACGTCACGTCGGTAGCGCCGCTGGTTGCCGGAGGTGCGGCGGCTGGCGATCAGGCCGCGCCGCTCGTAGAAGTGCAGGGCGGAGACGGCGACGCCGCTGCGCGCGGCCACCTCGCCGACGGACAGCTCGACGTGGTCCCACGGGACCCTCTCGGTCGCATGCTCCGGCACGATCGGTGTCCTTCCCCGCGCGGCGGCCTCCCGACCCTTGACCTCAACCATAGTTCAGGTCACAGCATGACGGGATGGACGCTATCCGCCACCACACCTACGGCCCGCCCGAGACCCTCGTCCTCGAGCAGGTCCCCGACCCCGTGCCCGGCCCCGGCCAGGTGCTCGTCGCCGCCCGCGCGCACGGCGTGCACCTGCTGGACACCACCCTGCGCCGCGGCGAGGCCACCGGTCCCCTGCCCGCGCCTCGTCTCCCCGCCATCCCCGGGCGCGAGGTCGCGGGCACGGTGGTCGCGGTCGGCCCGGACGTCGGGGACGACCGGCTCGGGGTCCGGGTCGCCGCCCACCTCGGCGCCACGCCCGACGGCGGCGGGTACGCGCGCCTCGCCGTCGCGCCCGTCGACGCCCTGCACCGCCTCCCCGACCGGCTCGACCTGGCCGACGCCGTCGCGATGATCGGTACGGGCCGGATGGCGCTCATGACGCTGGAGGTCGCGCGGCCGCGTCCCGACGACGTCGTGGTGCTCACCGCCGCCGCAGGTGGCCTCGGCTCCCTGTTCGTCCAGTCGGCGCTCGACGCGGGCGCCCGGGTCCTCGCCCTGGCCGGCGGGCCGCGCAAGGTCCGCGCGGTCCGCGGGCTCGCCCCCGACGCCGGGCAGCGGCTCGCCGTCGTCGACGTCGCCGGGGACGGCTGGCCCGCCGCCGCGCGGGCCGCGCTCGGCCGGCTGCGCGCGGCCGCCGCGACGGTCGTGATCGACGGCGTCGGTGGCGACCTGGGCGCCGAGGCCGCGGCCCTCCTCGGGCCCGGCGGTCGGCTCGTCGTGCAGGGCTGGGCCTCCGGGAGCCCGAACCCCGTGGCCGCGAGCGCCGTCACCCCGGCGGGCGACCCGGTCGAGGTGCGGGCCGTCGTCGGACCCGGCGCCCCCGCGTTCGGCGACCTGCGCGCCTACCAGCGACGGGCCCTGGAGCGGGCGGCGTCGGGCGAGTGGCGCGTGCTCACCCATCGGGTGGCGTTCGCCGAGGCGGCACGGGCGCACCGGGAGCTCGAGGAGCGCCGCACGGTCGGCAAGGTGGTCCTCGGATGACCGGCGCGTCCGCCGAGGGTGCGGCCGACGGGTCGCGCGCCGGGCTGCTGGGCGTCCGGGCGCAGCGCACGGTGCTGACCGGCATGGTGGCGTACGTCGCGCTGGGGGCGTTCGAGTCCCTGGCGGTCTCGACGGCGATGCCGACGGTGGCCGCCGAGCTGGACGGCCTGCGCCTGTACACGCTCGCGTTCGCGTCGGGGTCCGCCGCGGGGGTCGTGGGGATGCTGGTCGCGGGCCGGTGGACGGACCGCCGCGGGCCGACGCCGCCGCTGCTGGCGGGGATCTCGCTGTTCCTCGCGGGGCTGCTCATCGCGGGGCTGGCACCGAGCATGCCGGTGCTCCTGGCCGGTCGCACCGTGCAGGGCGCGGGCAGCGGCATCGAGGGGGTCGCGATCTTCGTGCTGGTGGCGCGCGTGTTCCCCGCGGAGCGGCGGCCGAAGGTCTTCGCGTGGTTCGCGGCCGCGTGGGTGGTGCCGGGGGTCGTGGGCCCGCTGCTCGCCGGGGCGATGACGCAGTACCTCGGGTGGCGGTGGGTGTTCCTCGCCGTGCCCGCGCTGGCCGTGCCCGCCCTGCTGGCCCTGCGGCCGGCGCTGGCGGCGGGGCGCACCCGGGGCTCGGCCGGACGGGTCGCCGACGACGGCGGGGACGCGGCGTCGTGGCGGGGCGTCGTGGGCCAGGTGCTGCGCGGCGCGCGCGGGCTGGGGACGGTCGTGCTGGTGCGGGCGCTCGTGGCCGCCGCGTTCGTGGGTGCGCAGGTGCTGCTGCCGCTCGCGCTCGTCCGCGAGCGCGGTCTCGCCCCGGCGTTCGCCGGGGCGGTCCTCACGCTGCACGTCCTCGGGTGGTCGGCGGGGTCGTGGGCACGCGGTCGCGGGCTCGGAGGCCTGTCGCACGCGGGGTTCCTCCGCGTCGGCGGCATCTCCCTCGCGCTGGGGACCGCGGGTGTCGCCCTGCTGGTCGTCCCCGGCGTGCCCCTGGCCGCCGCGGCCGCGCCGTGGGTGCTGAGCGGGCTCGGGATGGGTCTGATGTTCCCCACCCTCAACCTGCTCGTCCTCGAGCTCGCGCCGCCCTCGGCGCAGGGCGTGTCGATGTCGGTGCTCCAGGTGGCCGACGCGGCGGCGTCCGCGCTCGCGCTGACCGGCACGGGCGCGCTGCTGTGGGCCCTGCACGACCGGGTCGGCGCGGCCGCGTACGCGGTGTGCCTCGGCCTCTCCGCGGCGCTCGCGCTGACCGCGGCCGTGCTGGCCGGTCGTACCCGACCCGGCACCGTCACGAATTCCGTCGCGTTCCCGTCGGGTGTACGGGATGCTGCCGATGAGGATGTGCTCCCCGCCCGGTCCTCCTGAGTGCACCCCCGGGCGAGCTCTGGTGCTTCCCCTGCTCGTCCGCACGGACCGGGCCGCAGACCGGTCCGGTCCCCGTACCGTCGTCCCGACGAGGAGTCACGATGTCTCAGCCCTCGAATCCCCCCACGCCCGCCGTCCCGGTCGACGCGCTCCGCACCGCTCTCGGCGACGCGACGCCCGTCGTCGCCCCGGACGACGACGGCTACCACGCCGCCCGCGCCATCGAGCCCGGCGGCGTCGAGCAGCGCCCGGCGGCCGTCGTCCGGCCCGCCGACACGGACGCCGTGGTCCGCGCGGTACGCGTCACGCGCGACGCCGGCGCCGAGGTCTCCGTCCGCTCGGGCGGGCACTCGGTCTTCGGTCTGGGCGCCGCCGACGGCGCGCTCACCCTGGACCTGCGCGATCTCGACTCCTTCGAGCTCGACGTCGACGGCCGCACGGCCTGGGCCGGCGGCGGTATCACCGCGGGCGCGTACTCGCGCGCGGCCGGGCAGCACGGCCTCGCGACCCCGTTCGGCGACACCGGCACCGTCGGCGTCGGCGGCATCACGCTGGGCGGCGGCGTCGGCCTCCTGTCGCGGTCGCTCGGCATGACCATCGACAGCCTCCTCGGCGCGGAGGTCGTGACCGCGGACGGCGAGGTGGTGCGCACGGACGCGGACCACGAGCCCGACCTGTTCTGGGCGCTGCGGGGCGGCGGCGGCAACTTCGGCGTCGTGACACGGTTCCGGTTCGCCCTGCACGAGGTGTCGCAGGTGGTCGGCGGAGTGCTCCTCCTGCCGGCCACGCCCGAGAGCGTGGCGGGGGTGGTCGCGGCCGCTCAGGCCGCGCCCCCGGAGCTGACGATGGTCGTCATGGTGATGCCGGCGCCGCCGATGCCGATGATTCCCGCGGAGCACCACGGACGTCTCGTGGTCATGGCCAACGCGTGCTGGTCCGGCCCGCTCGACCAGGCGGACGCCGCCTTGGCCCCGCTGCGCGACGTCGCCGCCCGCGCCGGCGGCGCGCTGCTGGACGGCCTGCGCACCGCGCCCTACCCCAGCCTGCTGGAGGGGGGCCCGGAGGGCGGCCCGCTCGTCGCGACCGGGCGCACGTTCCTCGCCGAGGGGCTCGACGAGGCCGCCGCGGCGCACCTCCTGGAGCAGCTGGAGGGGTCCGACGCGCTGATGCGCGCCGCCCAGCTGCGGGTGCTCGGCGGCGCGGTGTCGGACGTCCCCGCCGACGCGACGGCCTATGCTCACCGCGGTGCGCGCCTGGTGGGCAACGTCGCCGCGGTCGCCCGCGACGCGGCCGGCGCCGCCGGGTACACCCCCTGGGTCGAGGCACTGGCCGACCGCCTGCGCGGCGCGGAGGGCGCGTACGTGAACTTCAGCCTCGACGGCGGGCTCGACGCCGCGCGGGCGGCCTACCCGGGCGCCACCTGGGAGCGGCTGCGCGACGTGAAGCGCCGCTACGACCCGCAGAACCGGTTCCGCGGCAACGTCAACGTGCCACCGGCGTAGCAGGCGGACGGGAGGGACGGTCAGCGGGCCCGCGCGTCGATCTCGTCGCGGCGCGCGAGCACCAGCCGGTCGACGACGTCGTCCGGCAGAGGGGCGTCGGGCTGGAAGGAGACGGACCCCTTGGTGGTGCGGAACCCGCCCAGGTCGCCCGCGAGCGTCGCGACGACGTCGGGGCTGAAGGGGTAGAGGCCCACGTGCGTGCGTGTGACCACGGCGCTCACCAGCGGGCTGCCGCGGTACCGCAGCGCGGGCATGCCGTAGCTGCGGCCCTCCTCGACGTCCGGCACGAGGGCCCGTGCCCGCTCGTAGACGCGCGCGACGGCGTCGCGCTCCATTCCGGTCAGGGTGGCCAGGTAGTCCTCGACGTCTCCCACGGGTCCATCGTGGGGTGCGGCGTCACGTCTCGCCACGCCACGTCGTCGGCAGTGCGGGGCGGAACGCCCGCCCCGCGGAAGGATGGGCAGCATGCCACGCACGGACACCCCCGCCCGACGACGCACCGGGCGTGCGACCGAGCCCCGCACCGACCTGGAGGACCTGCGCCGGGTGGCGTTCGGCGCCGCGTACCGGATGCTGGGCAGCGTCACGGAGGCGGAGGACGTCGCCCAGGAGGCCATGCTGCGCGTGGCACCGGTCGGGGCGGTGGACCCCGTGGTGATGAACCCCGCCGCGTACACGACGACCGTCGCGACCCGGATCGCGCTGGACGTGCTGCGCTCGGCGCGGGTGCGGCGCGAGTCGTACGTCGGCGAGTGGGTGCCCGAGCCGCTGGTCGGGGACGTGGTGGCGGCCGGGTCGGCGGGGCGCGAGGCCGCCGCGCACGCGGAGCTGGCGGACGACCTGTCGACGGCCTTCCTCGTGCTCCTGGAGACGCTCACGCCGGCGGAGCGGGCCGCGTTCCTCCTGCACGACGTGTTCGGCTATCCCCACCGCGAGTCGGCCCAGGTGATCGGGACGACGGAGCTGGCCGCGCGGCAGCTCGCGTCACGGGCGCGGCGCAGGGTCGCGGCCCGGCGGGAGGCGGAGTCCGGGGCGAGCGCCGGGGCGGCCAGGACCGACCCGCACGCCGCGGAGCTGGTGCGGCGGTTCATCGCGGCCACGGAGGAGGGCGACGTCGACGCGCTGGTCGAGCTGCTCGCCGACGACGTGGCGCTCACCGGGGACGGCGGTGGCAACGTGCCGGCGGGGCTGGCGGTGTCCCGCCCGGTGTCGGGGAACGTGGCGGTGGCCCGGCTCCTGTCGGGGTTCGCGCGACGGGGCGCGCCCGCGCGCATCGAGGCGACCGTCGTCAACGGCGCTCCGGGCATGATCGCGTACGCCGACGAGTCCGTCGGCGGCGGCGTCATCGGCACGTACGCGGTGCAGGTCGTGGGCGGGCGCATCACCCGGATCGACGGCGTCATCAACCCGGACAAGCTGCGCCACCTGGCGCCGCTGGCCGACCTGGAGGCGGTGGCCGCCGAGATCAGGGCAGCGGGGCAGCGACGTCGGGCCGCGCAGGCTCCCGACGGCCCACCGTCACCTTGAGCATGAGCACGAGGCCCACCAGGATCACGGCGACGATGCCCAGGGTCCCCCAGATGGTGGCGCCCGTGAGCGCGATGAGCAGCGTCCACATCGAGGGAGCGAGGAACGAGACCGCGCGGCCCGTCGTCGCGTAGAGGCCGAAGATCTCCGACTCGCGCCCGGCGGGCGCGACCCGCGCCAGCAGGGAGCGGGACGCGGCCTGCGCCGGGCCGACGAAGCAGGTCAGCGCCAGCCCCGCCACCCAGAACACCACGGACCCGAACGGGTGCAGCGCGACGACGAGCAGCCCGCACACCACGAGCCCGGTGAGCGAGCCGATGATCACCGCGCGGGGCCCGAACCGGTCGTCGAGGCGCCCGGCGACGATCGTGCTGAGCCCGGCGAGCAGGTTGGCGGCGATGCCGAACGCGATCACCGCGTCGTCGCCGAACCGGAACGACACCGCGGCGATGACGGCGCCGAACGTGAACACCGCGGACAGACCGTCGCGGTAGACGGCGCTCGCGAGCAGGAACCAGAAGGTGGGCCGCTCGTGGCGGTACAGGGCGACGACGTCGCGCACCAGGACGACGTACCCGGCGAAGAAGCCGACGCGCGGGCGGTCCTCCGCGGGCGGCGCCTCGGGCACGTAGCGGAACAGCGGCCAGGCGAAGGCCACGGCCCACAGGGCGCAGCCCAGCGCGATGACCCGGTAGGCCAGGCCGTCGTCGGTGGGCATGCCCCACCAGTCGAACGTCTGCGCCACCACGACGAGGACGAGCGCCACGATCCCGCCCAGGTACCCCAGCCCCCACCCCAGCCCGGACACCCGGCCCACGGTGGCGCGCGTCGAGACCTGCACGAGCATCGCGTTGTAGTTCACGCCGGCGATCTCGCTCGACACGCTGCCGAGGGACACCAGGGCCGCGCCGAGCACGAACCAGGCCGGGTCCGCGCGGACGGCGAAGAGCGCCGCCATCGCCAGGACCATGACCAGCGTCGCGCCGCCCACCCAGGCCTTGCGGCGTCCCTCGACGTCGGCGCGACGCCCCAGCACCGGCGCGAGGAGCGCCACGAGCAGGCCCCCGATCGTGATCCAGAGCCCCAGCCCGCTCGTGAGCCCGGCCAGGGCGCGCTCGTGCACCGGGTCCGTCGCGGGCAGCGCGGCCACCTCGGGCGTCAGGAACGCGTCGCTCGTGAGGTACAGGGCCGTGAAGACGAACGTCACGATCACGGTGTTGAACGGCTGGGTGGCCCAGTCCCACATCGCCCAGGAGACGACCTGGCGGCGCGGCACCGGCGCCTCCGCGACGCCCGGCCTCGCCGCGCCGTCGTGCCGCGGGCCGTGAGGTGAGGCGTGCGGCGACCCGGGCGAGGCGGTGGGCGCGGCGTCGGGTACGGGTTCCGGCACCGCCGGTCGGTCGCTCATGAGGCGCAGTCTGCCCGACGCGGGCGCCCGGCGGGAGGGGCGCGTCGCACCGCGGTCGACGGCGCGCCGCGACCGACGCCCGCGGATACGATCGCGCCGTGCACGCCCCCGCCCCGCGCCCGCCCCGGCGCCCCGGTCCCGCCCGGCGGTGGCGGCCCGACCGGCTCCTCGGCCCCGGCTTCGAGGAGCGGCCGCTCGGCCCCGCGACCCTGGTGCGGGCCGTCGACCGGCCGGCGCGGCCGCGCGCCGTCGTGCTGCACGTGCACGGGTACAACGACTACTTCTTCCAGGCGCACCTCGCCCGGGCGTTCGTCGACGCCGGCCTGGCGTTCCACGCCGTCGACCTGCGCCGCGCGGGGCGCTCCCTGCTCGACGCCGGCCCGGGGGCCGACGACCCGCTGCCCCCGCACTACGTCGCGAGCCTGCGCGAGGCGGGCGCCGACCTGTCCGCCGCGGCGCACGCCGTCCGGGAGCTCGAGCCGGGCCTGCCGCTCGTGGTGCACGCGCACTCGACGGGCGGCCTGGGCGCGGCGCTGTGGGCGCACGCCGTCCGTCACGACCCGGCGCACGGGCCCGACCTCCTGGTGCTGAACTCGCCGTTCTTCTCCCTCAGCGGCTCCCGGCTCGCGGACGCGGGCCGCTCCGCGGTGCTCGAGGTCCTGGGCCGACGTCGCCCGCTCGCCGTCGTCAGCGCGCACCCCTCCGAGTACGCCACGGCCCAGCACGCCTCCCACGGCGGCCGGTGGGACTTCGACACGACGCTCAAGCGCCCCGAGGGGCTCCCGGCGCGCGCCGGCTGGCTCCGCACGGTCACGCGCGCGCAGGCCCGCCTGGCCCGCGGTCTCGCCGTCCCCGGGCCGGTCCTGGTCGCTCGCAGCGACACCTCCGGCCCCGACCGGCCCGACAACCCGCTTCTCGACGCGCAGGACACCGTGCTCGACGTCGGCCGGATCGCGGCCCTGACCCCCCGGGTCGGGCCCGACACGATCCCGCTCGTCGTGCCCGGCGGCGTGCACGACCTCGCCCTGTCCGCCGACACGCCGCGGCACGCCTATCTCGACGGCGTCCTGGCATGGCTCGCCGCCCGCCTGCCGCAGGCCCGCCCGCCCGTCCCCGGGACCCTGACCGCCGTCGCCGACGACCTCCGCGACACCGACGACACCCGCGACACCCGCGACACCCGCGACACCGTGCGCGAGGAAGAGGCGCAGCCGTGAGACCTGTCCCCGCGCACCCGTACCTCGACCCCCGCGGCGCCGACGGCGCGCCGCTGGCCGTCGTCGCGCTGGCCCACCGCGGCTTCTCGCACGGCCGGGAGAACCTGGAGAACTCCCTGGCGGCGTTCGCCGCCGCGGTCGACCTGGGCTTCCGCTACGTCGAGACGGACGCGCACGGCACCGCCGACGGCGTCGCCGTCGCCCTGCACGACGCCTCCCTCGACCGCACCACCGACGCGACCGGGCGCGTGGCCGACCTGCCGTGGTCGATCGTGCGGCACGCACGCATCGGCGGCAGCGAGCCGGTCCCACGTCTCGACGACGTGCTCGGCACCTGGCCCGACCTGCGGGTCAACATCGACGTCAAGGAGGACTCCGGGGTGGCGCCGACCGCCGAGGCGATCGAGCGCACCGGCGCGCACGACCGGGTCTGCGTCACGTCGTTCGACGTCGGGCGCCGCCGCGCGACCCTCGCCCGCCTGTCCCGCCCGGTCGCGACGTCGGCCGGGCGCCGCGAGGTGGCGCGCTTCCTCGCCGGGGCCCGCCTCCGGGTCGACGCGATCACCCGCCGCGCGCTGCGCGACGTGGACGCCCTGCAGGTCCCCGTCTCCGAGGGCCGCGTGCCGGTGGTCGACGCGAGGACGGTCGCCGCCGCCCACCGCGCCGGGCGGCAGGTGCACGTGTGGACGATCAACACCCCTGGGGAGATGGGTCGTCTCCTCGACCTGGGCGTCGACGGGATCGTCACCGACCGCGCCGACCTGCTGCGCGACGTGCTCGTCGCGCGCGGCCTGTGGGCCTGAGCGTCCCGACCGTCAGGCCCGGCCGTGTCCGGCGCCCCCGCCGGCCGGGGCGAGCTCGACGCCCCATGCCTCGCGCACCACGGCCTGCCCGCTCCGGGTGAGCCGCAGCCCCCGCCCGGTCGTCCGCGCCACCCACCCCGCGTCGAGGAAGCGGGCGCCGACGGCGGCGCCGAGCGCGCCGGCCAGGTGCACGCGCCGCTCGGTCCAGTCGACGCAGGCCCGCACCGTGGGACGGCGGGCGCGGACGGCCGCGTCGACCTCCACGCCGAGGTCGCGCAGCCCGTGGGTCCCGGCGTCGGTGAGCGCGAGCGACTCCCCGACCAGCCACCCGGACGCCACCCACGCGCCGGTCAGCCCTACACCGAGCCGCCCCGCGAGATGGTCGTAGCAGAACCGCGCCTCCGCCAGGCGGTCGGCCTCGCGGCTGCGGCGGTACCCCGTCACGGGCGCCGGTCCCGTCAGGCCGCCGAGCGCCTCCAGCGCATCCGCCACCTCCGGGCCCGCGAGCTCGTAGTACCGGTGACGCCCCTGCGCGCGTGAGGTCACCAGGCCGGCCTCGAGGAGCACCGCGAGGTGCTCCGACGCGGTGGACGCCCGCACGCCGGCCGCGCGGGCCAGCTCCCCCGCCGGGCGGGCCGTGCCGTCCATGAGCAGCCCCAGGAACACCGACCGGGCCGGCGCGGCGAGCGCACGCCCGACGGCGGTGAAGTCCCGGTCCCGCCCGTCACCAGCCATGGCCCCGACGATACGGTGGCGACGCTTCGGCGGACGCCGAGACGTCTCGCGTCTACGGTCGGCGCATGACCGCCGCTGCTGCCCCCGCCCCGCAGGACCTCGAGGTCCGTCTGCCCGGCACGCCCGGCGCACTGGCCGACCTGGGCGAGACGCTCGGGCTCGCCGGTGTCAGTCTGGAGGGCGGCGGCGTGACCAGCCTCGACGGCGGCCGCGTCGCCCACTTCCTCGTCGACGACGGACCCCGCGCGGTCGCCGCGCTGGCGGCGGCGGGTCTCGGACCCGCGGTCGCCCGCGACGTCGTCACGACCCGCCTCGCCCAGGACGTCCCCGGGCAGATGGGCGCGTTCGCGCGCCACCTCGCGGAGGCAGGCATCGTCGTGGAGCACCTGTACAGCGACCACGACGGCAACCTCGTGCTGCTCGTCGCGGACGACGACATCCCGGCGTGCCAGGACGTCGTGCGCGGGTGGGACGCCGAGCGCGAGTCCGCGCGCCCGGCCGGCGGGGGCGCGGGCTAGAGCCCGAGCTGGACCGTCACGCCGGGCCGGCCGGCCGGCGGCTCCTTCGAGATCTCCGCGTACGCGGCGGCGAGCAGCGTCGGGTCCGGCCCCTCGAGGCGCGTCGGCTTCGCGACGTCGTCCAGCACGACGAAGCGCAGCAGGTTGCCGCGCGTCTTCTTGTCGCGCTGCATGGCCGCGAGGAGCTTGTCCCAGCGGTCGCCGCGGTAGGTGGTGGGCAGGCCGAGGGAGTCCAGGATCGCGCGGTGCCGGTCCACGACGGCGTCGTCGAGCTTGCCCCCGAGGCGGGCGAGCTCGGCCGCGAAGACCATCCCCATCGCGACGGCGGCGCCGTGCCGCAGCTGGTAGCGCTCGGTGAGCTCGATCGCGTGCCCCAGGGTGTGCCCGTAGTTGAGGATCTCCCGCAGGCCCTGCTCCGTGAGGTCCTCCCCCACGACGCGGGCCTTGACCCGCACCGACCGCTCGATGAGCTCCGTCAGCACGGCCCAGGTCTCCGGCGAGGCGTCCGAGCCCTTCCACTCCCGCAGCTCGTCGGCGTGCTCCTCCACGAGCTCGAGGATGCGCGGGTCGGCGATGAAGCCGGTCTTGACGACCTCCGCCATGCCGGCGACGAGGTCCCAGCGGTCGAGGGTCTCCAGGGCCGCCAGGTCGCACAGCACCCCCGCGGGCGGGTGGAAGGCGCCCACGAGGTTCTTGCCCTCGGCCGTGTTGATGCCCGTCTTGCCGCCCACCGCGGCGTCGACCATCGCGAGCAGCGTGGTCGGCACGTGCACGACCTTGATGCCCCGCAGCCAGGTGGCCGCGACGAAGCCGGCCAGGTCGGTCGTCGCCCCGCCGCCGACGGAGACGATCGCGTCCGACCGCGTGAAGTCGGCCTGGCCCAGCACCTGCCAGCAGAACGCGGCGACCTGGGCGGTCTTCTGCTCCTCGGCGTCGGGCAGCTCGACGGCGAACGCCTCGTAGCCCTGGCCCACGAGGTCCTCGCGGACCGCCTCCCCGGTGGCCTGGAGCGACGCCGGGTGCATGACCAGCACCCGCCGCACGCCCTCCCCGAGCAGGCCCGGCAGCTCGCCGAGCAGGTGCCGCCCGACGACGACGTCGTAGGACGGTGCTTCGTTCGTGCTGCCCTGCACGGTCACGCGGACCGTCATGACTGGACCTCCTGTGCCGATGTGCCCGCGGCCGCGTCGTGCTGCGCCGCGCCTTCCTGAGCCGTGCCTTCCTGAGGCGTGCCCTCCTGAGGCGTGCCCTCCTGGGCCGGTGCGCCCCTGACGCCGGCGTGCACCTGTGCGGCGACCTCCTGCGGGGGCCGCTCGTCGGAGACGACGTGCACCGTGGCGAGCCGCTCGTAGGTGGGCCGGCGCGCCTGCATCAGCTCGACCCATCGCGCTCTCGGGTTGCCCACGAGCAGCGGGCGGGACTGGTTGAATCCGACGCGGGGCGCGGCGTGCGCGAGGGAGACGTCGAGGAAGACGACGGTGCCGCCGCCCGCGACGTAGCCCTCGAGCGCCCGCTGGGTGTGCTCGTCCATCACCGCGCCACCGCCGAGGGCGAGGACGCCGGGGTGGCAGGCCAGAGCCGTGGTGACGGCCTCCCGCTCGAGCTCGCGGAAGTGCGGCTCGCCGTCCTCCACGAAGATCTCGGCGACGGGCTTGCCCGCGGTCTCCTCGACGTCCGCGTCCGTGTCCCGGAACGCGACGCCGAGCCGCTGCGCGAGCAGGCGGCCGACGGTCGTCTTGCCGCTGCCGGGCGGACCGATGAGGACCGCGCGGGGCACGCCCGCGCTCATCGGAGCAGCTCGGGGATCGAGGCGAGGTACGCCTCCGCGTTGCGCCGCACCTCGGCCACCGAGTCGCCGCCGAACTTCTCCACGACGGCCTGCGCCAGCTCGAGCGCCACCATCGCCTCCGCGACGACGGCGGCGGGCGGCACCGCGCACACGTCCGAGCGCTGGTGGTGCGCCGTGACGGCCTCCCCCGTGGCGACGTCGACCGTCGCGAGGGCCCGCGGCACGGTGGAGATCGGCTTCATCGCGGCGCGCACACGCAGCACCTCGCCGTTCGACATGCCGCCCTCGATGCCGCCCGCGCGGTTGGAGCGGCGGTGGATGTGGCCGTCGTCCCCGCGCTCGATCTCGTCGTGCGCGGCCGAGCCCCGGCGGCGCGCGGTGCGGAAGCCGTCGCCGACCTCGACACCCTTGATCGCCTGGATGCCCATGAGCGCGCCCGCCAGGCGGGCGTCGAGGCGCCGGTCGCCCTGCACGTAGCTGCCGAGGCCGGTCGGCACGTCGTAGGCGAGCACCTCGACGACGCCGCCGAGGGTGTCGCCGTCCTTGCGGCACTCGTCGATCTCCGCGACCATCGCCGCGCTCGTCGTGGCATCGAAGCAGCGCACCGGGTCGGTGTCCAGGGCGGCGACGTCGTCGGGCGTGGGCAGCTCGGCGCCCTCGGGGACCTCCACCGGGCCGATCGCCACGACGTGCGAGACGAGCCGGACGCCGACCGCCTGCTCGAGGAACTTCGCCGCGACCAGGCCCAGCGCGACACGCGTCGCGGTCTCGCGGGCCGACGCGCGCTCGAGCACCGGCCGGGCGTCGTCGAAGCCGTACTTGCGCATCCCGACGAGGTCGGCGTGGCCCGGGCGGGGACGGGTGAGCGGCCGGTTGCGCGCGATCTCGCGCTCGTCACCGGTGCCGGCGTCGACGAGCAGCGCGTCGCGGTCGACGGGGTCCGGCGACATGACGTCGGTCCACTTGGGCCACTCGGTGTTGCCGATCTCGAAGGCCAGCGGGCCGCCCTGCGTGACGCCGTGGCGCAGGCCGCCGAGCACGCGCACCGCGTCCTGCTCGAACTTCATGCGGGCGCCGCGGCCGTACCCGAGCCGCCGGCGCGCGAGCGCCGCCTGGATGTCCGCGGTCACCACCTCGACGCCGGCGGGCAGTCCCTCCAGCACCCCCACGAGTGACGGACCGTGCGACTCCCCCGACGTCATCCAGCGCAGCATGCCTGCGATTCTTCCACGCTCGCGCCGCGGGTCCGTCCGGTGGTCAGCGGGCGGACGCCGGGGTCGCCAGGGCACGGCCGAGCGCAGCGTCCATGGCCGCGACCGGGGCCGTGCGCCCCGTCATCAGGCGCACCTGCTCCACCGCCTGGTGCAGCAGCATCCGCTCGCCGCCGACGACGATGCCGCCCGCGTCCGACCAGGCGGTCGCCAGCGCGGTGGGGCGCGGGTCGTAGACGACGTCGAGCAGCACGCCCGACGGCGCGGCGCCGTGGGCGGCGATCGCGGCCGCGACCGGGTCGGCGGCGTAGGCCGGCATCGTGGAGACCACGACGTCGGCGTCCCGCAGCGCGCCCAGCGAGGCCGACGGGTCGAGGACCTCGAAGCGCGGGCTGACGCCCATCCGCGCGGCCGCCTCCTGAAGCCCCGACGTGCGGCCGAGGGAACGGACCAGCACGCGCGGCGTCGTGCAGCCGAGCTCGCCCAGCGCCGCGAGCGTGGACGCGGCGGTGGCGCCGCCGCCGAGGACGACGGCGCTCTCCGCGCTTGCGCCGGCACCACGCCCCTGGGCCGCGAACCCCTCGCGGAGCGCGGTGACGAGGCCGTACACGTCCGTGTTGGTGCCCGTGAGCGTCACGCCGCACTGCGCGGGACCGACGAGCACCGTGTTGACGGCGCCCACGGCCACGGCGAGCGGGTCGACGTGGTCCACGAGGTCCATGACCGCGTGCTTGAGGGGCATGGTCACGCTCAGGCCGGCCCAGCCGAGATCGAGGCTCCGCACGAGCGCCGGCAGGTCCTCGACCGTGGTGTCGATCGCGGTGTACTCCCAGCCCTCGAGTCCGAGCGCGTCGTACGCGGCGGTGTGCAGGATGGGCGAGAGGGAGTGCGCGACGGGGTGGCCCAGCACCGCCGCTCGACGAAGAACGGCCACGTCAGTATCCGTTCTCGTCTTCCCAGGCGCGCAGCTCGTCGACGTACTTCTGGTGCTGCTCGTAAGTCTCGGAGAACTTCGTCTCGCCCGTGTCGAGGTTGACGGCCACCCAGAAGATCCAGTCGCCGTCGGCGGGGTTCGCGACGGCCTCGATCGAGGAGGCACCGGGGTTGCTGATCGGCGTCGGGGGGAGCCCCAGATGCTTGTACAGGTTGTACTTGTTGCTCGTGTCGGCCTTGTCGTCGTTGGTCAGCTGGGTGCCGGGCTTGCCTGCGCCGTAGGCGACCGCCGCGTCGATGTCGAGGGTCATTCCTCGATCCAGTCGGTTCTCGATCGCCCGCGCCATCTTGGGTCGGTCCTCGGCGTCTCGAGCCTCTCGCTCGATGAGCGAGGCCTTGTTGAGGGCCTCTTCCCAGTCGCCCTTGTCGATCCCCGCCGACTCGAGCTCGTGCTTGGTCTGGTTCACCATCGCCGTGAGCAGCGTCGTGGCGTCGTCGCCCGGCTGGACGGTGTAGGTCTTCGGGAACAGCCAGCCCTCGGCGTTGCCGTCGGCCTGCTTCGGCAGTCCGAAGGACTCCGGGTCCTTCAGCGCCTTCTCGAGCTGCTTCGGCGTGATGTCCGTGACCGAGCCGACCTTGTCGACGATCTGCGCGACCGTGTACCCCTCGGGGATGGTCACGTTCGTCTGCAGCTTCTCGTTCTTCACCAGCGCGGCGACGGCGTCCGACGCCTTCATCTCGGCCTGCAGCTGGTAGGTGCCGGGCTGGATGCCGGCGGCGGCCGGGTTCTGGCCGAACGCGTCCGTGAACGCTCCGACGCTGGCCACGACCCCGGCCTCCTGCAGCACCGTGCCCATCTGGCCGCCGGTGGCGCCCTCGGGGATGACGACGTCGACGGGGTCTCCGCCCGGTCCCGGGTAGTCGTCGTTCTGCGACCCGATGAACGGCAGGTCGCCGACGAGCGAGTCCATGCGGTCCCAGAGCAGGTAGGCCCCCGCGCCCACGAACCCGAGGACCACCACCAGCACCACGGCCGTGCGCTGCCTGCGGCGGCGCTTGCGCTTGGCGGCGGCCCTCCGTCCGGCGGCCGAGCGGCGCCGCGTGGGTGCCGCGGGCGCCTCCTGGAGGGCGGGATGCTCGAAGAGGTCCGTCACGCCGGGTTCTTCCTTCTGACAGGGCCTGGGGTGGGCACGATGGGTCGGCTGCTGCTGTCCGGGCTGGTCAGGCGCCCGGTCGCTGCTGCTCGACGAGCTCACCGGCGCGCTCCCCCGCCGACCGCTCCACGTCGAGTGCAGATTGCAGAATGATAACGGCTGCGGCCTGGTCGACGACAGACCGGTGTGTCTTGGTGCGTCGCCCCGCCGACCGCAGCTGCGCGTGCGCCGTCACGGTCGTCATCCGCTCGTCCACGAGACGCACCTCGACGGGGGCGACGGCGGCCGCCAGGCGGGAGGCGAAGTCGCGCGCGTCCGCGGTGGCCGCGCCCTCCGCCCCGGACAGGTGGCGCGGCAGACCGACGTACACGACCGCGGCGAACCGCTCCTCGACCTCCGTCGCGATCCGGGCGACGTCGGGCGTCACCGTGGGCGCGCCGTCGGCGCCCGCGGGCACCTCCAGCACGCGTGGCACGGTCTCGACCGGCGTCGCGACGAGGCCGTCGGGATCGCTGCCCGCGAGCCCGATGCGCGCCTTGCCGACGTCCACCCCGAGGCGCGCGCCCCGCGGCAGCCCGCGGGGCGCGTCCTGCTCCGGCGACGGTCCCGTCACGCGCCCGCCTGCGCGGCGCGCACGCCCTCGGCGACGCCGGCCAACGCGGCCGGCAGCGCCGACGCGTCGGTGCCGCCGCCCTGGGCCAGGTCCGGCTTGCCGCCGCCCCCGCCGCCGAGGGTCTTCGCCGCGGCCTTGACGAAGTCGCCGGCCCGCAGGCCCGCGTCGCGGGCGCCCGCGTTCGTGGCCACGACCACCAGGGGCCGCCCGCCCGCGACGCCGCCGACGGCGACGAGCACCGGCTCGGCGTCGCCCAGGCGGCCGCGGACGTCCAGCGCCAGCGCACGCAGGTCGTCGGCCGAGGCCACCTCGCCGGCGTCGTGCGCGACGACCCGCACCTCACCCACGCGCTCCGCCTGTGCGGCGAGGGTGCCCGCCGCGGCGAGGATGCGGTCCTGGCGCAGGCCCGCGAGCTCCTTCTCGGTGTCCTTGAGGCGCGTGAGCAGCGAGCCCACGCGGTCGGCGAGCTCGTCCGGGCGGGCGCCCAGCAGGCCCGTGAGCTGACCCACGAGGGCATGCTCCTTGGCCTGGAAGCCGTACGCGCCGTCGCCCACGAGGGCGTCCACGCGACGCACGCCGGAACCGATCGAGGCCTCGCCGAGCAGCGCGACGCGACCCACCTCGCCGGTGGCCTTGACGTGCGTGCCGCCGCACAGCTCGCGCGACCAGTCACCGCCGATGGACACGACGCGCACGGTGTCGCCGTACTTCTCGCCGAAGAGCGCCATGGCGCCCAGCTCGCGGGCGCGGGCGATCGGCATGGTCGCGTCGGTCACCTCGAGGTTCTCGGTGAGCCGCGCGTTGACGCGCTCCTCGATCTCGCCGAGGGCGTCCGCGGCGACCGGGGTCGGGGACCGGAAGTCGAAGCGCACGCGGCTCGGCGCGTTCTCCGACCCGGCCTGGGTACGGTCCGGCCCGACCATCTCGTGCAGCGCCTTGTGGATCATGTGCGTCGCCGAGTGGGCGCGGCTGATCGCGACACGACGCGCGACGTCGATCGTCGCGGTGCCGGGGTCGCCCAGCGCCACCGTGCCCTCGACCAGGCGGCCGCGGTGCACAGACAGGCCCTTGACCGGGCGCTGCACGTCGTCGACCTCGATGGTCGCCCCGCCGTCGAGCACGATCGTGCCCTGGTCGGCGAGCTGGCCGCCGGCCTCCGCGTAGAACGGCGTGCGGTCGAGCACGACCTCGACGTCGGCGGGCGCGGTCGCCGCGGGGGCGGGCACGCCGTCGACCAGCAGACCGGCCACCGTCACCGCGGACTCCGTGTCCGTGTACCCGAGGAACTCGACCGGCGCGGAGAGCTCCTTGTTCAGGTGCTCGTACGAGCGCAGGTCGGCGTGGCCCGTCTTCTTCGCGAGCGCGTCGGCGCGGGCACGCTGCTTCTGCTCCGCCATGAGGTCGCGGAACGCCTTCTCGTCCACCTGGACGCCCTGCTCGGCCGCCATCTCGAGCGTGAGGTCGATCGGGAAGCCGTAGGTGTCGTGCAGCTGGAACGCCTCCGCGCCGCCGAGCACCGGGGTGCCGCCGTCGGCACCGTCCGAGGCGCGCGACTTGGCGCGGCCCACGGCGGTGTCCAGGATCGTGGTGCCCTGCGCGAGCGTGCGGCGGAACGCGTCCTCCTCGGCGTACGCGACGTCGCTGATGCGGCCGAAGTCGGCCTCCAGCTCCGGGTACGACGCCTTCATCGCGTCCTTCGACACGGGCAGCAGCGACGGCAGCGCGACCTCGTCGACGCCGAGCAGGCGCACCGCGCGCACGGCGCGGCGCACGAGGCGCCGCAGCACGTAGCCGCGGCCCTCGTTCGACGGGCGCACGCCGTCCCCGATCACCATGAGCGACGAGCGGACGTGGTCCGCGATCACGCGCATCCGCACGTCGTCCTCGGGGTCGGCGCCGTAGCGCTTGCCGGTCAGCTCCTCCACGCGCGCGATGACGGGGAACACCTCGTCGATCTCGTAGAGGTTCTCCTTGCCCTGCAGCAGGTACGCGATGCGCTCCAGGCCCGCCCCCGTGTCGATGCTCTTGTGCTCGAGCTCGCCCAGCAGCGGGTAGTTCTTGCCCTGGCCCTCGCCGCGCACGAACTGGTCGAAGACGAGGTTCCAGATCTCCAGGTAGCGGTCGCCGCCCGGGTCGACCGTGCCGCCGACGGCGTCGGGGCCGTACGCGGGTCCGCGGTCGTAGTGCCACTCGGCGCAGGGGCCCGCCGGGCCGGGCTGGCCCGTGTCCCAGAAGTTCTCCTCGCGGGGCAGGCGCACCACGTGCTTCGGGTCGAGCCCGACGCCCTTCGTGAGCGCGTCGAAGGCCTCGGCGTCCTCCTCCCAGATCGTCACCCAGAGGCGGTCGCCGTCGAGGCCGTAGCCGCCCTGGCCCTGGTCGGTCGTGAGGAGCTCCCACGCGAAGTCGATCGCCTCGCGCTTGAAGTAGTCCCCGAACGAGAAGTTGCCGTTCATCTGGAAGAACGTGCCGTGCCGCGTGGTGCGGCCCACGTTCTCGATGTCGTTGGTGCGGATGCACTTCTGCACGCTCGCGACCCGCGGCCACGGCGCGGGCTCCGTACCGAGGATGTACGGGATGAAGGGCACCATGCCGGCGATCGTGAACAGGATCGACGGGTCGGGCGAGACCAGGGGGGCGCTCGGGACGATCGCGTGGTCCTTCGACTCGAAGTAGTCGAGCCAACGCTTGCGGATCTCGGCGGTGCGCATGGTGTCCTTCAATGAGGTCGAGGCTGAGGTCGAGGCCGATGTCGGGGCTGACGTCGAGCCGGTTGTCGAGCTGGTACCGCTGGGTGCGGGGTCGGGTGCGGGTGGCCGCCCGCTCCGGCGGCGGCCGTCCCCCATTCTCGCGCCCACCGGGAGATGGTCGGAACGGGAATTCTCAGAACGAGTAGCCGAGGTCCGCCTCGTCGGCGGCGATCTCCGCCTCGGCGTCGGGATACCGGCCGGGCTGTCCGTCGCGCGTCGCGGCCGCGTGCCGGGCGCGCCCGGGGCCCCCGCGCAGGTCGGCGGGACGCAGCCCGCTCGCGCGGACGTCGTCCGGGTCCGGCTGCCCCTCGGCCAGCAGCGCCGCGGTGAGCTCGGCCTCACGGGCGCTGCGCGCCTGAGAGAACTCGCGCCGGAACGTCGCGACGAACGTCTCCGCCCGCCGTCCGGCGTCCTGCGCCGCACGCTCCGCGCGGTCGACCACCGCCTCGGGCGCGTACTGCGCCACGATCTTGCGGCCCCGCTGAACGACGACGACCGTCACCACGACGCCCACGCCGACCCAGAACAGGCGGCGCATCAGCGGCCGGCCTTCGCGTCGTCGCCGCGGCTCGAGCGCGAGGCCCGCGCGAACGCCTGGCGCACGCCGTAGGAGAACGCCGCGACCTTGACCAGGGGGCGGCCGAGCGTCGAGGCGTACAGGCCGGCCAGCGCCGACACGTTCTCGCTGACCTGGGCCGCCGACGTCGTGATCGTGTCCACCTTGACCAGCTGGTCGTTGGTGGAGGCCACCGTGGTGGCCGCCTCGTCGAGGATCGGCACCGAGTGCTCCGTCACCTCGCGGATGGAGCGCGTCGCCTCGTCGAGCACGCGGCCCAGCTTCACGAGCGGGATCGCGAGCAGGCCCACGAGCAGCACGAACGCGACGGCCGCGATGAGCCCGGCCACGTCACCCATCGACATCAGATCTCTCCTCGCACAGGTGTCAGACGGTCGGTCGTCACCCTATCCCGGGTGGCTCCCTGCAGACGGCGGACCCAGACGGCGGACGCCCCGCCCCCCGCGACGGCGGGTGACGGGGCGTCCTGGGTGCGGAGTCCTCCGCGGTGACGCTCGAGATCAGCGCGCGTAGAACTCGACCACGAGCTGCACCTCGCAGGTCACGGGGACCTCAGCGCGCTTCGGCTTGCGGGTCAGCGTGGCCGACAGCTTCTCGAGGTTGACCTCGAGGTAGCCCGGGACGGCCGGCAGGACGTCGCGGTGCGCACCGGCGGCGGCGACCTGGAACGGCGTGGTGGTCTGCGACTTGGGCTTGACCTGGATGGTCTGGCCCGGCTTCACGCGGAACGACGGACGGTCGACGATCTTGCCGTCCACCAGGATGTGACGGTGCGTCACGGCCTGGCGGGCCTGCAGGATGGTGCGGCCGAAGCCGGCGCGCAGCACGAGCGCGTCGAGACGCGTCTCGAGGTCCTCGACCATGACCTCACCGGTCAGGCCCGGGTGCTTGCGGGCGTTCTCGTAGACCTTGAGGAGCTGCTTCTCGCGAAGCATGTACTGGGCGCGCAGCCGCTGCTTCTCGCGGAGGCGGACCGCGTAGTCCGACTCGGTGCGGCGGCGGGCGCGGCCGTGCTCACCCGGGGGGTACGGGCGCTTCTCGAAGTGGCGGACGGCCTTGGGGGTCAGCGCGATGCCGAGCTTGCGGCTCAGGCGGACCTGGCGGCGCGACTTGGTGACAGCGGTCACTGTTGCTTCCTGTCCTGTGGTGATGGATGAGGTCACACCCGACGTCCGCCCCGCGAGGGGAGGTCCGGGTGCGGGACCAGCCGATGGAGCTCCTGCACGGGGCGGGTGCTCACGGGGCCGAGGTCCCAGGTGGTCGCCGGAAACGGCAACCGCAGCATCTTACCGCATCCCGCGGGGCGCCCCGGCCTGCCGAGGCTCTACCCGCCCTCCCCCGCAAGGCCTTGTCGCCGGCGCCGACCGGGCGCTTGACTGTGCACCGCCGGCACGGCGCCGGCACGTCGCCCGAAGGAGTCGCCAGGATGCCCTCCCCCGTCACGCTCTCGCCCCGCTCCGCCGAGGTGGTCCGCTCCACCCTCCCCGTGGTCGAGGACTCGATCGACGACATCACCACGATCTTCTACCGGACCCTCCTGGACGAGCACCCCGGCCTGCTCGGTTCGATGTTCTCCCCCGAGCGGATCGCCGACGGCTCGCAGCAGAGGGCGCTCGCGGCCGCGATCACGTCCTGCGCGGCGCTGCTCGTCGCCGACGAGGACGCCGACCCCCGCGACGTGCTCGCGCCCGTCGCCCGCCGGCACCGTGCGGTCGGCGTCGAGCCCGCGCAGTACGAGGTGGTGCACGAGCACCTGTTCGCGGCCATCATCGCCGTGCTGGGCGACGCGGTGACGCCCGAGGTGGCGGCCGCATGGGACGAGGTCTACCGGACGATGGCGAGCACCCTCGTCGAGCTCGAGGCGGCGTGACGACGGGTCACCGACCGGCGGGGCGCGTCAGGCGTCGTCGAGGATCTGCCGGGTCCGCGCCACCCGGTCGGTGACCTGCTTCTCGAAGCCCCGGTCGCTCGGGTCGTAGTAGCGCCGACCGGCGAGCTCGTCGGGGAGGTACTGCTGGGCCGCGATGGCGTGCGGCGCGTCGTGCGCGTACCGGTATCCCTTGCCGTGGCCGAGGCCCTCGGCGCCCGCGTAGTGCGCGTCGCGCAGGTGCGGCGGCACGACGCCCACCTTGCCCGCGCGGACGTCCGCCAGCGCGGCGTCGATCCCCTGGTACGCCCGGTTCGACTTCGGCGCGGTGGCCAGGTGCACGACCGCCTCCGCGAGGACGATCCGTCCCTCGGGCATCCCGATGAGCTGGACGGCCTGCGCGGCCGCGACGGCGGTCTGCAGGGCGGACGGGTCGGCCATGCCGACGTCCTCCGCCGCGGAGATCACCAGGCGTCGGGCGATGAACCGCGGGTCCTCGCCCGCGGCCACCATGCGCGCCAGGTAGTGCAGGGAGGCGTCCACGTCCGAGCCCCGGATCGACTTGATGAACGCGGAGACCACGTCGTAGTGCTGGTCGCCGTCACGGTCGTACCGCACGGCGGCGACGTCGACGGCCCGCTCGACCGTGTCGAGGTCCACGGCGACCGGGTCCCCGGGGTCACGCCCGGGGGTGGCGTCGGCCAGGGCCGCGCCGGCGGCCGCCTCCAGGATGGTCAGGGCCTTGCGCGCGTCCCCGCCCGCCATGCGCACGAGCTGGTCCTCCGCGTCGTCCGCCAGCTCGACGGCGCCGTCCAGACCGCGCTCGTCCGCGACGGCGCGGCGCACGAGGGCGCGGACGTCGTCGGTGGTGAGCGGCTTGAGCGTGAGCAGCAGGGATCGGCTCAGCAGCGGGGAGTTGACCGAGAACGACGGGTTCTCCGTGGTGGCCGCCACCAGCGTCACCCACCGGTTCTCGACGCTCGGCAGCAGCGCGTCCTGCTGCGTCTTGGAGAAGCGGTGCACCTCGTCGATGAAGAGCACGGTCTCCTCACCGCCCGTGGCGAGGCGCCGGCGGGCGTCCTCGACGACCTGGCGCACCTCCTTCACGCCGGCGGTGACCGCGGAGAGCTCGACGAAGCGCCGGCCGGAGACCGTCGCGACGAGGTACGCGAGGGTCGTCTTCCCCACGCCGGGAGGCCCCCACAGGATCACGGACCCCGGGGCGGCCCGGCGGGCCGACTCGTCGTCCGGCTCCACGAGCCGGCGCAGCGGCGAGCCCGGCACGAGCAGGTGCGCCTGGCCCGCGACCTCGTCGAGGGCGGCCGGGCGCATGCGCACGGCGAGAGGGGCGCTCGGGCCGGTGCGGCCGGTCGCCGGCGTGCCGCGGGTGCCGGTGAGCGCGGCGTCGAACAGGTCCATGCGCCTCAGCCTACGGAGCCCCACCCACGGACCGGGCGCGCGGGGCCACCCTGCGGCTGTGACGTGGCCCGCCCTAGGGTGGGCCGCATGGACGCCGACGTCGTGGTCGTCGGGGCGGGGCCCACGGGACTGCTCCTGGCCGGGGACCTGGCCCGCGCGGGCGCGCGGGTCGTGGTGGTCGAGAGGCGCCCGGCCGGACTCAGCAACCTCACCCGCGCGTTCGCCGTGCACGCCCGCAGCCTCGAGGTGCTCGACGCACGCGGGCTGGCCGACGAGCTCCTGGAGACCGGACGCCGGGTGCGCCGGATCCGCGTGTTCGGTCGCGTCGACGTCCGCCTCGACGCGCTGCCTGGCCGGTTCCCGTTCGTGCTCGTGACCCCGCAGTACGAGGTGGAGCGCCTGCTGCGCCGCCGGGCGGAGGACGCCGGCGCGGAGTTCCGGCACGGGCTGCGCGTCACCGACGTCACCCAGGACGACGACGGTGCCACGGTGGTGGCGGTCGAGGAGGGCGGCGGCGCGCCGGAGGCACCCGTGCGACTTCGCGCACCGTGGGTGGTCGGCACCGACGGCGTCCGGTCGACCGTGCGGCGGGCCACGGGCATCGCCTTTCCCGGCGCGACCGTGATCCGCGCCATGGTGCTCGCGGACGTCCGCCTGGCCCGTCCGCCCGAGGACGCGCTCACCGTCGCGTCGGCCAGCGGTGCGCTGGGCTTCCTCGCCCCGTTCGGGGACGACTGGTACCGGTTCATCGGCTGGGACGAGGCCCTCGACCACGGCGGAGACGGGCCCGTGGACCTCGACGAGGTGCGCACCCTCGCACGGGCGACGCTCGGCGACGACCACGGGATGGCCGAGCTGCGGTTCGGCACCCGCTTCGCGGCCGACGAGCGCCAGGCGACCCGCTACCGGGCCGGGCGCGTGCTGCTCGCGGGCGATGCCGCGCACGTGCACAGCCCGGCGGGCGGGCTCGGCATGAACACCGGCCTGCAGGACGCCGCGAACCTGTCCTGGCGCCTCGCCCCCGTCGTCCGCGGCGCCGACGACGACCTGGTGGACGGGTACGCGGCCGAGCGTCACCCCGTCGGGACCCAGGTGCTGCGCACCAGCGGCACGATGCTGCGGCTCGCCACGCGTCCGGGGCCCACGGCCGCCGTCCTGCGCGCCATCGGTGCCACCCTGCTGTCGCGGGTCGCGGCAGCCCGCCGACGCGCCGCCGCGTCGGTCTCCGCCCTCGGCGTGCGGTACCCCGCCCCGCCCGGCGCGCACCCGGCGGCCGGGAGCCGCGTGCCGGACCTGCCGCTGGTGCCCGGACCCGCGGGGCCGCGCCTCGCGGAGGCGCTGCGCGCGGGGCGGTTCGTCCTCGTCGGCCCCGAGGCGGGCCCACCGGAGGACGTGCCCAGGGCGCCCGGCGAGCTCGACGCCGGCGAGCGGGTCCACGTGCGACGCGCCGACGGTCGCGACGCGACCCTGCTGGTGCGGCCGGACGGCTACCTCGCCGACGCGCGGCGGCCGGGGTCACCGGCGTCGGGCACGGCGTGAGCAGCGCACGGCGCGGGCCGTCGGGCAGGTCGGGAGCGAACCGGCGGGGTGCGCCCGGTCAGGGCCGCCAGCTCTCGAACCGCTGCGCGACGACGTAGCCCAGGCGGAGGTAGACGCGGCGCGCCGCGTCGTTGTCCGCGTACATGCCGAGGGTCACCAGGGCGACCTCGTGGAGACCGGCTCGGGTGGCGGCGGCGGTCACCGCGGCCGCGATCCCGCGACCGCGCCACGCGGGGTCGGTCCCGATCGAGCCGAGCACCCACGGCTGGCCGGGGACCCGCCGGGACGCGCCCGCGACGCCCCGCAGCACGCCGGCGTCGTCGCGCCAGCCCCACCAGCGCGACCGTGGCTCGTCCGGCGGCAGCTCGCCGTGGGGGTTCGCGACGGCGAGCGCACGGGCGAGCTCGTCGCGGGCGTGGGGGCCGTCGAGCTCGGCGACCCGCTCCTCGCCCGGCTGGGCGCCGGGCGCCGCGGTGGTGCCGAACCAGTCCCACGCGCCGGCGGGCTGCCGGTCGAAGGGCTCCGGCGCGGCACCGGCACGGGGAGCCTGGACGGCCAGGGCGGCGTGGGTCCCGCGCGGCAGCGACGCGCGCCGCACGCGCAGCGCGCCGCCCTGCGACCGCAGGTCCGTGCGGGCCCGCAGGAGGAGCCGCGCCGCGCCGTCGGCCGTCCCGACGCCGAGGAGGCTCGTGCCCGCGGCGTCCGCCTCGACCGCGAAGGGCCGCTCGCCGTCCGTGCGCTCGCGCCACCGCAGGCGCACGAGCAGTGCGTCGTCGTCCCACCAGACGTGGCTGGCGTCCCACCCGTGGAAGGCGTGCTCGGCGACGACCACCGGGTGCAGGGCCCAGCGGTCGGGCAGCCTCGCCCCGGCCACGTCGGTGACCGGGGCGAGGCCGTGCCCGTCGAGAGCGAGCGTCACGCCCCCGCGGCCGGGGCAGCCTCGTCCTGCGGGACGGCGTCGACGCCCGCCTCCTTGCGCTGCTCCGGCGTGATCGGGGCCGGGGCCTCGGTGAGCGGGTCGTAGCCGCCGCCCGACTTCGGGAACGCGATGACGTCGCGGATCGACGCCGACTTCGTCAGCAGCGCGACGATGCGGTCCCAGCCGAACGCGATGCCGCCGTGCGGCGGGGCGCCGAACTTGAACGCGTCGAGGAGGAAACCGAACTTCTCCTGCGCCTCCTCGGGGCCGATGCCCATGACGTCGAACACGCGCTCCTGCACGTCGCGGCGGTGGATACGGATGGAGCCGCCGCCGATCTCGTTGCCGTTGCAGACGATGTCGTAGGCGTAGGCGAGCGCGTTGCCCGGGTCGGACTCGAAGCTGTCGATCCACTCCGGCTTGGGCGACGTGAACGCGTGGTGCACGGCCGTCCAGGCCGAGTGGCCCAGGTCCACGTCGTCGTCCTCGCCCGTGGGCTTGAACAGCGGCGCGTCCACCACCCAGACGAACGCCCAGGCGTCCTCGTCGACCTGACCGGTGCGGTGCGCGATCTCCAGGCGGGCCGCGCCGAGCAGCGCACGCGCCTCGGCGGTCCTGCCGGCCGCGAAGAACACGGCGTCGCCCGGCTGCGCGCCGGTGGCGGCCGCGAGGCCCTCGCGCTCGGCGTCCGACAGGTTCTTGGCGACCGGGCCGCCCAGCGTGCCGTCCTCGCCGTAGGTGACGTACGCGAGGCCCTTGGCGCCGCGCTGCTTGGCCCAGTCCTGCCAGGCGTCGAACTGCCGGCGCGGCTGCGACGCGCCCCCGGCCATCACGACGGCGCCCACGTACTCGGCCTGGAAGACGCGGAACGGCGTCTCGGCGAAGTAGTCCGTGAGCTCGACGAGGGGGTTGCCGAAGCGCAGGTCGGGCTTGTCCGTGCCGTACAGGCGCATGGCCTCCGCGTAGGTCATGCGGGCGATCGGCGTGGGGATCTCGACGTCGACGAGCTTCCACAGGGCGACCAGGACCTGCTCGGCGAGCGCGATGACGTCGTCCTGGTCGACGAAGCTCAGCTCGACGTCCAGCTGCGTGAACTCCGGCTGGCGGTCGGCGCGGAAGTCCTCGTCGCGGTAGCAGCGGGCGATCTGGTAGTAGCGCTCCAGCCCGCCGACCATGAGCAGCTGCTTGAACAGCTGGGGGCTCTGCGGCAGCGCGTACCAGGAACCGGGCGCCAGGCGCGCGGGCACGAGGAAGTCACGCGCGCCCTCGGGCGTCGAGCGGGTCAGCGTGGGCGTCTCGACCTCGACGAAGTCGTGCTCGTCGAGCACGCGGCGGGCGGCCTGGTTCGCCTTGGCGCGCAGCCGCAGGGCGTGCGCCGGCGCGGGGCGGCGGATGTCGAGGTAGCGGTGCTTGAGGCGCGCCTCCTCGCCGATCACCTCGGTGTCCGCGAGCGCCGTCGAGACCTGGAAGGGCAGCGGCGCGGACTCGTTGAGCACCACGACGTCCTTCGCCACGACCTCGATCTCCCCGGTGGCGAGGTTCGGGTTGGCGTTGCCCTCGGGCCGGCGACCGACCACACCTGTCACCTGGAGCACGAACTCGGAGCGGAGCGGGTGCGCCACCGCCTCGTCGCGGATGACGACCTGCGCGATGCCGGACGCGTCGCGCAGGTCGATGAAGGCCACTCCCCCGTGATCCCGGCGCCGATCGACCCACCCCGTGAGGGTGACGGTCTGACCGATGTGCTCGGCCCGCAGTGAGCCGGCCGTGTGGGTGCGGAGCACGGAGTGTTCCTTTCGAACGGGGTGGGGACGGCGTCGCCGGTGGCGACGCGCGGACGCGCGAGGCGCCCGTGCGAGTCTAGTCGGTGGCCGAACCCCTTCCGCGAGGAGATTCCCATGGCGCCACGGATCGCCACCACGACCACCGTCGACCGCGACGAGCTGCTGGAAGTGCTGCGGGCGCGCCACCACGGCGTCCTCGTCACCACCCGGCGGGACGGCTCGCCGCAGCTGAGCCCGGTGACGTTCGGCGTGGACGCCGCCGGCCGGGTCGTGGTCTCGACGTACCCGGACCGCGCGAAGGCCGTGAACCTGCGGCGCGACCCGCGGGCGTCGTTCCTGGCCCTCGGCGACGACTTCGACGACGCCTGGGTGCAGGTGGACGGCACGGCCGAGGTGATCGACGTGCCGGACTCGGTGGAGCCGCTGGTCGAGTACTACCGGGCCGCCGCCGGGAAGGAGCACCCGGACTGGGACGAGTACCGGGAGGCGATGCTGCGTCAGGGCAAGAGCGTCCTGCGCATCACGGTGGAGCGGTGGGGCCCCGTCGCGACCGGCGGGTTCCCCGCCCGACTGGTCGAGGGCGCCTGAGAGCCTGGTCACACCCACCGCGCGCCCGCCCGGCGGGCCGTAGCGTCGACCCCATGGCGACGCTGCCCGACCCCGTCTGGCCCGTGCTCGTGCTCGCGTTCGTCTCCGCGGGCGACGCGCTCCTGTGCGTGAAGCCGGTGGCGTTCATCGCGCAGTGCTTCCGGGACGTGAACTTCCCGGAGCGCTGGTGGTGGGTGATGCCGTGGATCAAGGCCGCCGCCGCGGCCGGGCTCGTCGCGGGAATCTGGATCCCCTACCTCGGGCTCGTCACCGCCGTCTGCCTGGTCGTGTACTTCGTGCTCGCCCTGACGTTCCACGTCCGGGCGCGGGACTTCGGCCGCAACTTCTTCGTCAACGCCACGGGCATGTTCCTGCTGTGCCTGTTCGTGCTGTGGTTCTCGTTCCTGCGCTGAGCCCGTCTGTGCCCCAGAAGAGCACCAGCCCTCAGAAGAGCACCTGCTCGACGCCCGTGCCGGCCACCTGGAGCCCGCCGCCGTCGCGCGGCATCCCCGCGAGCGCCCCGGCCGGGTAGTCGCCCTCGTCGTGCGGCTTCAGGTCGTCCGGGAACCGCCCCGTCGCGCCCGAGCGCGAGCGGTGCCCGGACGAGCGGAAGCCGCGCTCGGTGAGGAGGGGCTCCACCCGGTCCCAGAGCCACTGCCGGTAGGCCTCGAGCGCGTAGGTGCCGCGGGCGTAGACGCGCCCGTAGCCGGCGACGGCACGCGGGTGCTCGCGCTCCAGCCACTGCAGGTACCACTCGCGGGTGCCGGGCTTGAGGTGCAGAGGCACCACGGTGACTCCCGTGGCGCCGGCCTCCGCGACGGCGTCCAGCAGGCGGCGCAGGTGGTCGCGGGAGTCGGTCAGCCACGGCAGCACCGGGGCCACCATGACGCCGCAGGGCAGGCCCGCCGCCCGCACCGCGCGGATCAGGTCGAGGCGCGCGCGGGGTGTCGGCGTCCCCGGCTCGACCGACTGCTGCAGCTCCTCGTCGGCGGGCGAGTCGGCGAAGCCGAGGGAGACGCCGAGCCCGACCTCCACGCGCTGCGCCGCGTCGGCGATCAGGGGCAGGTCGCGACGCAGCAGCGTGCCCTTGGTGAGGATCGAGAACGGCGTGCCCGAGTCAGCGAGCGCTCCGACGATGCCGGGCATCAGGCGGTACCGGCCCTCGGCCCGCTGGTACGGGTCGGTGTTGGTGCCCATCGCCACCGGCTCCCGCGTCCACGACGGCCGCGCCAGCTCGGCGCGCAGCACCTCGGCCACGTTCGTCTTCACCACGACCTGGGAGTCGAAGTCACGGCCGGCGTCCAGGTCGAGGTACTCGTGGGTGGGGCGGGCGAAGCAGTATCTGCACGCATGACTGCATCCCCGGTACGGGTTGACGGTCCACCCGAACGGCATCTTCGAAGCGGCGGGCACCTTGGACAGCGCGCTCTTGGCGAGCACCTCGTGGAAGGTCACGTCGGCGAACTCCGGCGTCCGCACCGTGCGCACGAGGCCGAGCCGCCCCAGGGCGGACCGTTCGAGCCCCGGCAGGGCACCGTCGTCCGCGCCGACAGTCTGACCTTCCCATCTCACGCAATCATTCGAACAGATGTTCGATCGATTGTCCAGGCCCGGACGTCCTCTGTCACCGGCGGAGCCGCGCGAGCGCCCGGCGGCCCCGCTCGCCCCACGGCAGCGGGCGGCCGGCCAGCTCGGCGAGCAGCACGACGACCGTGTCCAGGGCGGCCGCGGTCACCTCGCGCGGCCTGGGTCTGTCGGGGTCGGCCCAGTCGTCCCCCGGCGCCACCGGCAGCAGGTCGTCCAGGTCGCCGTGCACGGTGACGTCCTGGTCGCGCAGCCAGGCGACCCAGGTCTCGCTGAGGTCCGCCACCCACGGATGGTCGTCGGGCCCCAGGGCGACGGGGGTGGACCGCCGCGGGGCGAGCGCGTCGCCGGCGACGATGCCGTCCACGATCGGCGAGAGGGCGCCGCCGCGCCGCACCTCGTCGCCGAGCCGACGGTTGAGCCCGCGCAGCACCTGGGCCTCGGGCGCCCCGACCGAGGCGTTCGACCGCTCGGCGTCCCGCGGCGCCCACGCGGGGTCGACGTCGATCGCGTCCAGGAACCGGAGCCAGAGCGCGTCCCCGGCGCCGCCCGCCGGCGGGGCCGTCACCACGTGGACGCGCGGCGCGGGGAGGCCCGCGGCCCACACGGGCAGCACGTGGGTCGGGTCCAAGGACCTCAGGAACGCGGACCGACCCGCCCTGGCGCGGTCGAGGGAGGCGCGCAGCGTCGTCCTCGAGCCGAACTTCAGCGTCTCCTGCCATCCGCTCGCGAGCTCGCGCGCGAGGTCTCGGGCGGTGAGGACCACGTGGACCTCCGCGCCGGTCGCGGCCAGGTCCGCGAGCGCCCGGGCCGCCTGGTCCGGGTCCGCTCTCGCCAGCAGCTCGTGGCTGACGACGACGTCGCCACGCGCCCGCCGCACCTGGCGCACCAGGCGGTCCCACGCCCCGTCCAGGCGCCGCGGGTCGATGCCGTGGCGCGCCCCCGTGACGTCCAGCGCGGCGAAGTAGTGCAGCCGCGGATCCCCCAGCGGACCGCTCGGGTACAGCACCCCGTGCCGTCGCAGGTCACGGCGGTTCGCGTGGAGACGGGACTGCAGGTAGGTGGTGCCGGACTTGGGCGCACCCACGTGCAGGAAGACTCGGCTCGGCATGGGCCCCAGCGTCGCACGACGCCCTGGGCACGCCCTGGACGGGTCCCGGGCGCGCGGCCCGGTCACAGCGCCAGCGAGACCCCCGACCGCGACGTGGCGAACAGCCCGTCCGTCCCCTGGAGCGTGAGCGCCGGGACCGGCGCCGCGGCGAGGTCCGACGGCCGGTAGCGCTTGAGGTCCCCGCGGTAGACGACGGTGCCCGGCACCGCCAGCAGCGTCTGCGGTCGCACCTTCCAGCGCGGGACGCCCAGGTCGCACACCCCCGCGTCGCGCAGCACGTGGTAGACGAACTCGGAGCAGAAGAACCGCCGGTCGTCCTCGGACCCCCGGCCGAGCAGCCCGGTCACGAGGCCCGGGGCGTTGTACGCGTACGTGTGGCTGTCGAGGAGGAACTCCGCGACGCGCGCGCCCACGGCGTCCCGCTGGCGGGGTGTCACGGGGACCTCGAGGACGACGCCCGGCAGCCGGTCCATCCCCCGGTACAGGTCGTCGTCGAGCCGCTCGCGCTTGAAGCAGCCGACGAACGGGTTGGACGCGCGGCGGCGCCCGAAGCTGAACATGAGCTCGAGGTCGGCGTCGAGCGCCAGCGCCGCGTGCGTGTACTCGTCCCGCGTCGCGAGGCGGATCGTCCGCGACAGGACGGTGCTGCTGCGGGACAGGACCACGTAGATGCTCACGGCGGTCACCGTACCGTTCCCCGGGCGCCGTCCGGCCAGGTCAGCAGCGAGATCAGGGTGAATCTCAGGGGCGCCTCAGGGTGTTCGGGGGACAACCCCCGCGGGAGGTCCCCCGATCAGTTCCGCCCGGGCGCGGGGTCCACCCCTCAGGCCGGTCGCCGCCGGCCGCTTCCCGACCCGAGGAGTACCCGTGATCACCGTGCAGCGCGGCTTCAGCAGCTTCTCCGTCGACGACCTCGACGCCGTCGAGTCGTTCTACCGGGACGTCGTGGGGCTGCGCGTGACGCGTACGCCCATGGGGCTCGAGCTGGACGTCACCGGCGGCACGGCGGTCTTCGTGTACCCGAAGGGCGAGGCCCACGAGCCGGCGAGCCACACCGTGCTCAACCTCGTCGTGCCCGACGTCGTCGCCGCGGCGGCGGACCTGCACGCCGCCGGCGTCGACCTGGTGCGCTACCCGGGGTTCGCGCAGGACGCCGACGGCGTCGTGCGCAGCGCCGACCCGCGCCAGGGCCCGACCATCGGCTGGTTCCGGGACCCGGCGCGCAACGTCGTCGCGCTCATCGAGGCCTGAGCCTCACCCCGCCGCGCCCGGGACGACCCGCGGGAACAGGTCCTCCGCGGGCGGCTCCCACGACGCGGCGTCGGCGTCGACCTGCTCGCCCGAGCGGATGTCCTTGACCTCGCCGGCCAGCGCGTCGGGCTCCGTGCCGTCCTCGCCGGGCTGCGCCGGGAACCACACGAACGGGATGCCGCGCCGGTCGGCGACCTTGATCTGCTTGCCGAACTTCGCCGCCGTCGGCGCGACGTCCGCCGGGACGCCGCGCGCGCGCAGGGCCGCGGCGACGGCGTCGGACCGGTCTCGGTGCGCCTCGTCCGTGACCGCGACCAGCACGGCCGTGGGCACGCCGCGGGTCGCGGCGACCAGCCCCGCGGACAGGAGCCGGGAGACCAGGCGGGAGACACCAATCGACAGGCCGACGCCCGGGTAGGTGTTCTTGCCGTCGGAGGCGAGGGTGTCGTAGCGCCCGCCCGAGCAGATCGAGCCGAGCTGCTCGTGCCCCACCAGCACGGTCTCGTAGACGGACCCGGTGTAGTAGTCGAGGCCGCGTGCGATCTTCAGGTCGGCGACGACGACGCCGGGCGCGCGGCGCGCCGCCGCCTCGATCAGGGCGGCGAGCTCCCCCAGGCCCGTCTCGAGCAGCTCCGTGACCGCGTCGTAGGACGCGGCGAGCGCCCGGACCCGGTCCACCACGGTCGTGTCCGTGCCCGAGATCGCGGCGAGCTCGAGGCATGCCTTGGCCTGCTCGGGCGTGGCGTCCTGCTCCGCCTGCAGCAGCTCCGCGACGGCGTCGGGACCGATCTTGTCGAGCTTGTCGACCTGGCGCAGCACGCCCTCGACGTCGTCGAGGCCGAGCCCGCGGTAGAAGCCCTCGGCCACCTTGCGGTTGTTCACGAGGATGCGGACCTCGGGCACCCCGACGTCGCGCAGGGCGCCGAGCGCCGCGGCCATCACCAGCGGGAGCTCGACCTCGTAGTGATAGGGCAGCTCGCCCGCGCCGACGACGTCGATGTCGGCCTGGACGAACTCACGGAAGCGGCCGTCCTGGGGACGCTCGCCCCGCCACACCTTCTGGATCTGGTAGCGCTTGAACGGGAAGGCGAGCCGGCCGGCGTTCTCGAGCACGTAGCGCGCGAACGGGACGGTGAGGTCGAAGTGCAGGCCGAGCTGCTTCTCCGCGCGGTCGCCCGGGGCGTCGCCCTCCTCCTGCAGCCTGCGCAGCACGTAGACCTCCTTGGAGGTCTCGCCCTTGCGCAGCAGCTGGTCGAGCGGCTCCACCGCCCGCGTCTCGATGCCGGCGAACCCGTGCAGCTCGAACGTGCGCCGCAGCGTGTCGAGGACGTGCTGCTCGACGACGCGGCCGTCGGGGAGCCATTCGGGGAAGCCGGAGAGCGGGGTGGGGCGTGCCATGGGCCTCATCTTCCCAGACGGCGGAGCCGTCGCGGGACCCTGTCCCAGCACGGGCGGTACGGGGCCGGCACGGGGTCAGCGCAGGTAGGGGTTGGTCGCCAGCTCCCGGTCGACGGTGGTGGTCGGGCCGTGCCCGGGCACGACGCCGAGTCCCGGGTCGAGCCGACCCACGACGTCACGCAGCGTGCGCGCCATCGTCGCGGCGTCGCCGCCCGGCAGGTCGGTGCGGCCCACCCCGCCCGCGAACAGGACGTCCCCCGCGAGGACCACGCCGGCCTCCTGGGCGACGAGGAGCGTCGAGCCCTCGGTGTGCCCCGGCGCGTGCAGCGTCCGCAGCCGCACCGCGCCCGCGACGAGCTCGCCCTCGCCGCCCGGGCCGACGTCGAGCGGCTCGACGGCGACGGGCGCACGGTAGTCCTCGGCCCGCCGACCCGTGGCCGCGAGCGCCTGCGCGAGGGCGCCGCTCACCCCCGGGTCGCCGCCGTCGCGCACCGCGGCGAGGCCCAGCGTGCCGAACGGGTCGGCCAGCCGGTAGGCGTCGGCCGGGTGGATGCGCAGCGGCACGTCGTACCTCTCGCAGAGCGCTGCCGCGTCCCAGGTGTGGTCCACGTGCCCGTGGGTCGCGACGACGGCGCGCGGGACCAGGCCACGCTCGGCGACCAGGCGCTCGACCTCGGGCGCCACGCCCGCCCCGGCGTCGACGACCACGCAGTCGGCGTCCCGGCCGTCGGCGCCGGCGACCACGACGCAGCAGTTGGTGGCGAAGACGGGGGCGACGACGACGAGGATCTGCACGGCGCCACGCTAGCGGCCGGCGGCCGGCGTCGGGGCCACGTCATGGGCCACGGCCACGACCGCCCTGCGGATGTGACCTGCGTCCCGCGCCCTAGACTGTCCCCCGCGCGCGGAACTTCCCGTGCGGCGACGGGGACGAGTCGAGGAGGTCCGCGAGTTGGCGGCCACCAAGCGCGAGCGGGAGTACGCCCGCAAGCGGCAGGAGAAGTGGGAGCAGCGGCAGGCGCAGGCGCGCGCCCGGCGGCAGCGGACGTTCGCGATCGTGGCGATCGTGGCGATCCTCGCGCTGGTGGGCGGCGGGTTCGTCGTCGCGAACCTCGGCGGCGTCGCGGGCCCTGCGGCCTCCTCGACGCCGCAGGCCGCCGGATCCTGCCCGCCCGCGGAGTACGGCGCACGCTCCGGCGGCGACCGGCCCGACCCCTCGGCCGCCGAGGGCCGCACGTGGACCGCGACGCTCGACCTGTGCACGGGGGCGGGCGACTCGCAGGTCGTCGTCGATCTCGACGGGGCTGCCGCCCCGCAGGCCGTCGCGAGCTTCGTGTCGCTCGCGAAGCAGGGGTACTTCGACGGCACGGCCTGCCACCGCCTCACCACCTCCGGCATCTACGTGCTGCAGTGCGGCGACCCCACGGGCACCGGGACCGGTGATCCCGGCTACTCGTACGGCCCGATCGAGAACGCCCCGGAGGACGACGTCTACCCCGCCGGGACCATCGCGATGGCCCGCCGCGGTGACGACGGCGAGTCGATCGGCTCGCAGTTCTTCGTCGTGTACCAGGATTCGACCATCCCGTCCGACACCGCGGGCGGGTACACGGTGCTCGGCACCGTCACGTCCGGCCTGGACGCCGTCCAGGCAGTCGCTGACGCGGGCGTCGAGGGAGGGGCCGGCGACGGCTCCCCCACGAGCCCCGTCATCATCGAAGGAGTGGAGACCCAGTGAGCGAGAGCACCCCCGGCTCGACCGGCCCCGAGGAGACCCCGGCCGGCACCGAGGAGACGGCCGAGACTCCATCGCAGACGACCCCGGACGAGGCGACCCCGCCCGCCCCCGCGGCGGACCCGCAGCCCGCCGCGGGCGAGACCGCAGAGACGGCTCCGCCGGCCGGACCCACGGAGACGCCCCCCGAGGCCGGACCCACGGAGACGCCCCCCGAGGCCGGACCCACGGAGACGACCCCCGAGGCCGGACCCGCGGAGACGACCCCGGAGCCCGGGACCGCGCCCGCGCCGGCGGCCGAGCCGCAGAGCCCGGCCGCCGGGACGGCCGACCCCGCCGAGACGGTTGCCGGGCCCGAGTCCGTCGACGCGGCTCCGGCCGAGCCGACCCCGGCGCCTGCTCCGGCCCCCGCGCCTGCTCCTGCCCCGGCCCCGGCGAAGCCGTCCGGCGTGCCGAAGCCGCCCCGCCCGGGCGCGCCCAAGCCGTCGGCGCTGCGCCGCCCCGCCGCGCCCACGCCGGCGGACGTGCCGCCCGCCGAGCCCACCACCCCCGTGGCCCCTGTCGTGCCGCCGGCCCTCGACGCCGCCGCGGCGGCCGCCGCAGAGGCGTTCGGTCGCGTGGACGAGGACGGCACGGTGTTCGTGCGGGAGGCCGCCGGCGAGCGCCAGGTGGGCCAGTTCCCGGGCGTGGACGCCTCGGAGGCGATGAGCCTCTACGTGCGCCGCTACCTCGACCTCGACGCCAAGGTCGCGCTGTTCGAGACCCGTCTCGACAGCGCGGACCTGTCCGTCCGCGAGATCGACCAGACCCTCGCGAAGCTCGCGGAGGAGACCGGCGAGCCGGCCGCCGTCGGCGACCTGGACGCCCTGCGGACCCGCGTCGAGGGCCTCAGGGCACGAGCGGCGGAGCGTCGTGCCGCCCTCGAGCAGGAGCGCGCGGCCGCCAAGGCCGAGGCCGTCGCCGCCCGGACCACCATCGTCGAGGCCGCGGAGAAGATCGCCGCCACCGACCCCAGCAAGATGCAGTGGCGCCCGGCCGGCGAGGAGCTGCGTGCCCTCCTGGACCGGTGGAAGGAGTCGCAGCGCACCGGGCCGCGCATCGACCGCCCCTCCGAGGAGGCGCTCTGGAAGCGGTTCAGCCACGCACGCACCGCGTTCGACCGCGAGCGGCGCCACTTCTTCGCCGACCTCGAGCAGCGCAACTCCGCCGCCAAGTCGGCCAAGGAGAAGCTGGTCGCCGAGGCGGAGTCCCTCCAGACCAGCACCGACTGGGGGGCCACCGCTGCCGCCTACCGCGACCTCATGACGCAGTGGAAGGCCGCGGGGCGCGCCAGCCGCAAGGACGACGACGCGCTCTGGTCCCGGTTCCGGGCGGCGCAGGACGCGTTCTTCGGTGCCCGGGACGCCGAGAACGCGGCGATCGACGCCGAGTACGGGCAGAACCTCGAGGTCAAGGAGGCGCTCCTCGCCGAGGCCGAGGCTCTTCTGCCCGTCAAGGACCTCGCGGCCGCGAAGGAGAAGCTGCGCGACCTCCAGGACCGCTGGGAGGAGGCCGGCAAGGTGCCGCGCGCCGACATCCAGCGTGTCGAGGGGCGCATGCGCGCCGTCGAGACCGCGGTCCGGGGCGCCGAGCAGGCCCGCTGGGACCGCACCAACCCCGAGACCCGCGCGCGGGCCGAGGGCGCAGCGGCACAGCTGGAGGCGGCCATCGAGGGCCTCGAGCGTGACCTCGCCGAGGCGCGCGAGTCGGGTGACGCGCGGCGCGTCGAGGAGGCCGAGACGGCGCTCGCCGCGCGGCGCGCCTGGCTCGAGCAGGTGGTCCGCGCCGCGGAGGACACCCGCGGCTGACCGTGCGGGCCGCCGACGGGTCGTCGCGCGTCCGCGACGATCCACAGGCGCTGAGCCGAAGGGGCTCACGACCGGATAGTTTCCGCGTCGTGAGCCCCTTCGTCTTCCTCGCCGTACCCCCCGCGCCACCCGCTCCGCCCCCGGGCGCACGCCACGGGCCCTCCTCCCCGCCGCCACGCCTCGGCGACCTGCTCGCGCCCCCGCGCCGGTCGCGCGGGCTCCTCGTGCGACCGGCGGACGTCGGCGGCCGGGCGGCGTGGGACGTCCTCGTGCGCGACGGCGCCCTCGAGACGGTGCGGGACGACGCGGCGGTCGTCGCCGGCACGCCCGTGACTCCCCTGCTGCGGGCCGCGCTGCTGGCCGGGTCGCTGCCGGCGGGAGCCGTGGCCGCCGGGCGCACGGCGGCGTGGGTGCATGTCGGCCGGGCGGCGGGCCCGCGTGCCACCGAACATCTCGACGTCGCCTACGCGGCCGGCGGGCACCGGCCCGAGCTCTGGGGTGCCGGCCTCGTGTGGCAGGCACCGCTGCTGCGCGGCGACGTCGTCGAGCTGGCCGGGGCCCGCGTGACCGCGCCGCTGCGGACCGTCGTCGACGTGGCGGTGCACGTCCCGGTCGAGGACGACGCGGCACGGCTCGCCCGGACCGTCGCGGACGCCTGCGGCCTCGCCCTCGCGGACGCGGCCGCGCTGCTGGAGCGCCGGGCCCGCGTCGTCGGGCGGCCGCGTGCCCGCCGCGTGCTGGCCCGGGCCGGCGCCCTCCGTGCGGCGCCCGCCGCCCTGCCCTAGGTTGAGCCGCATGGCCTCCGCCGCACCCGCCGTCGAGCTCGACGCCGCTGGCCGCGCCGTGCGCGTCTCCAGCCCCGACCGTGTCGTCTTCCCCGAGCTGCCCGACCGCCCGGGCCTCACGAAGCGGGAGATCGTCGAGTACTTCCTGTCGGTGGGTGACGGGATCCTCGGCGCGCTCCTGCACCGGCCCACGACGCTCGAGCGCTGGCCGAAGGGCTGGTGGCCGGAGGCGGTGATGGCGACGCGCGCCGACAACCGCGGCGACGCGTTCTACCAGAAGCGCCTCCCGAAGGGTGCGCCCGACTGGGTCGAGACCGCGACCATCGCCTTCCCCAGCGGGCGCACCGCCGACGAGGTCGCGCCGACCGAGCTCGCCGTCGTCGCCTGGGCCGCGAACCTCGGCACCCTGACCTTCCACCCGTGGCCGGTGCGCCGCGACGACGTCGAGGCGGTCGACCAGCTGCGCATCGACCTCGACCCGCAGCCCGGCACCTCCTTCGACGACGCCGCGGCCGTCGCGCCGCACCTGCGCGAGCTGCTCACGGAGCTCGGGCTCACCGGCTACCCGAAGACGTCGGGCGGGCGCGGCCTGCACGTCTTCGTGCCGCTCGCGCCGCGATGGTCGTTCCAGCAGGCCCGCCGCGCCACGATCGCGGTCGGCCGCGAGCTGGAGCGACGCCTGCCCGACCAGGTCACCACGAAGTGGTGGAAGGAGGAGCGGGGCGAGAAGATCTTCGTCGACTACAACCAGATGGCGCGCGACCGCACCATCGCGTCCGCGTACTCCGTCCGGGCGAACAAGCGCGCCACCGTCTCCACCCCGCTGGAGTGGGACGAGGTCGGCGAGGTGCACCCCGACGACTTCGACGTCACGACCGCGCCCGCCCGGTTCGCCGAGCGCGGCGACCTGTTCGCCGCGTTGCGCGCCGACCGCGACCCGGCACTCGACTGCTCCCTCGACGCGGCGCTGGAGCTCGCGCGGCGCGACGAGGAGGAGCACGGTCTCGGCGACCTGCCCTACCCGCCGGAGTACCCGAAGATGCCGGGCGAGCCGAAGCGCGTGCAGCCCAGCCGGGACACCGACCGCAAGCGCAGCTGACCGGCCCCTCCTCCGTCAGGGACGGGTGTAGCGCAGGAAGACCGACCCGTCGCGGAGCGGGACGCACTCGGCGCGGGCGAGATCGACCTGCATGCCGTCGGGCAGGTGGCGCAGGCCGCCGCCCGCGACGTGCGGCACCACGCGCACGGTCATCTCGTCGACCACCCCGGCCAGGAGCGCCCCCGCGGCGGTCGTCGGGCCGGAGACCTCCACGACGCCGTCGGTCCCGGCCGCGATCTCGGCCAGCCGCCCGGGGGTGAGCCGTGGCTCGAGCGTGGTGCGCGGCGCGTCGAGGGGTTCCCGGGCGGCGACGAGGGAGTCCGAGCAGACGATCTTGTCGATCCCGGTCCAGATCTCGGCGAACTCGTCCGCGGCGTCGCTCTGCCCGCGCTCCCACGTGTCCCACACGCGCATCGTCTCGAACATGCGCCTCCCCACGACGAAGGTCCGCACGTCCCGGACCTGGTCGTTGATGAAGGCGTGCACGGCGTCGTCCGGCGCGCCCCAGTCGAAGTCGCCCGACGCGTCGGCCACGTAGCCGTCGAGCGAACAGCTCATCAGTCCGTACCTGAGGGTTCCCATGCCCCCCAGACCTCCCAGGAGTCCTCGACTCATCGGTGGTCCGCCGCACGTCCGGGCTCAGGCGGTGCCCGGCGCCCCGGGCAGGAGGCCGGCCAGGTCGTAGCCGACCGGCTCCTCGAGCTGGGCGTACGTGCACGACGCCGGCTCACGGTCGGGCCGCCAGCGCTTGAACTGCGCGGTGTGCCGGAAGCGCGAGCCCTCCATGTGGTCGTACCCCACCTCCAGCACCCGCTCGACGCGCAGCGGCGTGAACGACAGGTCCTTGCCCGCGCTCCAGCGCGACTGCGCACCCGGGCGCCGCTCCCCGGCGCTGCCGTCGGCGACCGCCGGGTCCTGCCAGTCGGCCCACGGGTGCGCGGCGGCGTCCTCGGTGCCCGGTTCCACGACGAGGGGCGCGAGCTCCGCGTGCAGGGTCGCCCGCCGCGCTGCGGGGAACGACGCCGAGACGCCGACAAACTGCAGGCTGTCCGGATCGTCGGCCTCCGCGTACAGGCCGAGGAGCAGCGAGCCGATGAGCGGCTTCTCGGGCGTCGACGTCTTGTGCAGCCGATAGCCCGCCAGCACGACGTCGGCCGTCCGCGCGTGCTTGATCTTCAGCAGCACGCGCTTGTTCGGCTGGTACGCGTCGTCGAGACGCTTGGCGACGACGCCGTCGAGGCCCGCGCCCTCGAACGCCTGGAACCAGTCGCGCGCGACGGCGGCGTCCTGCGTGCGGGGCGTGGCGTGCACCTGCGGCCCGTCGAGGCCGAGGCCGTCGAGCGCCGCGAGCCGGTCCCGCAGGGGCCGCCCGGACAGGTCGTCCTCGCCGAGGGCCAGGACGTCGAAGACGACGAGACTGGCCGGGGTCTCGGACGCGAGGAGCCGCACCCGGGAGTCGGCGGGGTGGATCCGCTGCCCGAGCGCGTCGAAGTCGAGGTGCGCCGCCCGAGCCGCGCCGTCCCCGGGGCGGGCGACCACGATCTCGCCGTCGACGACGCAGCGCTCCGGCAGCGCGTCGAGCGCCGCGTCCACCACGTCCGGGAAGTAGCGCTGCATCGGCCGCCCGTTGCGCGAGTCGATCCGCACGTCGTCGCCGTCGCGGAACACCAGGGCGCGGAACCCGTCCCACTTCGGCTCGTACACCCACACCGCCTCGCCGTCGGGCTGGTCCGGCACGTCCGGCACCGACTTCGCGAGCATGGGCAGCACCGGCGGTTCGAGCGGCAGCGTCATGCTGGCGAACCTACTCCGGGAGGGGGCCGGGCACCTCCGCTCGCCGGGGCCGCGCGCCCTCGAGCCGCACCCGGACGGTCACCCTCCCGGCGTCGTCCCGGTGCGCGACGGCGTGCCCCCGGCGCTCGGCGCCGTCGAGCTCGACCGTCAGCGGGGCGCCCTCGCCCAGGAAGTTGCGCCACCAGCTCTTGGCGTCCGGCACGCCCACGCCGATGACGACCTCGTCCCCCCGGCGGCGGAACCCGACGGGGATCGTGACGTGGCGCCCCGACCGGCGCCCGGTGTACCGGACGATCGTGAGGGCACGGCGCAGCGGTCCGCCCCAGCGGGGCGAGCCGCGCCAGGCGAGCACGCCGGCGTTGAACCGGGTGACGAAGCGGCGGGTGCGGGGCGAGCTCAGGGTTGGCATGCGGAGGTCCTCCCGGACGGTCGTCGCGACGTCGTGGCACGGGCGCAGGCAGCGGGCCGCCGCCGACCGGCCGAGGCCGGGCTCGATGCGCTCAGACCCCCGCCGACTCCTGGTGGACGTCGGCGGCCTTCGTCCCGGTGATGCGGTAGACGTCGAAGACGCCGTCCACCTTGCGGACCGCGGTGAGCACCTGCTGCAGGTGTCCGGGCTCCGCCATCTCGAAGACGAACTTCGACAGCGCGATCCGGTCCGACGACGTCGAGACCGATGCCGACAGGATGTTGACGTGGTAGTCCGACAGCACCTTCGTGACGTCGGAGAGCAGCCGCGACCGGTCGAGCGCCTCGACCTGGATCTGCACCAGGAACATCGTGTTGGCACCCGTGGTCCAGGACACGTCCACCATGCGCTCGGGCTGGGCCTTGGCCAGCTGCTCGGCGTTGGCGCAGTCCGCCCGGTGGACGCTGACGCCCGCGCCGCGGGTCACGAAGCCGACGATGGAGTCGCCGGGCACCGGGGTGCAGCACTTGGCGAGCTTCACCCAGATGTCGTCCACGCCCTTGACGACGACGCCCGGGTCGCCGGTGCGGCCCCGGCGCGACGGGCGACCGGGGGCCGCGGCCTCCGCGGCGTCCTCCTCCGTGCCCTCCTCGCCGCCCAACGACTTCACCAGCAGGTCGACGACGTGCGGCGCCGACGCGTGCCCCTCGCCCACCGCCGCGTACAGCGCGGAGACGTCGGCATAGCGCATGTCGTTCGCCAGCCCGACGAGCGCCTCGTGGCTGAGCAGGCGCTGGATCGGCAGGTTCTGCTTGCGCATCGCCTTGGTGATGGCGTCCTTGCCCTGCTCGATCGCCTCCTCGCGCCGCTCCTTGGTGAACCACTGGCGGATCTTGTTGCGGGCGCGCGCCGACTTCACGAAGGCGAGCCAGTCGCGGGACGGGCCGGCGGACTCCGCCTTGGAGGTGAGGATGTCGACCGTGTCGCCGTTCTGCAGCGTCGAGTCCAGCGGGACGAGCCGCCCGTTGACGCGGGCGCCCATGGTGCGGTGCCCCACCTCGGTGTGCACCGAGTACGCGAAGTCGACCGGCGTCGCTCCGGCGGGCAGCGCCATCACCTCGCCCTTGGGCGTGAAGACGTACACCTCCGCGCCGCCGATCTCGTAGCGCAGCGAGTCGAGGAACTCGCTCGGGTCGGCGGTCTCGCGCTGCCAGTCCACGAGCTGGCGCAGCCACGCCATGTCGTTGGCCCGCGGGTCGTCCGACGCCGCCTTGCCCGCCGGCGCCATCTGCTTGTACTTCCAGTGCGCGGCGACGCCGTACTCCGCCCGGCGGTGCATGTCGTGCGTGCGGATCTGGATCTCGACCGGCTTGCCGCCCGGTCCCACGACCGTCGTGTGCAGCGACTGGTACATGTTGAACTTCGGCATCGCGATGTAGTCCTTGAACCGGCCCGGGACCGGGTTCCAGCGCGCGTGGAGCGCGCCGAGCACCGCGTAGCAGTCCCGCACCGTGTCCACGAGGACCCGCGTGCCGACCAGGTCGTAGATCTCCGCGAAGTCGTGCCCGCGCACGATCATCTTCTGGTAGATCGAGTAGTAGTGCTTGGGCCGGCCGGTGACCGTCGCCTTGATCTTGGCGCTGCGCAGGTCGGCGGAGATCTGCTCGCGCACCACCGACAGGTACTCCTCGCGAGCGGGCGCGCGCTCCGCCACCAGGTGCACGATCTCGTCGTACACCTTGGGGTACAGGGTCTGGAAGGACAGGTCCTCCAGCTCCCACTTGATCGTGTTCATGCCGAGCCGGTGGGCCAGCGGGGCGTAGATCTCGAGCGTCTCGCGCGCCTTGCGCTGCGCCGACGTGCCGGAGACGTACTTCCAGGTGCGGGCGTTGTGGAGCCGGTCCGCGAGCTTGATGACCAGCACGCGGATGTCCTTGGCCATCGCGACGACCATCTTGCGCACGGTCTCCGCCTGCGCGGCGTCGCCGTACTTCACCTTGTCCAGCTTGGTGACGCCGTCGACGAGCATGGCGATCTCCTCGCCGTACTCGCGGGTCAGCTCGTCGAGCCCGTAGTCCGTGTCCTCGACCGTGTCGTGCAGCAGCGCGGCCGCCAGGGTCGCGCCGTCGAAGCCGAGCTCGGCGAGGATCGTCGCCACGGCGACCGGGTGCGTGATGTACGGGTCGCCGGACTTGCGCTCCTGGCCCCGGTGACATCGCTCGGCCGTCGCGTAGGCACGCTCGAGCACCGAGAGGTCGGACTTCGGGTGGTTGGTGCGCACGGCCTGCAGGACGGGCTCCAGCGCGGGGGTCGTGGGAGGCGCGCCCCGCACGCCGAGCCGCACGAGCCGGTTGCGCACGCTGCGCCCGGAGCCCGCGCCGCGGCCCGACGCCGAGCCCTGCCCGGTCGATCCCTGGGGCGCGGCGGCGGCGCGCGCGACCTTCGTCTCGTCACTCATCTGCGCCTCCTTCCGCAACCACCGCGGGGTCGCCGTCGGCCGGGACGGCAAGTCTACGACTCCACGCGCAGCAGAGCCTCGACCGTCCGCCCGGTCAGCCTGTCGCGTCCGCCCAGGCCGGAGAGCTCGAGCAGGAACGCCAGCGCGACCACCTGACCGCCCGAACGCTCCACGAGCTCGGCCGCCGCGTACGCCGTGCCGCCGGTGGCGAGCACGTCGTCGACCAGCAGAACACGCGCACCCGCCTCGAGTGTTCCCGTGCGCAGCTCGATCGCGGCCGAGCCGTACTCGAGGTCGTAGTCCACCCTCTCCACCGGCGGCGGGAGCTTGCCCGCCTTGCGCAGCGGCAGGAACCCGACCCCGAGGCGGGTGGCGAGCGGGGCGCCCAGGAGGAAGCCCCGTGCCTCCATGCCCGCGACGACGTCCACGCCGCCGTCCGCGTCGACGAGGCGGGCGAACGCCTCCACGACGTCCGCCAGCGCCGGGCCGTCCGCGAGCAGCGGGGTGATGTCGCGGAACACGACGGGCGGATGGGGGTAGTCCGGGACGTCCCGGATCAGCGCCCGGACCTCCGCCGCCCGCTCCGGGCCGAGCCCTCCCAGCCCGTCGACGACGATGTCGTCCACGGCGCCGCCGGTCGGGCCGGTCGTCTCGTCGACCATGCTCGCCCCCGGCTCAGTGGCCGCGCTTGCGGCGCGGCTGGGCACGGTTGCCCTGGTGCTGGCCCGGGATCAGCTGCGCGGACCCGGTCGTGTACGCCGCGACCTCGGCGTCGTGGCCGCCCTCGGCGACCAGGCCGGCACGCTCCTCGAGGACGCCCTTCGTGTGCGCGGCGATCTTCGGCTCGCGCTCACGCAGGGAGACGTCGAGCGGCGTCGCGAGGAAGAGCGACGACGCCGCACCGACGGCGATGCCCACGAACAGCGACAGCGACAGGTCGCGCAGGGTGCCCGCGCCCAGCAGGAACGCACCGACGAACAGGATGCTCGCCACCGGCAGGAGCGCCACGACGGAGGTGTTGATCGACCGCACCAGCGTCTGGTTCACGGCGAGGTTGGCCCGCTCGGCGTACGTGCTGCGGGTCTGCGTGAGCACGTCCGCCGTGTTCTCGCGGACCTTGTCGAACACGACCATCTTGTCGTACAGCGAGAAGCCGAGGATCGTCAGGAAGCCGATGATGGTCGACGGCGTGACCTCCCAGCCGATCGCCGCGTAGACGCCGGCGGAGATGAGCAGGTCCGCGAGCATCGCGACGATCGCCGCCACGGACATCCGCCAGGCACGGAAGTACACGGCCATGAAGAGCGCGGCGGCGACGACGAACACCACGGTGCCCCACAGCGCGCGCATCGAGACGCCGGCGCCCCAGGTGGGGCCGACGAAGGACGTCGTCACGGCGGACTCGTCGACGCCGTAGGCGGTGGCGAGCCCCGTGACCAGGGCGGCCTCCTGCTCCGGCGTGACCTCCTCGGTCTGGACACGCACCGCCGAGCCGCCGACGATCGCGACGCGGGGCTCCTCGTTCGGGAGCACCTCGTGCACGGTGTCGATCGCCACCTGCTGCTCGGTGGAGGTCACGTCGTTGACCGTGAACTCCGTGCCGCCGCGGAAGTCGATGCCGAGCGTGAGGCCCTTGATGAGGATCACCGCGATCGACGCGACCGCGAGGACGCCCGCCACCGTGAACCAGCGCCGGCGGCGCTGCACGATCGGGTAGGACCGACGGCCCGTGTACAGGTCGTTGCCCCACTGGGCGAAGTTCATGCCGGCCATCAGCGGCTCTCCTCGTTCGTGCCAGAGGGGTTCTCACCGGTCGCCGAGGGCGATCCGTCGTCCGGTCCTGCGCCGGGCCCCGGGTCCGCCTCCTCGGCGGCCGCCCGACGCTCCGCCGCGCGGCGCTCGGCGATCGTCAGCCGGCGCCCGGAGGCGTCCGTCACGGGGGCCGCGGGCGCCTGACGCGCGCCGCTGTGCACGGGCTCCGGCGTCACGCGCTCGCTCGACGCCCCGGCGTCGTCCGGGACCTCGGCGGCGGCCGCGGCGCCCGCCACGGCGGGCTGCGGCATCCGCACGCGCCCGGCGCCCGCGTACCGCGGGCCGGAGCCCGCGCGCAGCCGCTCGGGCGACAGGCCGGACCAGAGGTGGCCGTCCCGGAAGAACGGGACCTTGGTGATGACCTCCATCATCGGGTGCGTGAACCAGAAGACGACCGCGACGTCGATGATGGTCGTCAGACCCAGGGTGAACGCGAAGCCCTGGACGCCGCCGACGGCGAGGAAGTACAGGATGATCGCGGAGATCAGGTTGACGGCCTTGGCGGCGAGGACCGTACGCCGGGCACGGGCCCAGCCGCGCTCGACGGCGTAGGCCAGCGTGCGCCCGTCGCGCAGCTCGTCACGGATGCGTTCGAAGTACACGATGAACGAGTCCGCCGTGAAGCCGATGGCGACGATGAGGCCGGCGACGCCCGCGAGCGACAGCCGGTAGCCCATCCCCCAGGAGAGCAGGGCGATCGACACGTACGTGATGACGCCGGCGACCACCAGCGACGCGACCGTCAGCAGGCCGAGCGTGCGGTACTGCAGCAGCGAGTACACGACGACCAGCGCGAGACCGATGAGGCCGGCGATCAGACCGTTGCGCAGCTGCTCGGAGCCGAGGGTCGCGGAGATGACCTCCTGGCTCTCGACCGTGTACTGCACGGGCAGCGCGCCGAAGCTCAGCTGGTTGGCGAGCGTCGCGGCGGTGTCCCGGGTGAACGAGCCGGAGATGGTCGCCTGGCCGTTCGAGATGATCGTGCCCGGGGACAGGGACGGCGCCGAGACGACGAGCCCGTCGAGGACGATGGCGAACTGGTTGCGCGGCGCCTCGAGGCCCTGCAGGCGGGTCGTGGTCTCGCGGAACTCGTCGGTCCCCACGGAGTCGAAGTTGAGGAAGACGCCCCACTCGTTGGTGGTGGTGCCGTTCGCGCCCGGGACCAGGCCGGAGCTCGCCGACGCGATGTGCACGCCGTCGACCTCCATCGGGCCGAGGATGTACTTCATCCCGTCCTGCTCGCCGCAGGTCACCAGCGGCTTGTCCGGGTCGTCCCCGCCGCCACCCTTGAGGTTCGCGGGGTCGGTGCAGTCGAGCTCCTCGAACTGCTTCTGGATCTCCGGCGTGATCTGCGCCAGGTCGCTCGGGTCGGACGCCGCGGCGGCGTCCTCGCCCGCCTCGGTCCCGTCGGTCGCCGTCGGGGACGGGTCGGCGTCGTCGCCGGAGGTCGCGGTGGCGGTCGGCGTGGCCGACGGGTCGACGTCCGCCGGGACGGACAGCGGCGCGCCCGCGCCCTTGCCGCTCGGGCTGTCCCCGGAAGCGTCCTCGTCCGCCGCGTTCTCGTCGGTGGCGCTCTCGTCGGTGGCGCCGTCGGCCGCGTCACCGGCGTCGGCGCTGGGGGACGCGGACGGCTCGGGGGTCGGCGTGCCCGCGGCGTACGTCAGGACGGGGCGGAAGCGCATCTGCGCCGGCTGCGAGATGAGGTCGATGGTCTCCTGCGACACCTCGCCGGGGATGCCCACGACGATGTTGTTCTGTCCCTGGGCGGTGATCTCCGCCTCGGAGACGCCCGAGGAGTCGATGCGCTGGCGGATGACGTTGATCGACTCGTCGATCGTCTCCGACGTGACCTGCGACCCGTCGGTGGTGTCCGCCTTCAGGATCAGCTGCGTGCCGCCCTGCAGGTCGAGCGCCAGCCCCGGGGCCCAGCTCGCGCCGTCCGGGTTGGCGTCGGACTTGGCGTCCCAGAAGACGCCGGCGCCGAGGGCGAGGAACGGCAGGACGATCGTCAGGATCGTGAAGACCACGAGGGTGCGTACCGGACGCGACCGCTTCGTGCGTGAGTTCGCCAACTTCTGTCTCTTCCCGTCTGCGCGCCGCCGCGGGGCCGACGCGTGATGGCGCCGGCCGGGATCACCCCGACCGGCGCGTCGTCAGGCCGACGGGCGCGAGCGCCCGCCGTCCCATGTCGCTGGTGCTGTCACTTCGTGGTGCCGGTCTCGCCCTCGTCGCGACGCTGCTGCTCCCGGTACTCCCGCTGCGCGGTGTCCAGGCTCGACAGGTCGTCGGGGACGTCGATGTGACCGTCGCCGGAGGTGATCGTACCGGTCGCGGAGGAGTCGGTTGTGACCTCGGTCTCGTCGGCCTCGTCCACGGGCTCCTCGACCGGCGTGTCGACGCGCTTGGCGATGGCCGCGCGCAGCCAGCGGGTCTGCGCGCCGCCGGGGACCGTCTCGATGGTGACCGTGTCGGCCGCCTCGTCGATCTCCACGACCGTGCCGAACAGTCCCGAACCGGTCATGACCTCCTGGCCCGGCGCGAGCTGCGACCGGAACTCGGCCTGCTGCTTCTGCTGCTTGCGCGTCCGCTGGCTCATGAAGAACATGAGGCCGGCGAGGACCACGAAGAGGATGATGAGTTCCACGGAGCGTCCTTGTCTGTCGCTGCCCGACGGTCGTCGACCGACTGCCGGGCGTCGGGGCGCACCGGTCGGCGCGCCGGCGCAGGATCCTGCGCACACGGCCCCCAACGAGCACGGCACCCGTCGAGTTCCGGCCCCGGGCCGTCGGCGGCAGGGGGCTCTCCCAGTCTACTGGGGCGTCCCGGCGTCCCCGTCGGCGGCGCCGGACCCGTCGAACAGCGTCCCCCCGAGCGGGGCTCCCCACGCCCCGGGCGGCGGCTCGAGCCCGAGGTGCTCCCAGGCGGCCTGCGTCGCGACCCGGCCGCGCGGCGTACGGCCCAGGAGCCCCTCGCGGACGAGGTAGGGCTCCGCGACCGTCTCCACGGTGTCCGGCTCCTCCCCCACGGTCATCGCGAGGGTGCCCAGGCCCACGGGCCCGCCGCCGAACCGGCGGCAGACGGCGTCGAGGACGGCGCGGTCCAGGCGGTCCAGGCCGATCGGGTCGACCTCGTAGACCTCCAGCGCGGCCCGGGCCGCCCGCAGGTCGAGGCTGCCGTCCCCGCGCACCTGCGCCCAGTCGCGCACGCGGCGCAGCAGCCGGTTCGCGATGCGGGGCGTGCCGCGCGAGCGGCCGGCGATCTCGTGCGCGGCCGCGTGCTGGATGTCCACGCCCAGCAGCCCGGCGGACCGGATGATGACGCGCTCCAGCTCGGCGGCGTCGTAGAAGTCGAGGTGCCCCGTGAACCCGAAACGGTCCCGCAACGGGGCCGGCAGCAGGCCGGACCGCGTCGTCGCGCCGACGACGGTGAACGGAGGCAGCGCCAGCGGGATCGCGCTCGCCCCCGCCCCCTTGCCGACGACGACGTCGACGCGGAAGTCCTCCATCGCGACGTACAGCAGCTCCTCCGCCGGACGGGCCAGCCGGTGGATCTCGTCGATGAAGAGGACCTCGCCCTCCTCGAGCGAGGAGAGCACCGCCGCCAGGTCGCCCGCGTGCTGGATCGCCGGGCCGCTCGTGACCCGCAGCGACGTGCCGAGCTCCGCGGCGATGATCATCGCCAGCGTCGTCTTGCCGAGCCCGGGAGGCCCCGACAGCAGCACGTGGTCGGGAGACGCGTCCCGCGCGAGCGCCGCCTGGAGCACCAGGGAGAGCTGGTCACGGACCACCCGCTGCCCGACGAACTCGTCCAGCTTCTTGGGCCGCAGCGCCGCCTCGGCCGCGCGCTCGACGTCGTCGGCCGAGGAGGTGACGAGCCGCTCGCCGCCGTACTCCGGCTCCAGCGGCTCAGCCACGCCGGCCGCCCAGGGAGCGCAGCGCCGCCCGCAGCGTGGCGGCGACGTCGACCGGGCCGTCGGCTGCCCCGTCACCGGCGTCCGCGAGGACGCGGTCGACGGTGTCCTGGGCGACCTTGGCGGCCCAGCCCAGGCCCACGAGCGCCTCGACCACCTGGTCGCGCGCCGGGTCTCCCACCGCGACCGGCGGCGCATCGGGGACGGCGGCGCCGGTGGCGGCAGAGGTCGGTGCGCCCAGCTTGCCGGACAGCTCGAGCACGAGGCGCTGGGCGCTCTTGGGGCCGACGCCGGGGATGCGCCGCAGCGCCGCGAGGTCCTCGGACGCGACGGCGCGCCGCAGCGCGTCGGGGGTCAGCACGGCGAGCATGGCGAGCGCGATGCGCGGGCCGACGCCCGAGACCGACTGCGCCGTCTCGAACACCTCGCGCTCGTCCGCCTCGGCGAAGCCGAAAACGGTCATCGAGTCCTCGCGGACGACGAGCGTGGTGTGCAGCTGCGCCCGCTCCCCCACCCGGAGGCCGGCCAGGGTTCCCGGGGTGGCGTGCACGAGGTACCCGACCCCGCCGACGTCGAGCACGGCCCGCTCCAGCGTCACGTGCGTGACCGTGCCGGTCAGGGAGGCGATCACCGTGGTCCTTCCGTCGAGCCGGTCTGGTGTCGAACACCCGTACGAGGCGTCACTGTAACAACGGGCGCCGACGCCGTCGGCCGCGACACGAGCGGAACGAGCATCGACCGGGAGCGGCAGCCCGTCAGCGCGGGGTGCGGGACGGCGCCCCGCGGTGCTTGCCCTTGCGGGCCGACTGCTCGGCCGCGGCCCAGGCGCGCTGCGCGGGGGTGAGCTCGTGTCGCTCGCCGCCCTGGAGCGCGCCCGCCGGGCGCCAGAGGTGGGTCACGGCGAGGGCGAGCGCGTCGGCCGCGTCGGCGGGTCGCGGCAGGTCGTCGAGCCCGAGGATGCGCGCGATCATGCGCTGCACCTGCTCCTTGCCCGCGCGGCCGGAGCCCGTCACGGCGGCCTTCACCTCGCTCGGCGTGTGCATCGCCACGGGGATGCCGCGGCGCGCGGCCGCGACCATCGCCAGACCCGCCACCTGGGCCGTGCCCATGACGGTGCCCAGGTTGTGCTGGGCGAACACCCGCTCGACGGCCACGACGTCGGGCACGTGCCGGTCGAGCCACTCGTCCAGCCCGGCGGCGACGTGCAGCAGCCGCAGGTCGATGCTCGTGGCGGGGTCGCTGCCCACCACACCCACGTCGACGAGCCGCGCCCGCCGTCCCGGCAGCGAGTCGACGACGCCGACACCGCACCGGGTCAGCCCCGGATCCACCCCCAGCACGCGCACGTCGTCACCCTCTCACGCGGCGGGCCGAGGGGGTCCGAGATACGCCGAGGCAGGTCCTACCTCGCGGGATCGGGAACGACCTCGGCGGCTCAGGGACCCGCCCAGGGGGGCTCAGTCCTCGTCGAGGGCCGCCATGACCTCGTCGGAGGCGTCGAAGTTCGCGTAGACGTTCTGCACGTCGTCGCTGTCCTCGAGGGCGTCGATGAGCCGCAGGATCTTGCGTGCGCCCTCGACGTCGACCTCGACCTCCATGGACGGGTGCCAGATGGAGTCGGCGGAGTCGTACTCGAGGCCCGCCTCCTGGATGGCGGAGCGGACCGCGACGAGGTCGGTGGCCTCGCAGAGCACCTCGAAGGCCTCGCCCTCGTCGCTCACGTCCTCGGCACCGGCGTCGAGGGCGGCGAGCATCACGTCGTCCTCGGTGACGCCGTCGGCCTTGGGCACGACGACGAGGCCCTTGCGGGAGAACAGGTACGACACGGAGCCCGGGTCGGCCAGGTTGCCGCCGTTGCGGGAGAACGCGAGGCGCACCTCGGAGGCGGCGCGGTTCTTGTTGTCCGTGAGGCACTCGACGAGGACGGCGATGCCGTTCGCGCCGTAGCCCTCGTACATGATCGTCTGGTAGTCGACGGCGTCGGCGCCCTCGCCGGAGCCGCGCTTGAGGGCCCGGTCGATGTTGTCGTTCGGGACGGACGACTTCTTGGCCTTCTGGATGGCGTCGAACAGCGTGGGGTTGCCGGCAGGGTCGCCGCCACCCGTGCGCGCGGCGACCTCGATGTTCTTGATCAGCTTCGCGAAAAGCTTGCCGCGCTTGGCGTCGATCGCCGCCTTCTTGTGCTTGGTCGTGGCCCACTTGGAGTGACCTGACATGCGCTCCCTAACTCCTTCGCGATGCTTGGACGATCCGGACGAACAGCCCGTGCACCCGCGCGTCCCCCGTGATCTCCGGGTGGAACGCGGTGGCGAGCAGCCGTCCCTGACGTGCTGCGACGATCTTACCGGCGGCGGGCCCCACCGCGGAGCCGTCCGCCCAGCGGTCGGGGATGCGGGCGAGCACCTCGACGTCCGGCCCCGCCTCCTCGACCCACGGCGCGCGGATGAACGCGGTGCGCACCGGGCGGCCGCCCGGTGCGTCCGAGACGCCCTCGACCTGCAGGTCCGCCTCGAACGAGTCCACCTGGCGGCCGAACGCGTTGCGCCGCACGACGACGTCCATCCCGCCCAGCGTGCGCTGGTCGGCGGTACCGCCCTCGATGCGGTCGGCGAGCAGGATCATGCCCGCGCACGAGCCGAACACCGGCAGACCCTCGCCGATCAGCCGCCGCAGCGGGTCGGCGAGCTCGAAGAGCCGCAGCAGCTTGTCGATCGTCGTCGACTCCCCACCGGGCAGGACGAGCCCGTCGACGGCGTCCAGCTCGGACGGGCGCCGCACGCTCACCGCGCGCGCCCCCGCCTGCTCGAGCGCCGCGGCGTGCTCGCGCACGTCGCCCTGCAGGGCGAGGACTCCGATCGTCGTGGTCACCGGGGAAGTGTAGGGGCCACGGAACCGCCCGGCCGACGGCCGCTCAGGCGCACGTCCCGATCAGGCGCACGTCCCGATCAGGCCGAGGGCGATGTTGTAGGTGCGGGTGTTCGACGACACGGACGTCCACACGACGTTGCCCGTGAAGACCCGCTCGGCGCGCACCCGTGCCGTGGCGTTCGTCGCGACGCCGGTCACCTGGTAGGCGGTGGTGCCGGCGGGGACCTGCACGGTGGTCGGCGTGGCGGCAGGGCCGAAGGTGAACTGGTACCGGGTCGCGTTGGCGACCGCCGTCCAGTTGAACGTGACGGACACCAGACCGAGCGCGCCGCACGAGAGGGTGGGAGCGGGGACGGTCGCCGCGCTCACGGCGCCGCTGACGACCGTGCCTGTGTCGGTCCACGCCGTGCCCCCGAGCGAGGCCGCGAGCGCGACGGACACCCCGCCTGCCTGCCCCTGCACCGACGACGGCGCCGACGCGGAGAGCGCGACGGTCACGCACAGCGCGGCCGTCCCTCCCGCGGGGATGGTCGTGGAGGTGCCGTTGCCCGTGCCGCACCCCGTCCCGGTGTCGGCGGCGCCGAACGACGCGCTGGTGGTGAACGACGTGCCCAGGGTCCCGGTCCGCGTCGGCGTGGCGGTCACCGTCGTCGGCCGCGAGCCGCCGTTGCGCACCGTGATGATCTCGGAGTCGCCGGACCCCGGCACGGCCCCGGTGAGCCCCAGCGCGGTCGCCGTGACGCTGCCGCCACGACCGACGAGCTCGTTGCCGAGCCCGACGACCTGGACGTCGACGGCGCCGGCCCGGAGGGCTGACGTCGGGGCCGTCGCCGTGGCCTCCCCCTGCCACCAGGCCCACGCGACCCCGCCGCCCGCGAGCACGCCGACGAGCGCCACCACCGCCAGGACCGCGACCCGGCGCATCCCCGCCGGGCGCCGGCCGAACCGTTCAACCACGACGCCCCTCCCTCGCCGCGGCCGCCCACCGCAGCAGCGCGCCCAGCAGGACCGCGCCGGCCGCGGCCAGCAGCGGCAGCGCCGGGGACCCGCCGGTGCGCGGGAGGGCGGCGGCACGCGCGTCGTCGTCCGGCGCCGGCTCGTCGCGTGGGCGGTCGCCCGTCGGCGCGTCGCCCACGAGGGTCACCACGACGTCGAGAGGCACGGTCGCGCCCTGGGTGTCGTCGCCCGCCGACGCAGCGAGGGTCACCTCGAGCGACACCGGGAGCACCTCGGACTCCGTGAGCCGCACGGGCACCGGCCGCCCGGTGGCGGTCCACGGGTCGCCCGCGGGGCGCACCCGGACGCGCAGGGCGTCGGCGAGCGCCCCGGCCCCGTCGCCCGTCCCCGCCCCCAGGGCCACGGCCACCTGACCGTCGGCCGTGCCGCGACCGTCGTTGCGCACCAGCAGCACCGAGCGCCGCGTCTCCCCCGGCACCCACGGCGAGGCCTCGAACAGCGGCACCTTCAGGTCGTCCGACCACTCGCGGCCGTCCACGCTGAGCGCGACGCCTCCGTCGGGGTCCCCTCCCGCGTTTCCTCCCGTTCCCCCTCCCGCGACGGGGACGACGCCGGCCGCGGCCGGGGCGACCGGGAGGAGGAACGCGCCCGAGGCCAGGACGGCCGCCAGCGGGCGCGCGGGAGTCGCCGCCCACCCGCGGCGACGAGGTCGAGGCGGGGACGGGACCTCGCGGGCTCCGCTCACCGCACCGGCTCCCGGCCCGAGAGAGGCTCCCCCGAGGAAGGCTCCGCGGAGGGCTCGACGGCACGTGACGCGCCGGGCGGCGACACCTGCTCCGGCCACCAGGTCTCCAGGCCCGGCGACGGCCCCTCGCCCCTCCGGGAGCGCCGCTCCCGGGCCTCCCCTGCGACGAGCCATCCGGCGTACCCGAGCAGGCCGACGGCCGCGGCGGTCGTGATCACCTGCCGCTGCTGCGGCGATCCCACGCCCATGACGCGGCCGAGCTGCGGCACGGCGTACCAGAGCACGCCCCGCACCTGCACGTCACGTACTGGCTGCGCGTCGGCGACGTCGTTCGCGTCCCCCTGCGTGAGCAGGGTACGTTCACCGCCGGCCGTCGTGCCCAGCCCGACGACGCGATGGGTCACGACCGTCGGGTCACCGGAGCGCAGCTGGTAGGTGACCACCTGTCCGGTGGTGATGCTCTCGACGTCGGCGGGACGCGCCACCACGAGCGTGCCGACGTCGAGAGCGGGCCGCATCGACCCGGTCGCCACGCCGTACGGCGTCGCGCCCCCGAGGCGGGGGACGACGACCACGAGCAGCAACGCCCCACCGGCGACCAGCAGCACGACACCGGCGAGCACGCGCCCGAGCGCGCGCCGCACGGTGCCCGGGCGCGGGCGTGCCGGCGCCACGGCGCTCAGGGCGTCGGGACGACGTGCGCCTGCGTGACCTGGACCGTGACGTCCTCGAGCGCGGCGGTCAGCGCCTGCGTGTCGTTCCCGGCCGCCGTGTCGAACGCCGCCTCGAGGTTGACCACGAGCTCGTCCGACGCCCCGACCGGGACGGGGTCCGTCAGCGGGAGGGTCAGCGTCTCACCACCCAGGGTCGCCTCGGTCAGGCTGAGGTCGAGCGCCGCCGTCAGGGCGTTGTCCTCGCCCCACGTCGGCGACGAGACGGTGATCTCGCCCAGCGCGAGGTGGTCGCCGGTGCCGCCGACGGTCAGTGCGCAGGTGGTGGTCACGGTGTCACCCGGCACGATGCCGTCCGTCACCGCCCCGCCCCCGTCGAGGGTCCACTCCCCGCAGGCGCCGTCGGTCATCGTGAGGGTGCCCGCGGACACGTCGGTGCCCGTGGAGGTGCCCTCGGCGGTCCAGTACGCGATCGTCTGGGCGCCGCCGACCAGCAGGACCGCGGCACCTCCCACGGCGATCGCAGCCTTCGTCAGTCGGTTCACGTCGACGCCCCCCGTCGGTGCCGGTCACGCGCGACCGCACCCGTCGTGCGTGACGCGCCTCACATCGACGGTAACCAACGGATGCCCGGGGCGCGCGTCGTGCGTCCGGTGGTCACGGCGCGGGGGTGCCGAGCTCCTCCGGGTCGGACGGCTCGTCGTCGTGCTGGACCCCGAGGTGGCGCACGGTGCCGTCCCACCCGCGGGCCAGGGCGTCGACGACGTCCGGCAAGGTGGTCGGGAAGATCTCGCGCGTCTCGGCGCGCAGCTCGGCCGTGGTCAGCCAGCGCATCTCGTCGAGCACGTCCCGCTCCTCCGCCGTCCACCCGTCGTCGGTGGGCCGGTGGCCGCCGTCCACGCGTGCCAGGAAGAAGACCTCCTGCTGGCGGCACGTCTCCGCGAAGAAGTGGAAGAACGCGTCGCGGGTCAGCACCGGGCCCACGAGGTCGCCGGGGGCGAGAGCCAGCCCCGCCTCCTCGCGCAGCTCGCGCAGGGCGGCGTCGACCTCGCTCTCGCCGTCGTCGATGCCGCCGCCGACGGTGAACCACCACGAGCGCTCCGGCTGGTCGGAGTCGTGCCCGCGCACCAGCAGCACCCGGTCCGCGTCGTCCAGCACGATCACTCGCGCGGCGCGCCGCTGCCGCAGCCCGTCCGGCCCGACCGCCCAGTCGTCCCCGAGGGCCGGCGTCACCAGCCCCGCTCCACCAGGCGCACGGGCGCCGGCTCGGCCTCGACGTCGATGCCGTGGTTCACGAGTGACGGGGAACGTGCATCCATGAGGCCCATGCTAGCCACGAGCACCCCACGAACCAGCCACCGGCACGGCCGCTCCCGGCACGCTGTCGCCGGTCACCGCGACCGACGTGATCAGGTCGCACCCCGACTCACCGGCGAGGCTTGACCCGTGCGGTCGGGAGGGCGGTGAGGGGATCCTCCGGCCACGGATGGCGGGGGTAGCGGGCTCGCAGGTCGGCCCGGACCCGGGGATAGCCCTGCTTCCAGAAGGAGGCGAGATCGCTGGTGATCGCGACCGGACGTCGTGCGGGCGACAGCAGGTGCAGCACGACCGGGACACGACCGTCCGCGACCGCCGGAGCAGCGGCCCAGCCGAACACCTCCTGCAGCTTCACCGCGAGGACCGGTGGCTCGACACCGTCGTACGCGAGCCGGACCTGCGTGCCCGACGGGACCTGGAGCCGCTCCGGTGCGAGCTCGCCGAACCGGCCTGCGGCGGGCCAGGGCAGCAGCCGCCGGAGCGCCGAGGCCACGTCGATGCGGGCCAGATCGCGCGCGCCTCGCACCGAGGCGAGCTCGGCGCCCAGCCAGCCGTCGAGCCCGCCCAGCAGCGCTTCGTCGTCGACCGCGGGCCACGGGGCGCCGAGGTGGGCGTGGCAGAACGCGAGCCGCTCGCGCAGAGCGAGCGCCGCCTCCGACCAGCGCAGCACGGACAGGCCGCTGCACCGGATGCCGTCACGGACGGCCGCCTGCACGAGCAGCGGGTCGGGGTTCGCCAGCGGGACGTCGTTCAGCACGATCGCGCCGAGCGCCTCGACGCGTCGCGTCACGACTCGGCCGTCGTCCCACCGGATCCGGTCGGTGGTCGTGACCAGGTCGCCGGCGACGTCGCGGGCGGTCTGCTCGTCGATCGGTGCCGCGGAACGGATCCTGGCGTCGGCGCGACCGGGCGCCCGGTCGGCGACCGCGATCGCCAGCCAGGTCGTGGTCCGCCACGGCGACTGCGGGTCCAGGGCAGCTCCCGTGCCACCGGACATCTGGTAGGTCGTCGAGTCCGTCCCGCGGGCCCGGGCGATGCGGTCGGGGTACGCCAGCCCCACCACGATCCCCGCGGCGAGGTCGTCCGGTACCTCGCGGGTCTCCCGACCAGCCCGCCCACCTGGGGGGTCGCCCGTCGTCGCGCCCCGGCCGAGGCGCTTCGTCTCTTCGCGCCAGCGGGCCGTGGCCGCGCGGTCCTCACCACGGCGCAGGGCTCGCCAGCGCGCCGGCAGGTCGTCGCCGGAGCCGCGGCCGGAGTCGTCCGAGAGCATGGCGACGACCTCGCGCGCCCGGTCGGCGCCGACCCGCGGCGCCCCGTCCAGCAACGCCCGGGCCAGCCGGGGATGCGCCCCGATCGCCGCCATCCGCCGGCCGCGCTCGGTGATCCGTCCTGCGTCGTCCACGGCCTCGACGCGGCGCAGCAGCTCGGTGGCCGCGGACATCGCCGCCACCGGCGGCGCCTCGAGCAGGGTCAGGCCAGCGCCGCCGGGCGCACCCCACGCCGCGAGGTCGAGCGCGAAGGACGCCAGGTCGGCGGTCGCGATCTCCGGCGCCGCATGATCGTCGAGCCGGGCGTGGTCGGTGGCGGACCAGCACCGGTAGACGCGGCCGGGCGCCTCGCGCCCGGCGCGACCCGCTCGTTGGTCGGCCGACGACCTCGAGACCCGGCACGTGACCAGCGCACCGAGGCCACGGGACTGGTCGGTCCGCGGCTCCCGGGCCAGGCCCGCGTCGACCACGACCCTGACTCCGGGCACGGTGAGCGAGCTCTCCGCGACCGACGTCGTGACCACGATCCGGCGCGTGGCGGACGGAGCCAGCGCGCGGTCCTGCTCGGCCCGGGACTGGCGGCCGAACAACGGCAGGACGTTCTGGCCGGCCAGCCGGCGGGTCATCGCGGCGATCTCGCCCTCGCCCGGGACGAAGACGAGGACGTCGCCGTCGTTCTCGGTCAGCGCGCGCCGGACGACGGTCGCGACGTGGTCCAGCAGGCGCGGGTCGACCCGCCCACCGGGCAGCAGCGGCGCGGGGACCGGTGGTGGGACCCACTCGGTCGCCACGTCGAACTGCGCCGCGGACGCGGTGATCACGGGCGCCGGGACGTCGGGGCCCAGCGCGCGGCTCAGCCGGACCGTGTCCGCGGTGGCCGACGTCGCGACGATCGCCAGGTCGTCCCGAAGGTTCGCGCGGACGTCGACGCAGAGCGCGAGCAGCAGATCGGCGTCCAGGTGCCGCTCGTGACACTCGTCGATCACGATCGCGGCGACCCCGGGGAGCTCCGGGTCCTGCTGCAGGCGCCGGACGAGGAGCCCGGTGGTCACCACCTCGACGCGGACACCTCGGCCCCCGCTGCGTTCCCCGCGCATCGCGTAGCCGATCCGCTGCCCGAGCGGCTCGCCGACCAGCGTCGCCAGCCGCGCGGCAGCCGCGCGGGTCGCCATCCGTCGCGGCTCGGCGACGACGATCGTGCCGCCGAGCGCGTCGCCCAGCGCCAGCGGCAGCAGCGACGTCTTCCCCGACCCTGGCGGCGCGACCAGCACCGCGGTGCCGCGCGACCGCACCGCCTCGACCGTGGCGGGCAGGACCGCCCGGACAGGCAGGTCCGCACCCGGCACGGACGGTTCGGGCAGCAGCACGCCTCGCTGGACCTACCAGCCGCGCTCGGCGAGCCGGTGCGGCTCGGGGATCTCGTCGACGTTGATGCCGACCATCGCCTCGCCCAGGCCGCGGGAGACCTTCGCGAGGACGTCCGGGTCGTCGTGGAACGTGGTGGCCTGCACGATCGCCTTCGCCCGCGCGACGGGGTCGCCCGACTTGAAGATGCCGGAACCGACGAACACGCCCTCGGCGCCGAGCTGCATCATCATCGCGGCGTCCGCCGGGGTGGCGATGCCGCCCGCGGTGAACAGCACGACCGGGAGCTTCCCGGCGCGCGCGACCTCGGCCACGAGCTCGTACGGCGCCTGCAGCTCCTTGGCCGCGACGAACAGCTCGTCCTCGGGCAGCGAGGTCAGGCGGCGGATCTGCGCGCGGATCTGGCGCATGTGCGTCGTCGCGTTGGAGACGTCGCCCGTGCCGGCCTCGCCCTTGGAGCGGATCATCGCCGCGCCCTCGGTGATGCGGCGCAGCGCCTCGCCGAGGTTGGTGGCACCGCACACGAACGGCACGGTGAACTGCCACTTGTCGATGTGGTTGGCGTAGTCGGCGGGGGTGAGCACCTCCGACTCGTCGATGTAGTCGACGCCCAGGGACTGCAGCACCTGCGCCTCGACGAAGTGCCCGATGCGCGCCTTCGCCATCACGGGGATCGAGACGGCGTCGATGATGCCGTCGATCATGTCGGGGTCGCTCATGCGGGCGACGCCGCCCTGGGAACGGATGTCGGCGGGCACCCGCTCGAGGGCCATGACGGCCACGGCGCCGGCGTCCTCGGCGATCTTCGCCTGCTCGGGCGTGACGACGTCCATGATGACGCCGCCCTTGAGCATCTCGGCCATGCCGCGCTTGACGCGGGCGGTGCCCACCTCTCCCGCGGGGATCCGGCCGTCGCTGCCGATGGTCTCGCTCAACGCAACCTCGCTCGTGTCGCAGTAGGACGCGTGACCGCTGTCACGCGCCTTCCATCCTAGTTCCGCGCGTCAGGCTGCGGAGAGCCCCTCCGGCATCTGGTCGTCCAGCTCGACCGTGCGCGGCAGCGCCGCGTGCCCCGACAGCCGCAGCAGGCGCACGTACCAGGTGCGCCGCACGCGCCGCGCCTGGGCCACGGCCTCGTTGTGGAACCGCCGGGCCAGCTGGGCGCGGTACCAGGCGGCCGCGAGCTGCCCGACGAGCTCGTCGCCGCCGGGCGCCCCACGCAGCTCCGCCAGCGCCTCGTCGTCGCCGAGCGCGGAGCGCAGCGTCGCGGAGAGCTCGCTCTCGGCCCGCTCGCGGTCGAGGCCGAGCCCGTCCAGCGCGAGCTCCGCGCCGGGCGTCGGCGCCGGGCCCGCGTCCTCCAGGGCGGCGAACGCGGCGTCGGCGACGAGCACGGCCCCCGCCGGGTCGAGCAGCCCCGAGGAGGCCAGGTCCACGGCGGCCCCCGCGCGGCGCGCGAGCTGGGCCTGCAGGGCGATGCGTGACGCGACCACCTTGCGGTGCTGCCGATCGAGGCGCGACGCCGAGATCCAGGCGAGCCAGACCGCGACCGCCGCGACGACGAGGACGACGAGCGCGAGCTCGGACCAGGTCATGCTCCCTCACCTCCTGCGGCGCGCCGGGTGCGCAGCCAGCCGACGGCGCTCTCCGTCCGCGACGGGGCCACCGGGGAGCCCAGCGCCTCCCCCGCGGCGACGGCCATCTCGTAGACCGCGAGCACCTGCTGGGTCACCGCGGACCAGTCGAACCGGCGCACGAACGCCGCGGCCCGGTCCCGCCGTTCCTGGGTGCCGGCGGCGTCGCCCAGGGCCTCGAGGACCGTCCGGGCCAGGTCGTCGGGCTCGCCGGTGCGGAACAGCCGCCCCGCGGCGCCCTCGTCGAGCACCCGGCGGAACGCCCCCAGGTCGCTGGCCACGACGCCGGCGCCGGCGCTCATCGCCTCGACGAGCACGATGCCGAAGCTCTCGCCGCCCGTCTGCGGCGCGACGTACAGGTCCGCCGACGCGAGCAGCGACGCCTTGTCCTCGTCGCTCACGCCCCCCAGGAACTCGAACGAGCCGGCGTGCGGGCCGAGCGCCTCGAGGGCGTCGTCCCGGCCGTCGTCGCCCTTGCCCGCGACGAGGAAGCGTGCCCCGGGGATGCGCTCGAGCACCTGCGGGGCGGCCGCGGCGAGCACCTGGAGGCCCTTGCGCGGCTCGTCCAGCCGGCCGAGGAACGCGATCGTCGGCGCCTCGGGGGTGCCGTGCCACCGGTAGTCCGGCACGGCCGCGGCGAAGGTGTCGACGTAGACGCCGTTCGGGATGACGACGGCGTCGCCGCCCATGTGGTCGACGAGGGTGCGGCGCGCGTCCTCGGAGACGGCGATCCGCGCCGCGATCTTCTCCAGCGACTGCCGCAGCAGGGGGTACGCGACCTGCAGCGCCCGCGAGCGCGCCTGCGACGTGTGGAACGTGGCCACGACGGGCCCGTCGGCCTGCCACAGCGCGAGCATGGACAGGCTGGGCACCATCGGCTCGTGCACGTGCACGACGTCGAACCGGCCCGCCTCGACCCACCGTCGGACCCGGGCGGCGGCCCGCGGGCCGAACGTCAGTCGGGCGACCGAGCCGTTGTAGCGCACGGGGATCGCCCGGCCGGCCGCGGTGACGACCTCCGGGACGGGCGTGTCGTCGTCCGCCGGGGCGAGCACGGACACCTCGTGCCCGGCACGCTGCAGCGCCTGCGCGAGGTCGCGCACGTGGAACTGCACCCCGCCCGGCGCGTCGAACGAGTACGGGCACACGATCCCGACGCGCAGCGGGCGCTCCGGGGCGGCGACGGTGGCGCCGCCGGGGACGGCGCTCATGCCTCGCCCGCCTCGGCCCTGGTGCGCGCGTACCGCTCGGCGTCGAGGTCGTCGACGAAGACGCGCTGCAGCATGTGCCAGTCCTGCGTGGACTCCTGGAGGGTGACGGCGACCGCGTCCACCCAGCCCTGCGTCATGCGTGCCACGCGCTCCTTGCGGTGCAGCCCGGAGTCGTCGGGGACCGGGACGGGCGGGTAGAACCGGATCACGATGCCCCAGGCCGTGCCGGCGGCCCGCCGGCGCTCGCCGGTGAGCCGCTCGTAGGTGATCCCCACCGGCACGAGCGGGACCTTGGCCGCGAGCGCCAGCGCGGCCGGCCCCGCGGCGACGCGGGCGCGGTGCCCGCAGAGGTCCACCTCGACGCCCGACGACGTGAGGTCTCGGTCGGCGAGCAGCGGCACGATGCACCCGCCCTTCACGGCCCCGCGGACGAGGTTGCGGAAGACGTCGTGGTCGCCGAGCGGCAGCACGTCGATGCCGATCGAGCGGCGGAACTCGACGAACTCGACGAACAGCTCCTCGGGCTTGAGCCGTTCTGCCACGGTGAGCACGGGGGCGATGTGCGGCGTCGCGTACGCGCCGGCGAGGTCCCAGTTGCCCAGGTGGGCCAGCGCGAGCGAGACGCCCTGCCCGTCGGCGACCGGTCCGGCGAGGTTCTCGTAGCCGTCCACGCGCACGCGGGCGGTGATCTGCTCGGCGGTGGCCCCCTGCAGGGTGAACGCCTCGCGGAAGTACCGCATGTACGAGCGCATGCCGGCCCGGGTGAGGCGGCGCAGCTCGGGCCCGTCGAGGTCGGGCCGCACGCGCGCGTAGTTCGCCTCGAGCCGCCGCACCCCCTCGGTGCGGCGCAGCCACGTGAGGTCGGCGACGGCGGTGAACGCCGCGCGCAGCACCGGCTCCGGGATCTTCGGCGCGTGGCGCCAGGCGAACGTGTACAGGCGGGCGACGTCGATCCGCATCAGGCCTCCGGGTCGGGACGGTCGGTGGGTGCGTGCGGGACGGGCCCCGCCGGGGCGAGCTGACGCCGCACGGTCGCCACCCGCTGCACCACGGTGACGAGGCTGGCGAAGGCGAGCAGCGTCAGCGCGATCTCGGTCACGAGGACCGGCAGCCCCACCTGCGTGAACGCGACGGCCGCAAGGGCGACCACGAGCCGGTCGGTGCGCTCGGCGATCCCGACGGCGGCGGTGGCGCCGACGCTCTCGGCGCGGGCGCGGGCGTACGGCACGACCGAGCCGAGCACGAGGCACGCGAGCGAGGCGACGATCCCCCACGTGGCGTGCGGCAGGTCCGGGTGGAGCACGAACCACAGCGTGATGCCCGCGAACACGGCGCCGTCGGAGATCCGGTCGAGGGTCGAGTCGAGGAACGCGCCCCACGGCCCGGTGCGGCCCGACAGGCGCGCCATGACCCCGTCCATCGAGTCCGCGAGGGCGAACAGGCCGATGAGGACGCCGCCGAGCAGGACGTGCCCGGTGGGCAGCAGCGTGAGGGCGAGGACGACGACGACCACCGTGCCCGCGATCGTCACGGCGTCCGGCGACACCCCGAGCCTCAGGAGCAGCCGCGCGGGCGGGGTGAACAGCCGCTGCATCGTCGCCCGCAGGCCGCCGAGCATCAGCGCGCCCCGTCGGGCTCGGTGGCGGTGCCCGCGCCGGGCCAGGCCGCGGCGAGCCGGGCCCGTGTGTCGGCCAGCAGCTCCGGCAGCGCCTTGGTCTGCCCGACGACGGGCAGGAAGTTCGCGTCGCCGAGCCAGCGCGGCACCACGTGCTGGTGCAGGTGCGCCGCGATGCCGGCGCCCGCGACCTCGCCCTGGTTCATCCCGATGTTGTAGCCGGCCGGTCCGTAGACCGCGCCGAGGGTGCGGATCGCCGTCTGGGTCATCGTGGCCAGCTCGGCGGTCTCGGACGCCGTGAGGTCGACATATCCGGACACGTGCCGGTAGGGCAGCACCATGAGGTGCCCCGAGTTGTACGGGTACAGGTTCAGCACCGCGTAGCACTCCGCCCCGCGGGGGGAGAAAAGGAAGGAATCAGCGTTGCCCCCCCAAGGCCCGGAGAAAAAGAACCCTCTCCCCAAAACCCCGATACGGTTTTCCTCACCGCCCACGTAAACCCCCCTGTCCTAGGTCCCAAAGCAGCCC
>NZ_JBHVSQ010000001.1:400943-403458 GCF_042885055.1 Isoptericola sp. NPDC058082 | reverse complement strand
AGGTCGTAGCCGTCCTCGTCCGCGAGCCCCGCCGGGGCGGCGAGCGCGGTGGCGGGGGCCCAAGGGGACACCGTCTCGGCAAAAGAAAGGGAGGAAGGACGCAACACACAAGATCGGGGAAACCCCCTCCCCCCCCCTCCCCCCCCGCCGGGATCCGGCAGAACGGGCACTGCGCCACCGAGCCGTCGGCAGGCTTGTCCTGACCGCCGATGTAGACCATGCGGTGCGGGGTCCACAGGCGCTGCAACCCGTCCTCGGGCGGGCCGAAGCCGGCCGCCGGGACGGTCGTCGAGCCGGGTTCCTCGCCGTGCTCCTCGTGGTGGCCGGTCATGCGCCCCCCGCTCAGACCTGGGCGCGGTCGCGCACCGCCGCGACGATGCGCTCGATCGCGTCGGCGACGGGCACACCGTTCTCCTGGGTGCCGTCGCGGAACCGGAACGACACGGCCCCGGCCTCGACGTCCTCGCCCCCCGCGATGAGCACGAAGGGCACCTTCTCCTTGGACGCGTTGCGGATCTTCTTGCCAAAGCGGTCGTCGGACAGGTCGACCTCCGCGCGGATCCCGCGCGCCGTGAGCTGGGCGACGACGTCCTTGAGGTAGTCGTCGAACGCCTCGGCGACGGGAACGCCGAGCACCTGCACGGGGGCGAGCCACGCCGGGAACGCGCCCGCGTAGTGCTCGATGAGCACCCCCATGAACCGCTCGATCGAGCCGAACTTGGCGGAGTGGATCATCACCGGCTGCTGCTTGGTGCCGTCCGCCGCGGTGTACTCGAGGCCGAAGCCCTTGGGCTGGTTGAAGTCGTACTGCACCGTGCCCATCTGCCAGGTGCGGCCGATCGCGTCCTTGGCCTGGACGGAGATCTTGGGCCCGTAGAAGGCGGCGCCGCCCGGGTCGGCGACCAGCTCGAGGCCCGAGGCGACCGCGACCTCCTCCAGCACCGCGGTGGCCTTGGCCCAGTCCTCGTCGGTGCCGACGAACTTGTCCTTCTTCTTGTCGTCGCGCGTGGACAGCTCCAGGTAGAAGTCGTCGAGACCGAAGTCGCGCAGCACCGAGAGCATGAAGTCCAGCAGGTGCTTGACCTCGGCCGGCGCCTGCTCCGGGGTGACGTACGAGTGGGAGTCGTCCTGGGTCAGGCCGCGCACGCGGGTGAGGCCCTGCACCACCCCGGACTTCTCGTACCGGTACACCGACCCGAACTCGAAGAGGCGGATCGGCAGCTCGCGGTAGGAGCGGCCCCGGCTCGAGAAGATGAGGTTGTGCATCGGGCAGTTCATCGCCTTGAGGCGGTAGCGGCCGTGGTCGCCGACGTCCTCGAGGTCCAGCGGCGGGAACATCGTGTCGCCGTAGTACGGCAGGTGGCCCGACGTGTAGAACAGCTCTTCCTTGGTGATGTGCGGCGTGCCGACGTAGGAGAAGCCCTCCTCGATGTGCCGCTGGCGGACGTAGTCCTCCATCACCCGCTTGATCACGCCGCCCTTGGGGTGGAACAGCGGCAGGCCCGACCCGACCTCGTCGTGGAACGAGAACAGGTCCATCTCGGAGCCGATGCGGCGGTGGTCGCGGCGCTCGGCCTCGGCCAGGCGCTCGAGGTACGCCTTGAGCTCGTCCTTGCTGGGCCAGGCGGTGCCGTAGACGCGCTGCAGCATCGGGTTCTTCTCGCTGCCCCGCCAGTACGCGGCCGCGTTGCGCATGAGCTGCACGCCGTTGCCGATGAGCCTCGTGCTGGGCAGGTGCGGGCCGCGGCACAGGTCCTTCCAGACCACGGTCTCGCTCTCGCGGCCGGCGCCGCGGACGTTGTCGTAGATCGTCAGCTCGCCGCCGCCGACCTCGACCGACGACCCGTCCTCGTCCGACGAGCCGCCCTTGAGGCCGATGAGCTCGAGCTTGTAGGGCTCGTCGGCCAGCTCGGCGCGCGCCTCGTCCTCCGTGACGACGCGACGGCGGAAGGTCTGGCCCTCCTTGATGATGCGCGCCATCGTCTTGTCGAGGGCCTTCAGGTCCTCGGGGGTGAACGGCGTGGCCACGTCGAAGTCGTAGTAGAACCCGTCGGTCACGGGCGGGCCGATGCCGAGCTTCGCGTCCGGGTTCACCTGCTGCACGGCCTGGGCCAGCACGTGCGCGGCGCTGTGGCGCAGCACGGCGAGCCCGTCGGGCGAGCCGATCGTCACCGGCTCGACGACGGTGCCGGGCGCCAGCTCGCGCGAGAGGTCCAGCAGCTCGCCGCCGACGCGCATCACGACGACGTCCTTGCGGCCCGCGAAGAGGTCCGTGCCCGTCGTCGGCGTCTGCACCGTCACCGTGTCCTGGATCTTGTCCTGCGCGGCGTCGTCGGGGTTCGGTGGCATCGGCGAGGCGACGTCGGACACGTGCTGCTCCTTGCGGGTCGTGGGCGCTGCGGACGGGCACGGGCAGCACCTGGGCGGGACCGCCCGGGGCTGGGCGCCGGGCACGGTCGTGGGGGGGGGGGGGGGAAGGGGGGGCGGGAACGGGAGGGCTAGGGGGGAGGGGGGT
>NZ_JBHVSQ010000001.1:386780-400933 GCF_042885055.1 Isoptericola sp. NPDC058082 | reverse complement strand
TGGGGGGGGGGTGGTTTGGGGTGTGTTTGGGGGCCGCCCCTGTCGGTAACCCCCCACGGTCGCCCCCGTCTCTCCCCCTCCGCCCCCCGCCACGCGCCGTCGGGCACGCGCAGACGCCCCGGTCAGACGCCGGGGCGGGCGGCGGGGCCGTCGTCGTTGCGCTTCTTGGCCTCCGCGGCCGCCTTGTCGACGTAGCCGTCGACGTTGTCCGGCGTCCGCTTCTTCACCTCGGCCGCCGCCTTGTCGATGTTCTCGTCGGTGGCGAGGTCCTTGATCTTCTCCTTGGCCTTGTCGAACAGGCCACCCAGGCCCGAGCTCTCGCTCATGCTGCTCCCCCTCCGGCGCCGGCCGGCCCGGTGCCGTCCGGCCGTCGTCCAGACCACCACGGTCGTCGCGCACGCGCGACCCGGGCGGGCCGTCGTCCGAGCATCGTCGTGGGAGCACCGTCACCCGGGGAATCTTTGTGAAGGACTTCACAAGAATCGTCGGTGCAGGTCAGGCGATGTGGTCATACCATAGAGACAGCGCCAGACCCGGCGCAGTCCAGACCGGCCGCGGACCACGCGACCCGGCACCCGGAGGGGACCATGACCACCACCCGCACCACCCAGCGACCGGTTCGCATCGTCGGCCTCGTCGCGCTGATCGCCGGCATCCTGATGATCGGTGCCGGAGCCGCCACGTGGGCCACCGTGAGCACGCAGCTCGCCGCCCAGGACATCACCGTCTCCGAGGACGCCGCGTTCCTCGGCGGAGCGACGGTGGACGGCCCGCTCACGGCGTACGCCCAGGCGCAGGTCATCGACAAGCACGCGCTCGAGGCCACGGGCGGCCAGACCCACGCCCAGCTCGAGCAGGACGACCCGCTGCGCGCCACCGCGATGAACGCCTCGTTCCTGCGGGCCTCGCTGTTCACGTCGGTCGTGGCCTACGGCGTGAGCGCCCTGGTGATGGGCCTCGGCGTCCTCTTCGGCCTCATGGGCTGGTCGCTGCGCCGCCTCGCCGCGGAGCCGGCCGTCGCCACCGCGACCGTCCCCGCCGCCACCGCCAGCCCGGCGCGCGGCCGGCTCAACCCGGCCGTCTGACCCGGGCGTCTGACCCGGCCGTCTGACCCGGTCGACCTCGCCGCCCGCGGCGACACCCCACGGCCCGCCCTCCCGACCCCGGGACGGCGGGCCGTGGCGCGTCGGCGTCGCCCGCACCGTCGTGGGCCACGCCGTCGTGCGCCACCATGGACCGGTGCCCGTCGTCCCGCCGCCCGACTCCCCCGACTACCCGAGTGCCGCGCGCACTTCGCCGACGCTGCCGGCGCTCGACGCGCACCTCGTGGAGTGCCGGGCCTGCCCGCGCCTCGTGGCCTGGCGTGAGGAGGTCGCCCGCGAACGGCGCGCCGCGTTCCGCGACGAGCACTACTGGGGGCGCCCCGTCCCGGGCTTCGGCGACCCCGCCGCCCGCGTCGTGGTCGTGGGGCTCGCCCCCGCGGCGCACGGCGCGAACCGCACGGGCCGCATGTTCACCGGCGACCGCAGCGGCGACTTCCTGTTCGCCGCCATGCACCGCACCGGGTTCGCCAACCAGGCCACCTCGGTCGCGGCCGACGACGGCCTCGAGCTGCGCGACATCCGCGTCACCGCCCCCGTCCGCTGCGCGCCGCCGGAGAACAGGCCGACCCCCGAGGAGCGGCGCCGCTGCGCGCCGTACCTGGCGCGAGAGCTGGAGCTCGTGGGCTCCGGCGTGCGCGTCGCCGTGGCGCTCGGCGGCATCGGCTGGCAGGCGCTGCTCACGACGCTCGCGGAGCAGGGCTGGGACGTGCCGCGACCCCGGCCGCGGTTCGCCCACGGCGCCGAGGTGACGCTCGGACGCAGCGCGGACGGCACCGCGGCGCCGGGCGCGGGCCCCACCCTCACCGTGCTGGGCTGCTTCCACGTCTCGCAGCAGAACACGTTCACCGGTCGCCTCACGCCGGACATGCTGGACCACGTGCTGCGTCGTGCCCGCGAGCTCGCGGACGCCTGAGCGGCGACCAGTTTGTGCGGGGGTCGTGCGGGAGGCGTGCGAGCGGTCGGGGCGCGCGAGAAGACGGGGCTCGTGTCCGGGGCTCCGGCTAGGGTCGCGGCGTGACCGTGACCATCCTGACCGGGCCGCCCGGCGCGGGGAAGACGACCGTGGCCGCGCTGCTCGGCGCCGCGACGGACCGCCCCGCCGTGACCCTCACCACCGACACGTTCTACCGGTCGATCACCACCGGGTTCGTGCCGCCCTACCTCTCGGGGTCGCAGCGTCAGAACGAGGTCGTGGCCGAGGCTGTCGTCGCGGCGACGACGGCCTATGCCCGGGGCGGCTACGACGTCGTGCTCGACGGCGTCGTCGGCCCGTGGTTCCTGCCCCCGTTCCGGACCGCGGCCGCGCGGGAGGGCTGGGACCTCGCGTACGTCGTCCTGCGGCCCGCCCTCGACGCCACGCTCGCGCGCGCCACCGGCCGCGCGGACGCCGAGCTGCGCGACCCGGCCGCCGTACGGAGCATGCACGCCGCGTTCGCCGACCTCGGCGACCTCGAGCCGCACGCCCGCGACACGACCCACGAGGAGCCCGCGCTCACGGCCGCGGCGGTGCGCGCGGCCCTGGACGACGGCGCGTACCGGCTCGCGCCCGACGCGACGCCCGACGAGACGCCCGACGACCGTGTCGACCCGCCGCTGCGGGCGGACGAGGCCACCACGCTGCGGGCGTACCTGGGTTACCACCGCGACACGCTGCGGCGGAAGACCGCCGGGCTCACCGCCGCACAGCTGCGTACGCCGCTGCCGCCCAGCACGATGACGCTCGGCGGGCTGCTCAAGCACCTCGCGTACGTGGAGTCCAACTGGTTCGTCGAGGTGTTCGACGGCGCGCCGGCCATGCCCCCGTTCGACACCGCCGACTGGGACGCCGACCGCGACTGGGAGTGGCACAGCGCGGCGGACGACTCGCCGCAGGACCTGCGCGGGCTGTTCGACGCCGCCGTCGCGGCGGCCGACCGGTCGATCGACGCGGCGCTCGCGACCTCCGGGCTGGAAGGCACGTCGACCCGCGAGTCGAGGCGGCCCGGCGAGGGCGCGTTCAGCCTGCGCTGGATCCTCGTCCACATGATCGAGGAGTACGCGCGGCACAACGGTCACGCCGATCTGCTGCGCGAGGCGCTGGACGGCACGACCGGCGAGTGACCCGCCCCGCCCGCCGGGTCAGGCGGGCGCGGAGCGGGCCCGCTCCCGGGCCTCGCGGCGCGGCCGCAGCAGGAACTGCTCGGTCGTGTACCCCACGACGACCGCGACGATCACGACCGGCGCCATCCCCGACGCACCCGACCCCAGCAGCATGACCACCAGCACCGTCGAGGAGACGGGGAACGGCAGGGTGGCCGCCGTGGCCGCGCCCATGCCGGCCGCCAGGGCCGGGACCGCGCCGTACCCGGGCAGGTCGGCGGCGAGCACCCCGGCGGCGGCCCCCAGCAGGACCGCGGGGAAGATCGGGCCGCCGCGCAGGGTGCCGAGGGACACGGCGTAGGCGACGCCCTTGAGCACGAGGAGCGCCACCAGCGCCCCCGCCCCCCAGGCCGCCGGGTCGGCCGCGAGCGTCGGGAGCAGCGCCTGCCCGGAGAGCGCGACCTCCTCGGGCGAGCGGCCGGTGGCCAGCGCGTAGGCCGCCGCGCACACGGCGACCACGAGCGCCCCGAGGACGGCCGCGGGGAACGGGCGGGACGCCGCCCGCCTTGCGACCCCTTCGCCCAGGCGGTGCACGAGCCGCACGACGACGGCGACGAGCACGGCGACGGGCAGGGTCCACAGCACGTCGCCGACGTCGGGCCGGGCGGGGGCGTCGACGTCGGGCAGCGTCAGCGACGCGATCTCGAGGCCCGTCCACGTGCCCATGCCGGTGAACACGAGGGCGCCCACCCCGGAGGCCGCCAGGGAGGGGAGCACGACGGCCGCGAGCCGCGCGCCGGCCAGCCCGGTCAGCGCCGAGGCCTCGACGACGAAGACCGCCCCGACCACGGGGCTGCCGAAGATCGCCGACAGGGCCGCGGCGGAACCCGCCACCGCGATGACCTGGCGCGCCGGGTCGCCGAGCTTGTCGTCCCACGGCCGCACCAGGACCAGGGCCAGCGCGGCGCCGATCGCCAGCAGCGGCGCCTCGGGGCCGAGGGCCACGCCGAGCGGGAGACCCGCGAGCGCCGCCAGGAGCACCCCGGGGACGTGGGACGCGGGCACGGGGCCCAGGCTCAGGCCGTCGACGGGCACGTGCCCGCCGTGCCCCGGCAACGAGCGGACCGCGACCCCGACCGCGACGCCGGCGACGGCCAGCCACGGCAGGGGCCACCACCAGGGCGGTCCGTCGAAGCCCCACGCCTCCGGGAGCGTCTCCCACACCAGGTGGGTCAGCTCGTGCAGGACGGCGAGGAACAGGAAGGCCGCCACCGACACGGGGATGCCGAGCAGCGCGCAGACGCCGAGGAACCGCGCCCACGGACGACGCGTGGTCGGGTTCTCGGCGTTGGCGTCGGCGGCGGTCACGGTTGCTCCTCGAGGTGCGCGGGTCGCGGGCGACGGCGCTCGCTCAACCGAGCAGCTTGGCCTTGGCCGCGGCGAACTCGGCGTCGGACAGGATCCCCGCGGCCTTGAGGTCGCCCAGCTGCTTGAGCTTCGCGATGAGGTCGTCCTCCGCGGGCGCGGCGGGCGCCGCGGCGACCTGCGCCTGCTGCTGGGCGTAGGCCTGCTGCTGGGCGTAGGCCTGCTGCTGGGCCTGCTGCGCCTGGTACTGCTGGGACTCGTACTGCTGCTGCTCGCGTGAGGCGGCCCGGCGGTTCATCGCCCTGCTGGTCGCGTTCGCGGTCCCGGTGATCACGGCCGTGCGGGCCATCGTGCCGATCAGCCCGGGCCGGCCCATCCGTCGCAGAGGGGGCATGTCAGTTCTCCTTCTCGATCTCGTCGGTGAGCGCGTCGATCGCCTCGGCCGGCACGCGCGTCCAGTCGAGCACCTGCCCGCCGGCGCCGCGCACGGCGGCGCCGAGGCCGCGTGCCCACGCGTGCTCGAACACGAGCATCCCGACCGCGGAACCGGGGGCGAGCTCGTCGGCGATGTCGTCGACGTCATCGGCGGCGAGCAGCCCGGCGGGCTCTCCCACGATGCGCGCCAGCTCCTCGGCGCCGCTCTCGCTCGCCTCGAGCCACTCGACCGAGCCGTCGTCGCCCTTGCGCACGACCAGCGCGTCGAGCACGTCGATCGTGCCGGCGTCGACGAGACGCCCCAGCTCCGCGAGGATCTCGCCCTTGAAGTCGCTCCGGGGGAACTCGATGAGCACGAGCTCCACGGGTCCGGTGGGTCGCATGTCCTGCCTCTCGGTCGGCGTGTCGGCGAGGGTGCGGACTCGCCGACGCCGCCACCCGTGCCCGTCCTGCGGACACTGTGGCACCGCTGCGGACGGTCCGCATGCCGGGCGGCACAAGTCACCCCGCGTCACCTTCCCGTGGCCGAAGTCGCAGGTCATCCGACCCGGCGGGCCGGATCGCGGCGACCGTCAGGCCGTGCCCGCGCCGCACGACCCCCGCACCGTGAGCCGCGGCAGCAGCGCGACGTGCCGGGGCGACCCCTGCACCCCGGGCACCTCGCCGCCCTCGTCCCCCACGATCCGTCCGACGAGCACGCGCAACGCCTCCCGGCCCAGCTCGCGGCGGGGCGGCGTGACCGTCGTGAGCGGCACGACGGCGAGCTCGGCGTTCTCGTCGTCGTACGCCACCACCGCCAGGTCCTCGGGCACGCGCACGCCTCGGTCCAGGGCCGCCTCGACCAGGCGCGCGGCGTGGTCGTCGGTGTGCACGAGGACGGCGCGCGTGCCCGTCTCGCGGCACCGGTCGAGGAACGCGGACAGCTCGCGCCCGAGACCGGCCGGGTCCCCCTCTCCCTTGGGCAGCGACACGTCCGGGCCGGGCTCGACGCCGAGACGGGCGACCGCCGTCGCGAACCCCTCGCGCACGTGCGGGGCCGTCGGCGTCCGGTCGTAGACCGCCAGGCCGATCCGGCGGTGCCCGAGCCCGGCGAGGTGCTCCACCGCGAGCACGGCCCCGTGGGCGTGGTCGGACCGCACCTGGTCCAGCTCGCTCAGGGCGGTGAGGCCGTCGACGCGCCGCTCGACGACGACCACCGGCACGGGCACCGACCGCAGCCAGGCCGCGAGCTCCTCCGGCGACCGGTCCCGGGTGGTGGGGGCGACGACGATCCCCTGCACGCCCAGCCCCACCAGCCGGTCCACCTGGGCGGCCTCCACCTCGGGCCGGTAGTGCGAGACCCCGAGCACGAGGCGGACGTGCAGGCTGGGGGCCAGCGCCTCCATGCCGCGCACGAGCGGTGGGAAGTGCACCGTGGAGCTCGGCACGACGACGCCGACCAGCACGCGTGCGGCCTGCGGCTCGCGGGCCGAGCGCAGCGCCACCGCGCCGCCGTGCACGCGCGCCAGCCGCCCCGCGCGGTCGAGCTCGACGATGTCGCGCCGGATCGTCACCTCGGCGACGCCGAGCGCGGCGGCCGCCTCTGCCGAGCGCACGCTCCCCCGCAGCTCCAGCTCGCGCAGCAGGTACTCGTGCCGGGCCGTGGGCAGGTGCATGGGGTCTCCGTCGTCGTCGAGCGGGTCGGTCGGGCAGCAACCTAGCGGACGATCCGGCGCCCGATGTCCGGGGATGATCGAAAATGACCGGACCTTCCGTGAGCCGTCGCGCCTGGGCGAGGATGCCGAGGTGACACCCGCCGCGACGCCGCCCCGCACCTTCAGCACGACCGACGCCACGACGGGAGGGACCACGGGTGCCCCGGCGTCCGACCCGCGCCTCGCGCCCGCGCGGCGATGGACGCGTGACCGGTGGCTCGCGACCGCCGACGGCCTGCTCGACGCCGTCCTGCCCTACGCCTCCCCGGGCGGCGCACTGATCGCGCTGCCCGGACCGGTCAGCGCGTCGGGCGTGTGGAGCGACGGGCTCGAGGGATACGCGCGCACGTTCCTGCTCGCGGCGTTCCGGCTGCGCGGCGAGGACGGTCGTGACCCCGCGGGCCTGATCGAGCGGTACGCGGACGGGCTGCGGCACGGCACCGACCCGACCGGCGACGAGCGCTGGCCGCGGGTCGACGAGCGCCGGCAGGCCGTGGTGGAGGCCGCGTCCGTGGCGATCGGGCTGTCCGAGACGCGGCCCTGGCTGTGGGACCGGCTCGACGACGGCACCCGGCAGCGCACGGTCGACTGGCTCTCCGGCGTGGTCGGGACCCGCGGGTACACGAACAACTGGCTGTGGTTCCAGAACGTGATCGAGGCGTTCCTGGCGAGCGTCGGCGGCCCGTGGGAGCAGTCCGACCTGGACCACAACGCCGAGACGGCCGAGTCCCTGTACGTGGGCGACGGCTGGTACTCCGACGGGCGCGGCCGCGGCGGGCGGCGCCAGAACTTCGACCACTACGCGGGATGGGCCTGGCACGTCTACCCGCTGCTGCACGCGCGGATCCAGGGCCGCCCGCTCGAGCGCGTGCACGCCGACCGCCTGCGCGCCTACCTCGACCAGGCCCGGCACCTGGTCGGCTCGCGCGGGGCGCCGATGCTGCAGGGCCGCTCGGTGACCTACCGGCACGCCGTGCTCGCCCCGTTCTGGGCGGGCGCGGTCGCCGACGCGACGCCGCTGTCCCCCGGCGCGACCCGCACCCTCACGGCCGCGGTGGCCGAGCACTTCGACGCCGCGGGCGCCGTCGACGACCGCGGGCTGCTTCCGGTCGGCTGGCACCGCCGCTACGACCGTGTGCGCCAGCTCTACACCGGCGGGTCGTCGCCGTACTGGGCGAGCAAGGGGTTCCTCGGCCTGCTGCTCGGCGCCGACCACCCGGTCTGGACGGCCGCGCCCGAGCTCCCCGAGGCCTGGCAGGAGCCGCACGCCGTGGCTCTCCGGGCGCCCGGGTGGCTGGTGAGCGCCACCCCGACCGACGGCGTCGTGCGCCTGCTCAACCACGGGTCCGACCGCGCGATCGAGCACGCGCTGACCGTGCGCGGCGACGACCCGTTCTACCGGCGCCTCGCCTACTCGGGGGTCACGTCGCCCCAGCTGGCGGCGGGCGACGTCGCCGCGCCGCTCGACTCGCACACGGCGCTCCTCGACACCCGTGGCGTGCCGTCCCACCGCGACACCGTCGAGCGCGTGCACCTGGACGACGCCGTGGCCGTGTCCCGCTCCCGGGTCTGCTGGCTCGACGTCCCCGGTCGCGGTCCCGACGGCGAGGGCCCGGACGACGGGCAGGGCGACGACGCCGGGTGGGCGGGCCTGCGGCTCGGCCCGGTGCTCACGACCGCCTCGGTGGTGCGCGGGCCGGACGAGGTGCGGCTGGCGTGGTGGACTCCCGCGACGACGGCGGCCCCCGGCCGGGCGCCGGCGCCGGGCACCACGGCCGAGGACCTCGACCGGGACGCCGCGTGGCCCGTCGACGCCGGTCCGTGGCGGCTGCACGTGGGCGGCTGGCCGCTCGCCGCGGCGAAGGACGGGGCGCTGCGCGTCGAGCGGAGCGCCGACCGCTCCGGCACCCTGGTCCGGGTCGTCCGCGACGACGGCACGTCCTCGCACGTGCGCGCCCTGCGCGTCGCGGTCGAGGACGGCGGCGCACCGGCCCCGTCGCCCGGCACACCGGCCGAGACCTCGCTCGACGTCGTCGGCGCGGTGCGCCGGGCCGGGTCGGACCCGCTCGGCGCGGCGTCCGCCGTGCCCTGGCTGCGCACGTCGGCACCGGTCGCGGCGGGCGAGGTGGTCGCCGCGCTCGTCGTCCTCACGGGCGAGGACGGCGCCCGGCGCAGGCCGGCGCCCGCCGTGCGGGTGCGTCGCGGCGCCGACGGCGGCCCGCCCGCCGCCGTGGAGGTGCGCTGGCCCGACGGCCCTGTCGACGCCGTACCGACGGGCTCGGCGTCGTGACGCGGCTGCGCGCCGCCTTCGCCATGCGGCACGCCGACCTCGTGTCCGAGCTGTTCGACGACGCCGCGGTGGCCAGGCTGCGCACCGTCGCCGACGTGGCCGAGGGCGTGCTCACCCCGGACCTGCTCGCCCGGGCCGGCGAGCGCGGGCGGGGGCCGACCGGCGGAGTCCTCGGGGACGTCGACGTGCTCCTCACCGGCTGGGGCGCACCCCGGCTCGACGACGCGCTGCTGCGGCGCGCGCCCCGGCTGCGCGCCGTCGTGCACGCCGCCGGGTCGGTGAAGCCGCTCGTCACGCCCGCGCTCTGGGCGCGCGGCGTGCGGGTGTCCAGCGCCGCCGCGGCCAACGCGCGCCCGGTGGCCGAGTACACGCTGGCGACGGTGCTGCTGGCGGGCAAGCGCGTGCTCGAGGCCGCGGACGCGTTCGGGGCCCACCGCCGGTTCGACGGCTGGGACCTCCCCGACCCGCTCGGGAACCACGGCCTGACGGTCGGCGTCGTCGGCGCGTCGCGGATCGGCCGGCAGGTGATGCGGCTGCTGGAGCCGTTCGACGTCGACCTGCTGCTGCACGACCCGTGGGTCGACGCCGACGGGGCGCGCGCCCTCGGCGCCACGGCCGTGTCGCTCGACGACCTCGCGCGGGCGAGCGACGTCGTCACCGTGCACGCCCCCGACCTGCCGGAGACGTACCGCATGATCGGCGCGCGCCAGCTCGCTCTCATGCCCGACGCGGCGACGCTGGTGAACACGGCCCGGGGGCGGCTCGTCGACACCCCGGCGCTGACACGGGAGGTGGTGTCCGGCCGGCTGCGCGCCGTCCTCGACGTCACGGACCCCGAGCCGCTGCCCGCCGACCACGCCCTGTGGGACGCCCCCGGGGCGCTGCTCACGCCGCACGTCGCCGGGTCGTTGGGCAACGAGCTGCGCCGCCTCGGCGACCTCGCCGTGGGAGAGGTGGAGCTCCTCGCGGCCGGGGCACCGCTCGGGCACGAGGTGCTCCCGGAGCAGCTCGGCACCACCGCCTGACCGGGCACGCCCGAAGGATCGCCGGGCCGTCGGGTCCGGTTTTGCACGTTTCACGATCGGTTGCTCGCTCTCCTCGCACGATGGGCACGTCCACCGACGGACAACGCACCCACCGTCACGAAGGAGTGACCCATCGTGGTCGACGTCAGCCGCCGTACCGTCCTCACCTCCGCCCTCGCCGCCGGCGCGGTCGCCGCGCTCAGCGCGCGCACCGCGAGCGCCGCGCCGGCCACGACCGCGGTCCCGCTCGTCCCCACCGGGCACGACCCGGTCGACGTGCGCTGGCTGGAGGGCGGCGCCCCCGCCGCCCTCGCCGGCGGCACCACCTGGGGCGTGCCCTGGCCGCGCGGCGCGCTGGCCGGCGACCAGACCTTCGCCCTGGCCACCGCGGCCGGAGAGTCCGTGCCCGTGCAGACCTGGGCCACCGCGTGGTGGCCCGACGGGTCGGTGAAGTGGACCGCGCACGCAGTGAGCGAGTCCGCGCCGCGGGCCGACACCTACCGGCTCGCGCCGGGCACCCCCGCGCAGGGCGCGCACACGATCACCGTGCAGGAGAACCCGGGCCGCGTCGTGGTGGACACCGGCGTCGTGCAGGTCGAGTTCGGCCGCCAGGGCGACAAGGTCGTCCGGGCGATCCGCCGTGGGCGCGACGTGATCGCCAAGGACGGGCGGCTCGTCGTCCAGCGGCAGGACTTCCCCGACACCGACCGTGGCGCGAAGCTCGGCTTCGAGGAGTTCGCCGGAACGGTCGAGAAGGTCACCGTCGAGCAGCCCGGCCCGGTGCGCGCCGTGGTCAAGGTCGAGGGCAGGCACCGCAAGGGACGCCGCGACTGGCTGCCGTTCGTGCTGCGCTTCGCCCTGTTCGCCGGGTCGGACGGCATCCGGCTGGTGCACACGTTCTTCTTCGACGGCGACGAGGACAAGGACTTCGTCACCGGGCTCGGCGTGCGGTTCACCGTGCCGATGCGGGGCGAGCTGTACGACCGGCACGTCCGCTTCGCCGGCCCGGACGGCGGCGTGCTCGCCGAGGCGGTGCGTGGTGTCACGGGGATGCGCCGCGACCCGGGCGAGGGGGTGCGCACCGCCCAGGTCGAGGGACGGGCGCTGCCTGACCCGGCCACCTGGGACCAGCGGGTCACCACCCGCCTGAAGTGGATCCCCGCCTGGGGCGACCACAGCCTGTCGCAGCTGACCGCCCACGGGTTCGAGATCCGCAAGCGCACGGGTGCGGGGCACTCGTGGATCCGGTCCGACGCCGGCACGCGCGCGCCCGGTCTCGGCTACGTCGGCACGCCGTCCGGCGGGCTCGCCTTCGGGATGCGCGACTTCTGGCAGCTGCACCCCACGGAGCTGGAGATCACCGGCGCCGCGACGGACGAGGCCGACGCCACGGTGTGGATGTGGTCGCCGCGCGCCGAGGCGATGGACCTGCGCTTCTACCACGACGGCATGGGCCAGGACACGTACCCCGAGCAGCTCGACGCGCTCGAGATCACCTACGAGGACTACGAGCCGGGGTTCGGCACCCCCTACGGCGTCGGGCGCACCACCGAGCTGATGTTCTGGGCCCTGGCCGCCACGCCCACCGCCGCGCGGTTCGCCGAGCTCGCCGCGGCGACCGCCACCCCGCCCCTGCCCGCGAGCACACCGCAGCACCACCACGCCGCGGGCGTGTTCGGGTCCTGGTCCCCGGTCGACCGGTCCACGACGGCGAGGTCGACCATCGAGGACCGCCTCGACGCGATCCACCGCTACCACCTGGAGCAGGTGGACCAGCGCTCCTGGTACGGCTTCTGGGACTACGGCGACGTCATGCACTCCTACGACGGCGACCGGCACCAGTGGAAGTACGACGTCGGCGGCTACGCCTGGGACAACTCCGAGCTGTCGACGGACCTGTGGCTCTGGTACCACTACCTGCGCACCGGCGACGCGCAGGCCTTCCGCTTCGCCGAGGCCATGAGCCGGCACACCGGCGAGGTCGACCAGTACCACCTGGGCGAGTGGAAGGGGCTGGGCACCCGGCACGGCGTGCAGCACTGGGGCGACAGCGCCAAGCAGGTGCGGATCAGCAACGCGAACTACCGGCGCTTCGCCTACTTCCTCACGGGCGACGAGCGGTCCGGCGACCTGCTGCGCGAGCTGGTCGACTCCGACCGCACCTACCTGGTCCTCAACGCGGGCCGCAAGGTGGACGGCTCCACGGGCGAGTACGACCCCGACCCGACGGCGCTCCCGCTGAGCAAGACCACCGACTGGGGCGCCATCGCCGGGGCGTGGCTCACCGAGTGGGAGCGCGGGGGCGACCCGCGGGCCCGGGAGCGGCTGCTGGCGAGCGCGCGGTCGATCGCCGCGCTGCCCAACGCGTGGGTGCAGGCCGGCTCCACCTACGACCTGGAGACGGCAACGTTCAGCTCGGGCCCGGAGAAGGCGGTGGAGGTCGGCAGCCTCAGCTCCGTGTTCGGCCTGATCGAGGTCATGACGGAGCTGCTGGACCTGGTGGACGAGCCGGAGGTCGAGTCCCGCTGGGTCGAGTTCTGCCGCCTGTACAACAGCTCCAAGGCCGAGCAGAAGGAGGCGACCGGCTCGGACTGGGGCAGCCTCAACCTCAAGCAGTCGTACTCCCGCGCCACCGCGTACGCCGCCGTGCGGCTCGACGACGACGCGCTCGCCGCCCGCGCCTGGAAGGAGCTCGCGACCGGGCACGCCGGCTACCCCGACGACATGGACTGGGGCACGCACCGGGTGGAGCCGCCGGCCGTGCTCCGCGCGGTCGACGAGGCCGGCTTCTCGTCCAACGCGTCGGCGCAGTACGGGCTCGCGGCGATCCAGTGCCTCGCCCTCGTCGGGGAGAAGCTGTCGTGAGCGCCGCACCGCGTGGACGCCGCGCCGCGGCGCTCCTGCTCGCCGCGGCCGCCGTCGTCACGGGAGGCCCGGCCGCCTCGGCGAGTCCGGCGGCCGACGCCGGGCGGCCGGGCCTCGGCGGCCCCCGGCCAGACGGCGCGCTGCTCGAGGCGTGCACCGGCACCGCCCCGGTCGTGTGCACCTACCCGGACCTGCCGCCCGGCCACTACGACGTCACCGTGATGCTGGGCGACCGGCACGGCCCGGCCGGCACCGAGGTGCAGGCCGAGGCCCGGCGCCTCATGGTCCCCACCGTCGACACCGCCGACGGCGAGCTGGCCCGGCGCACGTTCACGGTCAACGTGCGCGACCCCGAGAGCCAGCAGAACCAGCCCGCCGGCGAGGGCACCCCGGGCCTGACGCTCACGTTCACCGGCGACGCGCCGCACGTCGCCGGGATCGGGATCCGGCCCGCCGACGTCCGCACCCCGCGACTCGCCCTGCTCGGCGACTCCACCGTCACCGACCAGGGCGGTGCGCCCTACACCGGGTGGGGCCAACGCCTGCCCGCGCACCTCCGGCTCGGGGTGAGCGTCGTCAATCACTCCGGCTCCGGCGAGAGCACGGTCTCCGTGCTCGCCAAGCCGGAGATGTTCGACGCCCTGGTGCCCCAGCTGCGGCCCGGCGACGTCGCGCTCGTGCAGCTCGCGCACAACGACAAGACCACGACCGCCGAGCAGTACCGCGCCAACCTGACCGAGATCGTCACCCGGGTGCGGGCCACGGGAGCGACTCCCGTGCTCGTCACCCCGATCGTCCGGCTCCGGTTCGACGGCGACCAGCTCGACTCTGCCGGCCTCATCGAGACCGCCGCGGGCAGCCTCCCGCAGCACGTCCGTGACGTCGCCGCCGACCTCGACGTCGACCTCGTCGACCTCACCGCGCTGAGCGAGGAGCTGGTCGAGGGGCTCGGACCCGTCGACGCCCAGCCGATCTACCTGGTCCGGGAGAACGGCGACCGCACCCACACCTCGTGGTACGGCGCCGGCGTCTACGCCGACCTCGTGGCGGGCGAGCTGCGCCGGCTGGGGCTGGTGCCGGAGCGGCACTGGCGCTGAGCCCTCGCGCCCACGTGGCTCAGATCCGCCCGCGCACCGGCGTGGTCGCGGCGTCTGTGCCGTCCTCGGGCATCACCATCTCGGCGCGCACGCCGAGCAGCCGCACCTCGGGGGCGGGGGGCCGCCCCGCCACTAGGTCAAGAACCCCAGACAGTCCCCCCCTCCGGGGAAGGTTCCGCTCCCGTAACCTCCTCCCCGAC
>NZ_JBHVSQ010000001.1:217277-386770 GCF_042885055.1 Isoptericola sp. NPDC058082 | reverse complement strand
CCCGTCCATTGGTGTGGTTTTTTTGTCTTTTCCTTTCTCGGACCCCCCCCCCTCGCCACACACCCAAACCCCCCCCCCCTCGCCTCCTCCCCCCCCCCCTCCCCCGAGGTCGAGCACCGCGGCGGTCACCTCCTGCAGGGAGCGCGTCGGCGCCGGCAGCTTCCGCGACAGCGTCCCGGTGAAGAACGGCGCGTAGCGCACCTTCAGCCCCACCCGGAAGACGGCCCGCCCCTCGGCCTCGGTGTCGGCGTGCGCCTGCGCCGCCAGCTCCCGCAGCGCCGCAGCGACCTGCTCGGGTGTCGTGAGGTTGCGCTGGTACGTCGTCTCGCGGCTGTGCCCGCGGGCCACCCACGGGGTGTCGTCGACGACGGCGGAGCCCTGCCCGCGGCCCAGCTCCCCGTACCAGGCGCCCAGGCGCGGCCCGAGCTCGCCGACCAGGACGGCCTCGTCCGCGGCGGCGAGCCGCGCGACCGTGTCGATACCGTGCGCCGCGAGCCGCTTCGACACCTTCGCTCCCACGCCCCACAGGTCGACGGTCGGTCGCTCCCCCATCACGTCGAACCAGTTCTCGGCGGTGAGCCGGTACACGCCCGCCGGCTTGCCGAACCCGGTCGCGATCTTCGCGCGGACCTTGGTGTCGCCGATACCCACCGAGCAGTGCAGCGAGGTCGCGTCGAGCACCGCCCGCTGCACGAGCCGGGCGAACCCCTCCGGGTCCTCGCCGTCGTACCCGAGGAACGCCTCGTCCCAGCCGAGGACCTCCACCACCGTGCCCAGCCCGCGCAGCGTCTCCATCACGTGGGCGGAGGCCTCCTCGTACACCGGGCGGTCCACCGGCAGGAGGACGGCGTCCGGCACCTTGCGGACCGCCGCACGCAGCGGCATCCCCGACCGGACGCCGAACGCCCGCGCCTCGTACGACGCGGTGGAGACCACCGCGCGCTCCGTCGGGTCGCCGCGCCCGCCGACGATCACCGGCCTCCCCGCGAGCTCCGGACGCCGCAGGATCTCGACCGCGGCCAGGAACTGGTCGAGGTCGACGTGCAACACCCAGCGGAAGCTGCGCGGGCCCATGCCCCGAGTCTGCGTCACCGCCCTGCGGGTGACGAGCGGGCGAAAACCGCGGCCCCGCGCATCCGGCGCCCCGACGACGCCTCTCTCCCAGGGCGACCACCCCCGGGTCGCACCACCCCCTGGAAGAGAGCACCACCATGTCCGTCTCCACCCCGACTCACCGCCCGACCCACCGCCCGACCGCCGGCGTCCCCGCCCCCGGCGCCCCCGCCGACCCGGCCGCGCGCCGCCTCCCGAACGCGCTCGCCGAGCAGGTGGCGCTGCGGCTCGACGTCGCCGTCACCGCCCTCGCCCGATTCCTCACCCGGTGGTCCGTCCCGGCGCTGCGCGTCGCGCTCGGGCTCGTGTTCCTCGGCTTCGGCGTCCTGAAGTTCTTCCCCGGCGCCAGCCCCGCCGAGCAGATCGCGGGCCGCACCGTCGAGACGCTCACCCTCGGGCTCGTCCCCGCCGCGACCGCCGTCGTCCTGGTCGCGGTCATGGAGACCTTCATCGGCCTCACCCTGGTCAGCGGGCGACTGCTGCGCGTGGGCCTGGTCGTCCTCGCCGTCGCCATGGTCGGGATCCTGTCGCCCGTCGCACTGTTCGGCGACGAGCTGTTCGGGCACGGCATGACCCTGCTCGGGCAGTACGTGCTCAAGGACGTCGTCCTCGTGGCCGGTGCGGCCGTCGTCGCCTCGTGCGCACTCGGGGCCCGCCTGCGGCTCGAGGCGTGAGCGGACCGCCGCACCCGCCCCGCGTCATCGTCGGAGGGCCGCCGACCACCGGTCAGCGGCCCTCCGGCACGCCGTCCTGCGACGCCCGGCCGACCCCGCGCCGCCGGTCGTCCGCGCGGCGGTGCGCGTCGATCGTCGGCCCGTGCCGCTCGCCCCACCCCGCCAACGCCGCCAGCGGCACCAGGAGCGACGCACCCAGCCCCGTCATCGCGTACTCGACGCGCGGGGGCACCTCCGGGTAGACGGTCCGCGCGACCAGCCCGTCCCGCTCGAGGCGCCGGAGCGTCACCGCGAGCAGCCGGTGGGAGATGCCCTCGACCCTGCCGAGCAGCGTCGTGAACCGCACGGGCCCGTCGCCGAGCTCGGCCAGCACCACCAGCGACCACTTGTCGCCCACGCGGTGGCAGAGCTCCCGGACCCTGCGCCGGTCGTCCTCGCCCGCGCACGCCGAGCCCGCCGCGCCGTCCCAGGTCCCCGCGCCGTCCCAGATCTCCGCGCCGTCCCCGATCTCCGTGCTCGCCATGCTCGCTCCGTCCCGATCCGCACCCCGGGGTGCGTGACGCACTTCATGGTGCGGGTGGCCGACCGGGCATAGGGCACCGGTCACCGGAGGTTCCCGCCATCGACCACAACACGTCGGGGCGACCGAGATCGTCCCGACCCGACGGAAGGCGCACCATGACGACGATCGCGATCATCACCGGCAGCACCCGACCCGGCCGCCACAGCGAGCGCGTCGCGCGCTGGGTGCTCGACGTCGCGGGACGGCGCGACGACGCCCGCTTCGAGCTGGTCGACCTCGCCGAGCAGGACCTGCCCCACCTCGACGAGCCGGTCCCCGCCTCGGGCGGGCAGTACGCCGGCGAGCACACCCGGCGGTGGGCGGCGACCGTCGCCCCGTTCGACGGCTTCGTGTTCGTGACCCCCGAGTACAACCACTCGGTGCCCGGGGTCCTCAAGAACGCCCTCGACTACCTGTACGCCGAGTGGAACGACAAGGCGGCGGGGTTCGTCGGCTACGGCGTCCTCGGGGGCGCGCGGGCCGTGGAGCACCTGCGCCTGGTCGCGGCCGAGCTGCAGCTCGCGACGGTCCGCACGCAGGTGGCGCTGTCGTTCCACCACGACTTCCGCGAGTACCGCGAGCTCGACCCGGAGCCCCGGCAGCGCGCCGCGCTCGACGAGCTCCTGGACCAGGTGGTGGCCTGGTCGGACGCCCTCGCGCCGCTCCGCGCGGCGCGGGCGGCGGCCGCCGCGGCCTGACCGACCCGTCGGGGAGGACGCGGCGCGGTCGACCGTGGACCGCACCGCGTCCGGATCGTGAGAATTCTCGGGAGCAGCCTGGCGTTCTGCGAAACGGCTGCTATACCTCCGCCCCAGGTCAAGAGCCCCAGCGCGAAGCCCCGGCTGGCTGGGCAGCAACCCCACGTCACGGCGGGGTGCTCCGGAGGATGACCAGGCCGCCGGCCGGCCCGTCCGCGGGCCGAGACGCCGCGCGGCAAGCGTGATCGACGGACTTGCGAGGTACACCCGATGACCGAACCCACCCGCCCCTCCGCCGCCTCCGTGGTGGTGGTCTCCGGCAACCCGCGCGAAGGCTCGCGCACCCTGGCCGCGGCCGAGGCCGCCGGGCGCCGCGTCGCCGAGCTGCTCGGCACCACGGACGTGGCGACGATCGAGCTCGCGGCGTTCGCGGGCGAGATCCTCACGGCCGCGCACCCGGCCGCCGACGAGGCGAAGGACCGCCTGGCGCGCGCCACGGTCGCCGTCGTCGCGACCCCCGTCTACAAGGCCTCCTACACGGGTCTGCTCAAGTCGTTCCTCGACCTCTACGGGCCGGACGGCCTGGCGGGCGTCGTGGTCGTGCCGCTCGTCGTGTCCGGCAACCCGGCGCACGCGCTCGCCGGCGAGGCGCACCTGCGGCCCGTCCTCGTGGAGCTGGGTGCCGTCGTGCCCACCCGCACCCTGACCCTCACCGAGGCGCAGCTGCCCGACCTCGGCGAGGCGCTCGACCCCTGGTTCGCCCGCTGGGCGACGTCGCTGCGGCGCGCCGCCGGCGTACCCGCCGCGCCGGCCGCCACCGCCACGGCCGCCACCGCCACGGCCGCCACCGCCACGACCACCACCACGACGGACGCCACCGCCGCCGAGCTGACGGGAGCCGCCCTGTGACCACGGAGCACACCCACGCGCACACCGACCTGTCCGCCCTGTCCGAGATCGAGGAGCTCCTGGCCCAGCAGGACGAGCCCCAGCTGTCCCCCGACGAGTTCAAGACGGTCTTCCGCCAGCACCCGGCAGGCGTCGCCGTCGTCGCGCTCGCGCACGAGGGCCGCCCCGTCGGGTTCACCGCCACGTCCGTGATCTCCGTGTCGGCCGCGCCGCCGCTGCTGGCGTTCTCGCTGGCGTCGACCTCCTCGTCGTGGCCCGCCGTCTCGGAGGCCAGCACGCTCGCGATCAGCTTCCTCGCCGACCACCAGGACCACCTCTCCGCCCGGTTCGCGACGAGCGGCATCGACCGCTTCGCGGACGGCGGCTGGACGGCCCTGCCCTCGGGCGAGCCCGTGATCGACGGGGCGGTCTCGTGGGTGCGGGCCCGGGTGGTGCAGCGGACGCCGGTCGGCGACAGCTACCTGGTGTCCCTGCGCGCGCTGCAGTCCGGGTCGGACGACGCCTCGCCGCTCGTCTACCTCGACCGGACCTACCACCGGCTCGGCGACGAGTCCGCGATCTGAGAGGCGGCCCCCGCACCATGACCACCCTGACCTCTCCCTTCCTCGTGGGGCTCGACGTCGACGGCGCGGGCGCGCACCCCGCGGCCGTCACGAGCACCGGGATCGCCGTGACCGAGCTCGTCTCCGCCGCACGGCTCGCCCGCACGGTGCGCCGCGCCGAGCACGCCGGCGTCACCTTCGCCACGTTCGCCGACGCCCTGCTGCCCGCGGTCGCGGGGTCGCCCGCCTCCGCGCGGCTCGACGCCGTCACCCGCGCGGCGTTCGTGTCCCGCACCACCACCGCGATCGGCCTGGTGCCCCAGGTGCCGACCACCTATCCGGAGCCGTTCCACGTGGCGGCCCAGCTCGCGTCCCTCGACATCGCGGCCTCCGGCCGGGGCGGCTGGCTCGCCGGCGCGACCCGCACCCCGGAGACGGCGGCCGCCTACGGCCGCGACGACGTCGCCGACCTCGCCCGCGAGGCCCGCGACGTCGTGCAGGTCGTGCGCGACCTGTGGGACTCGTGGGAGGACGACGCCGTGATCCGCGACGTCGCCACGGGCCGCTACGTGGACCGCGACCGGCTGCACCACGTCGACTTCGTCGGCGAGGGCTTCGCCGTCAAGGGCCCGCTCATCACGCCGCGCCCGCCCCAGGGTCAGCTCGTGGTGCTCGCGGCGGCCGCCGACGTCGCGCCCTCGGTGCGCGCCGAGCCCCTGGTCGACGTCGCGCTCGTCGGCGGCACCGACGTCGCCACCGCCCGCGCGGCGGCACGCGCCGCGACGGCCGCGGGGACGGGCGGGCCCGACGGCGCCGCCCGGGCGGTGCTCGACCTGGAGGTGGTGCTCGACGCCGGCGACCGCACCGCGACCGCCCGGCTCGCCGAGCTCGACGCCGCCACGCCCTCGGGGGCGCGCACCGGCTGGGGCACGGGCGCGCTGCGGTACACCGGCGACGCCCCGGGCCTCGCCGGCCTCCTCGCCGAGCTCGCCGCGTCGGGCGACGTCGCCGGCGTGCGGCTGCTGCCCGCCGTCCTCGACGCCGACCTGCCGGTGCTCTCGGGCGACGTGCTGCCCGCGCTGCGCGCCGCCCGGCTCACCGCGGCGCCCCGCGCGGGCGCCACCCTGCGGGAGACGCTCGGGCTGCCGCGCCCCGCGAACCGCCACGAGACCCGACCCGACGCCGGCACCCGGGCGCGGCACGCCGCCCCGACCGCCGTCGCGACCGCCTGAGGAACTCCGATGACCACACCGACGACACCGCACGCCCCCGACGCGCCGATCACCCGCCCCCGCGCGCAGGTGCACTTCGGCGTCTTCTTCCAGGGCGTCAACCACACCACCATCTGGTCCGACCCGGAGTCCGGGTCGCAGACGGACTTCGCCTCCTTCGAGCGCGTGGTCCGCACCGCCGAGCGCGGGCTGTTCGACGCGTTCTTCCTCGGCGAGGGCCTGCGCCTGCGCGAGACCCGCGGCCGGATCCACGACCTGGACGTCGTGGGCCGCCCCGACGCGATCACCCAGCTCGCCGCGCTGGCGGCGATCACCGAGCGCATCGGCCTCGTCGCCACCCAGAACACGACGTATCACGACCCTGCCGACCTGGCCCGGCGCCTCGCGAGCCTCGACGTCCTGTCCGGCGGGCGGGCAGCGTGGAACGTCGTGACGACGGACAACGCGTGGACCGGCGAGAACTTCCGCCGCGGCGGCTACCTCGACCACGCCGACCGCTACGAACGGGCCGCCGCCGTGCTGGCCGTCGCCCGCGGGGTCTGGGACGCGTTCCCGGACGGCCCCGACGGCGACGTGGCGCGGGTGAACGTGCCGGGCGCCGACCTGCGCACCCCCCGCGACCTGGTGCTCGACGTCACCACGCCCCGCAGCCCGCAGGGCCACCCGGTGATCTTCCAGGCGGGCGACTCGCCCCAGGGGCGCGACTTCGCCGCCGCGCACGCCGACGTCATCTTCTCCCGGCACGGCGCGGTGCTCGCCGACGCGCTGGAGTTCGCGGCCGACGTGCGCCGCCGCGTCGTCGCCGCCGGACGGCCGGAGGACGACGTGAAGATCTTCCCGGGCACCGCGATCGTCGTCGGCGACACCCCGGCCGAGGCCGAGGAGAAGGCGCGCTGGGTGCGGCACGCCCAGGTCACGCCCGCCACCGCGCTGTCGATCGTCGGCAACATCTGGGGCGAGGACCTCTCGTCGTACGACCCGGACGGCCCCCTGCCCGCGCACGACCCGGTGGTCGAGGAGCTGGGCGGCGAGCGCGGCTCCGCGACCACGGGGGCGCGCACGCACGAGGTCGCCCGGCAGTGGCGCGCCCTCGCCGAGGCGGAGCACCTGTCGATCCGCGAGCTGGTGATCCGCAACGCGGGCGAGCGCGGCTTCACCGGCACCCCCGGCGCCGTCGCGGACGAGCTGACCCGCTGGGTGCGCACCGGCGCCGTCGACGGGTTCAACCTCAGCCCGTGGATCGTGCCGTCCGGGCTGGACGACGTCGTCGAGAAGGTGGTGCCCGCACTGCAGGAGCGCGGGGCCTACCCCACCGCGTACGAGGGCGTCACGCTGCGCGAGCACCTCGGGCTGCGCGAACCGCTCACCCGGCGAGCCCGGAGCCGGTCCGCGACCGTCGACGCCGACAGCGAACCGACGCTCGTTCCCACGCCCTGAGCACGTACTCTGCGACGGCAGACCAGGAGGCGACATGACCACGACCACCACGCCGGACGCTCCCGCCGGCACGCTCGGCACCGCGTCCGAGGCCGTCCTCGACAACCCGCGCTGGTCGTCGCTCACCGGGGCGCACGCGCACCTGGCGGAGGGCAACGAGCTGGTGCTGCGCTACCCCGCCGACGTGTCCCCGTTCGCCGCGGTCCGGTCGTGGGACGACCCGGACGTCTGGGACGCGATCGTGGACGTCGCCGGCCACGGCGCGGAGTTCCCGGGGCCGCCGGCGGACGTGGCACTCCCCGCGGGCTGGGAGCGGGCCTCGCTCCACGAGGGCGTCCAGCTCGTCGAGACGGACCGGCTGACCACGCGCCCGGACGACGAGGCGATCGTGCTCGGCGCCGACGACGTGCCCGACATGCTCGCCCTCGTCGAGCGCTCGCGGCCGGGCCCGTTCCTCCCGCGCACGTACCTCATGGGCCGCTACGTCGGGTTCCGGCGCGACGGACGCCTGGTCGCGATGGCCGGCGAGCGGCTGCAGCCGGAGGGCTGGACCGAGATCAGCGCCGTGACGACCGATCCCGACCACCGCGGCCAGGGCCTGGCCACCCGCCTCGTGCTCGACGTCGCGCACCACGTCCGCGAGCGCGGCGCCCGGCCCATGCTGCACGCGGCGGGGAACAACGCGAACGCGATCCGGCTCTACGAGAACCTCGGGTTCCGGCTGCGCGCCCGCACCGCGTTCGGCGCGATCCGCACGCCGCTCGCCTAGGGCGTGACCGAGGGCCGTGCGGGGTGGCGAAAGAGCCGGTTCCGGCGGAACGGGTGCCCTCGTCCCTACGGACCGGTGCAAGTCCTCGACGTGTGACGACACCAGTGTGGTGAGGGCGCCCGTGCTGCACCACAGACGCCTGATGACGGCGACGAGAGCGGGGCGGCGGATGCGCGGGCGCGGGATGTCGAGCGTGGCCCTGCTGACGGTCGGCATGGCCGTGCTCGCGGGGTGCCAGACGGCACCCGGGCCGAGCGTCGACCCCGACGTCGTCGTCGCCCGCTACGAACCGACGGGCGCCGGAGGTGACCAGGCCCTCCTCCGAGGCCGGGTCGCCGCGGTCCACGGGTGCATCGTCGTCGACGACGAGTCCTCGGACACGGTCTACACCGCGATCTTCCCTGCGGAGGCGCCGATCCCGCCTCTGGGCGAGGACGTCGAGCTCGTGGGAGGGGCGCACGACCGGTTGCCCGACGGCGTGACGACGAACGGCTGCGAGACCGCGCCGTTCTGGCTCGTGTCTGCCGACGCGTGAGGGTGTCCACGCCGGCGCGGTACGGGCTCGGCGGTGCGTAGGCTCGGGCGATGAGCCTTCTTGCTGCAGAGCACGCGCTGCACGCCGCCCAGCGCGCCGGAGACGTCGACGCGCTCGAGGCGTTGCTGCACCCTCGGTGCGTCGGGGCGGGCCCGGACGGGTCCGTCTTCTCCAAGCACGACGACCTCGAGAGCTACCGCTCCGGCTTCCTGCAGATCACCCGCCTGGAGGAGGAGTCGCTCGAGGTCCAGGAGGACGTCGCGAGCGGGACGACCCGGCTGGTCGCCGCCGTGGACGCGATCCAGGGCGGCACCGCCGTGTCCGCGCGGTTGGTCTACACGCGCCTCTGGGTGCGTGCCGACGAGGGGTGGCGGGTGCTGGCTGCCACGCTCGCGCCCGCCGCCGAGCCGGCCTGACCGGCCCGGCGGCCGCTCGGGCCTCCAGCGCTCAGGCCTCCAGCAGGTCGGGCTGCGGGTGCCGCACGCCCTGCACGGCGCCGCGCGGGATGGCGGCGGAGATCGCCGCCAGGTCGTCGGGCCTCAGCGCGAGCGACGCGGCGGCGACGTTCTGCTCCAGGTAGCGCAGGCGCTTGGTGCCGGGGATGGGCACGATGTCCTCGCCCTGCGCGAGCAGCCACGCGAGCGCGAGCTGCGCGGTGGTGACCTCCCGGGCGGCGGCGAGGTCCTCCAGCGCCCGCACCAGGGCGCGGTTGTGCTCGAAGGCCTCCCCGGCGTAGCGGGCGTGCTTGCGGCGCACGTCGTCGGCGGCCAGGTCGGTCACCTGGTCGACCGTGCCGGTGAGGATGCCGCGGCCGAGCGGGGAGAAGGGCACGAACCCGATGCCGAGCTCGCGCAGCGCGGGCAGGACGGCGTCCTCGGGGTCGCGCGTCCAGAGCGAGTACTCGCTCTGCACGGCGGTGACCGGGTGCACGGCGTGCGCGCGGCGCACCGTGTCCGCGCCCGCCTCGGAGAGCCCGATCGCGCGGACCTTGCCCGCCGCGACCAGCTCGGCGAGCGCGCCGACGGTCTCCTCCACCGGCACCTGCGGGTCCACCCGGTGCAGGTAGTACAGGTCGAGGTGGTCCGTGCCGAGCCGGGCGAGCGACCGGTCGATCGCGGCGCGCACGTACTCCGGGCGCCCGTCGACGGGGCGACCGTCGGGATGCTTCCCGAGCCCGAACTTCGACGCCAGCACGATCCGGTCGCGCTGCGGGCCGAGCACCCGCCCGATGAGCTCCTCGTTGCGACCGGCGCCGTACACGTCCGCCGTGTCGATCAGCGTGACGCCGAGCTCGAGGGTGCGGCGCAGCACGGCCTCGGCCTCCGCGGCGTCGGCCGGGCCGTAGGAGTCGGCCACCGACATGCCGCCGAAGCCGACGGCCGAGACGGTGAGGGCGTGGGCGCCGGAGCCCAGGGTGCGGGTCGGCAGTGCGCGCGTGGGCAGGGTGCCCGTGGAGGGTGTCGTCATGCGCGCAGCCGACCACCCCCGCGGCGGCCCCGCAAGGCCGGCGGCGCGCCTCTCGGATGCTGGACGCCCGGCCCCGCCGATGGGCGTCGCCGCCGGTGTCAGCCGGCGGTGTCAGCCGATCGAGCGGCGGTGCCGCTCGGCCAGCTCCTGGTACTCGATCGCGTTGCGGCGCACGCGCTCGGCGCCCTCGGCGTCGAGCGGCCCGCGGTCCTTGGCGGGGACGCCCACGGCGAGGTGCCCGGCGGGGATCTCCTGCCCCTCACGCACCAGCGCCCCGGCGGCCACGAACGCGCCCTCGCCCACGACGGCGTGGTTCAGCAGCGTGGCGCCCATGCCGACCAGGCTGCCGTCCCCGACGGTCGCGCCGTGGATGATCGCGCCGTGCCCCACGCCCACCCCGGCGCCGATGGTCGCGGGCACGCCGGTGTCCGTGTGCACCACGCAGTTGTCCTGGATGTTCGACCCCTCCCCGAGCACGATCGCGTCCATGTCGCCGCGCAGCACGGCGCCGTAGAACACGCTGGCGCGCGGCCCGATGCGCACGCGGCCGATGATCGTCGCCGTCGGGGCGACCCACGCCGTGGGGTCGATCTCGGGGGTGTGGCCGTCGAAGGGGAGCACCGTCGCCATGCCCCGGACCCTACCGTCGTCACACGCCGGCGGGCGTCACCTCCGCCCGGGCGGAGTCTGCGCGCACGGGCGCGGGCAGCCCCAGGTTGTCCCGCAGGGTCGAGCCCGAGTACTCGGCGCGCAGCGACCCCCGCTCCTGCAGCAGCGGGACCACTCGGTCGACGAACTCGTCGAGCCCGGTGGGGACCAGGTGCGAGCCGAGCACGAACCCGTCCGACCCGTCGCGCTGCACGAAGTCGTCGAGGGCGTCGGCGACCTGCGCGGGCGTGCCGACGAAGCTGCCGCGCGTGAACTCCTCGATCGCCGTCTGCCGCAGCGAGAGCCCCTCGGCCTGCGCCCGCGCCCGCAGGCGGGCGACCGTGGCGGGCCGGTCGGCGTGGATGAGCGCCCGCCCCGCGATGAACGGGGGCGCGTCCACGAGGGGCTCGACGTCGGGAAGCGGGCCCTCGGGGTCGTACCCCGACAGGTCGCGGTTCCAGATCTGCTCCAGCAGGATCTGCGCCGTCCGGCCCGGCACCTGCTCCTCGCGCACCCACCGGGACCTCTCGCGGGCCTCGGCCTCGGTGTCCCCCAGCACGAAGGACGCGCTGGGCAGGATCTTCAGGTGGTCGGGGTTGCGCCCGAGCCGCGCCGCCCGCGCCTTGACGTCCACGTAGTACTCCCGCGCCTCCTCGAACCTGCCGTACGGCGAGAAGATCGCGTCGGAACCGGCCGCGGCGAAGTCCCGCCCCTGCGGGGACACCCCGGCCTGCAGGATCACGGGGTGGCCCTGCGGCGGCCGCGGGACCCCGAACCGCCCCGCCACGTCGAACTGGGGGCCGGAGTGCCGGAAGGCGCCGGCGCCGCGCGGGGCGAACACGCCGGCCTCCTTGTCGATCACGAGGTCGTCGTCGGCCCAGGAGTCCCACAGCTCGCGCACGGTGGCCAGGGTCTCGGCCGCGCGCTCGTAGCGCTCGGAGCGGTCGAGGAAGCCGCCGCGCCGGAAGTTGGCCCCCGTGAAGGCGTCGAAGCTCGTCACGACGTTCCACGCCGCGCGCCCGCCCGAGAGGTGGTCCAGTGAGGCCAGCTGGCGGGCCAGCTCGTACGGCTCGTTGAACGTCGAGTTGATCGTGCCGGCGAGGCCCAGGTGGTCCGTCACGGCCGCGAGGGAGGCCAGCACGGTGAACGTGTCGGGGCGCCCGACGACGTCCTGGTCGAAGACCTCGCCGTCGCGCTCGCGCAGGGCGAGCCCCTCGGCGAGGAAGAAGAAGTCGAAGCGCCCCCGCTCGGCGGTGCGCGCCGTGTGCTCGAACGACGAGAAGTCGATCTGGCTGCCCGCCTCGGGCAGGTGCCACAGGGTGTGGTGGTTCACGCCGCCCAGGTAGGCGCCGAGGATGATCTGCTTGCGGGGCTTGTTCTCGGGGATGCTCATGGTCGGGTCCTCTCGGTCGGCGGTGTCACGGTCGGCGCTGCCAGGGCCGTCTCAGACGGCGGCGAAGCGGTTCGGGACGTCCGCGGGCAGGCCCAGCAGCCCGCGCAGGGTGGCGCCGTCGGCGTCGTAGGAGGTGCGCGCGAGCCCACGGCGCCGCAGCTCGGGCAGCAGGTCGGCGGTGATCGCGTCCAGGTCGTCGGGCAGGACGGCGGGCCGCAGCCGGACACCGTCGTACCCGAGCCGCACCCACGCCTCCACGACGTCGGCGACCTCGGCCGCGCTGCCCACGACGACGCGCACGTCGGTGACCCACGGCCCGCCGGCACGGTCGTCCAGGCGCGCGAGGCGGTCCGCGCCGCGCTCCCCCGGGGTGTCCAGCACGACGGCGAGGTCCGCGACCACACGCAGCGGCTCGCCGGTGCGCCCGACGCGCTCCTCGGCCGCGCGCACGTCGGCGAGCACGGCCGGGGCGCCGGCGTCGTCCGCGGGCGTGACGAACACGACGTCGCCCGCCCGGGCGGCCGCCTCGTACGGGATCGCGGCGTGCGCGAGCAGGGTCACGACGGGCTGCCCCTGCGGCGGGCGCGGCGTGATCGACGGCCCGCGCACCGAGAACCAGGGCGTCTCGGCGTCGACCCGGTGCACCTTGTCGCGGTCGATGAACCGGCGCGTCGCGGCGTCGCGGATCTCGGCGTCGTCCTCCCACGAGTCCCACAGCGCGCGCACGGTGTCGACGACGGCGACGGCCTCGTCGAACAGGTCGGCCACGTGCTCGGCGCCGCGCACCGCGAGGAAGTCCTCGAACGCGACCTCGGGCACCTCGCGACGGCCGGTCAGGGCCGCGTCGGCCGCGACCGCCGACACCCGCACCTGCCAACCCGCGCGCCCGCGGCTCGTGTGGTCGAGCGTGGCGAGCGCCTTGGAGACGTGGAACGGCTCGGTGTGCGTGGTGGTGACCACGGGGACGAGGCCGACGTGCCGGGTGGCGGGGGCGACCCGCGCGGCGACCAGCTCGGCGTCGAGCCGCACCCGCACGCGGTCGACGCGCTCCCCGTCCGGGTCGTCGTACGGCACCGTCGGCAGGCCGAAGCTGTCCTCGAAGGTCACGAGGTCGACGAGGCCCGCCTCGGCACGCCGGGCGAGGTCCACCCAGTAGTGCGGGTCGGTCAGGGCCTCGGGGCGGGCCGCCGGCTCCCGCCACGCGGCCGGGTGCCAGCCCGCGCCGTCGAGGGCGACGGCGACGACCGGTCGCGCGGCCGACGGGATGCTGTTCGGGGTGGTGGTGCTCGACATGTGCTGCTCCTCGAAGTCTGCGTCGATGTCCGTGCCGCCGCGGGGCCCGGGGCCCCGGGGCGATGACGGCCGGTCCCGGTGGCGGGAACCTAGGTCCGCGGCGCGCGGCGCCCCAGGGTTCCGGCCGAGCGTCTCTTCAGGTGAGACGGTCGGCCCGGCAGGCCGGCGGCGGACGCCCCGGCCGCCACGGTCAGAAGCTGCGGAGGTTGGCGCGCAGGCCACCCTCGGCGTGCTCGGTGCGCAGGATCCCCCTGCGGCGCAGGATCGGCACCAGCTCGTCGAGCGTGCGGTGCACGGTGACCGGGTGCAGGTCGCCCCACAGCAGCACGCCGTCGTTGCCCCACTCGCCGAGCTCCTCGATCAGGTCGGCGAGCTCGTCGGCCGTGCCGACCCACCCGCTGCGGTCGGCGATCCGCCCGGCCCGCGCGAACACGGTGAGCAGGGCGCGCAGCGGCGTCGTCGCGACGTCGTGGTCCCCCACGAGCCGCCGCACCGACCCGTGCGACACGTGCTCGCCGAACGTCCCCGGCGGCAGCGGCGCGTCCAGGTCGAGGGCGGTGAGGTCCGTCTCCAGGTCGCTCGACTGCTGCTCGGCGACCCGGAGCAGGGTCGCCTCGTCAGGGCGCGCCGAGGCAGCGACCACCCGGTCCGCCTCCTCGGGGCTGGACACCAGCACGGGCTTGATCGCGAAGAGCACCTTGACGTCCTCGGGCGCCCGCCCCGCGTCGCGGGCCGCGGCGTGCACCTTCGCCCGGTAGGCGCGCACGCCCTCCTGGGTCAGCGGGGCCAGCGCGAGCTGCACGTCGCTGTTGGCCCCGGCGAACCCGAGGCCCCGGGCCGAGCCGCCGGGCGAGACGATCGCGGGCTCGTCCCCGTCCGGGAACGGGATCGCGTTCAGCGGCCCGTCGAACGCGTAGTGCTCGCCGCGGTGACGCACCGGCCGCAGCCGCGACCCGTCGGCGTACCGGCCGGTCACCGGGTCCGCGACGAGCGCGCCGTCGTCCCAGCTGCGCCACAGGTCGCGCACCCCCGCCAGCCACTCCTCGGCCCGGTCGTACGCGGAGTCGTGGGACAGCGGTGGCGCGTCGGAGAAGTGCCGCGCGCTGCCGACGTCCGTCACGACGTTGATCCCGAGCCGCCCGCCGGACAGGTGCTGGAGCGAGGCGAGCTGCCGCGCCGCGGTGTACGGCAGGACGGCGGCCGGGTTCACGGTCGGCACGACGCCGAGGTGCCGCGTCGCGGCGAACAGGTACGGGGCCAGCAGGAGCGGGTCGTGCTTGGGCCCGCCGAACGCGGCGCGCACCCGCAGGTCGAGCGTCTCGGGCCCGCCGAGGGACGGCGCGTCCTCGATGATCAGCAGGTCGATCCCGGCCTGGTCCAGCGCCCGCGCGGACTCCTGGTAGAGGTCCGGCCGGGTCCAGTCGTAGCCCCACCCGAGGGAGTCGTGGCCCCAGCCGTGCGGGCCGAAGCCGCGCGCGAGGAACCAGCCGAGGTGCTGCAGCCGGGTCATGCCGCCACCGCCTTGAGGCCGCGCTCGAGGTCGTCCAGGAGGTCGGGCAGGTCCTCGATGCCGACGGACAGGCGCAGCGTGCCCGGGTGGACGCCCTGCGCGGCCTGCTCGGCCGGGGTGCGCAGCACGTGGCTGGTGCTCGCCGGGTGCAGCACGAGGGAGCGCACGTCGCCCACGTGCGTCATGTGCGTGACGATCCCCAGGCCCTCGACGAACCGGCGCGCCGCCGACGCGCCGCCGTGGAGCGTCACCTGCAGGACGGCGCCCTGCCCGTCGGGCAGGTAGCGGCGCGCGAGCCCGTCCGACGGGCTCGAACCGAGGCCCGGGTAGTCCACGTGGTCGACCTCCGGCCGCCCCTCGAGGAACCGCGCGACGGCCAGCGCGTTCGTGCTCTGCCGTGCCACGCGCAACGAGAGCGTCTCGACGCCCTGCCCCACGAGGAACGCGTTGATCGGCGACGGGGTCGGCCCGAACCGCGGCGCGACGCTCTCGCGGAGGTAGGCGATCCGGGCCCGGCCGCCGTGCCGCTCGACGAGGCTCGCCCCGCCGAGCCGCGACGGGGCGACCAGGTGCGGGTACAGCCGGCCCGACGCCTCGGCGTCGAACGTCCCGGCGTCGACCACCACCCCGCCCAGCACCGACCCGTGCCCGGCGAGGAACTTGCTCGCGGAGTGCACCACGACGTCGGCGCCGTGCTCGATCGGTCGCAGCAGGTACGGGGTGGCCAGCGTGTTGTCGACGACGAACGCGAGACCGCGGGCGTGCGCGACCCGCGCGATCGCGGCGAGGTCGTGCACGTCGCCGCGCGCGTTGGGGATCGACTCCAGGAACACGACCCGGGTGTCCGGGGTGATCGCCCGCTCCCACGCGCCGACGTCCGCCGGGTCCGCGACGAAGTCGGTCTCGATCCCGAGGCGGGGCAGGTTCTCCAGGAGCAGCCCCCGCGTGCCCTCGTAGAGGCTGGGCGAGGCGAGCACGCGCTGGCCCGCGCCGACGAGGCCGAGGAGCGTCGTCGTGATCGCCGCCTGGCCCGAGGCGAGGAACAGCGCCTCGGCACCGCCCTCCAGGCGGGCGATCCGGCGCTCGACGGACTCCGTGGTCGGGTTGCCGTGGCGCGTGTACGCGTATCCCTCGCCGGCGCCGAAGTGCGCCTCGGCGTCCTCGTAGCCGGCGAACCGGAACCCCGCCGTGAGATGGATCGGGGTCGCTCGAGGGCTCGCGCTCCCAGGGCCGTCGCCCTCGGAACCCCCGGCGTGGACCTGTGTCGTCGTGAACCCGTGGGGCCGGGTCGGGTCGGTGGGGTGCGTCTCGGTCAGGGTCGTCAACGTCGTCTCCTGGAGAACCGTGCTTACCCCCGCGCGGTCGCGCAGCGGTCAGGTCGCTCCCGGGGCACCCCGTCACGTCGAAGGGTTGCCGGCCAGCCAGCCGGGCCTTGGCACTGGCGCTCGTCACCTGGGGCGCAGGGAAGCCGACGAGGGCGCGGCCGTCAACCCCGGTCCGGCGCGGTCTCGTATGCCGGACCCGCACGTGCTGTCCCAGCTACCGCAGCGACCTGACGAAGCAGACGCTCGACTCGGGCGGGTAGGGCGGGTACGGCGGGATCCGCCGCCACCCCTCGCGCTCGTAGAGCGCGACCGCCTCCGGCTGCAGCACACCGGTCTGCAGCCGCAGCTCGCCGATCCCCCGCTCCCGCGCCGAGCCCTCCACCGCCGTCAACGCCGCGGCCGCCAGGCCGCGCCGCCGGTGGGCGGGGCGCACGAAGAGCCGCTTGACCTCGTACGTCACCGCGTCGGTCGCCGCGTCCGGCGTGCCGAGCCGGCGCAGCGACGCCGTCGCGACAGGCTCGTCGCCGACGAGGGCCAACCAGGTCACGAGGACCTCCTCGGCCGTCGGCACGACCTGGAGGCCGCCGGGCGCGCGCGCCGCGAACAGACGGGCCCGCTCGGCACGCAGGGCGGCGTAGCGGGGCGCGAGGTCCGCGTCCATGGCGTCCCGGAGGGCGGCCGCGCGGGGGTCGTCCCATCCGGTGGCGACCCATCGCGCCGGTCCCGGCGGGCCGTCCCCGGGAGTCGCGGGGCCGGGGACCCTGGCGGTGGCCGTTCCCATGCCCGCCCTCAGCGCAGGAACGTCGTGACGACGTCGTGCAGCGCGGCGGTGGTGAGCTCGAGGGAGGCGACGTCGACCCGCTCGTCGTTGCCGTGGAACAGCCCGCGCCACGCGCCGGGGTCCCAGTCGGCGCTGAGCAGCCCGAAGCCGTAGGCCGGGACGCCGCGGCGCCGGTAGAACCGCCCGTCGGTGCCGCCCGTGCCGAGGGTCGGCACCACGGGGGCGCCCCCGGTGCGGGCCGACACCGTCCGCTCGATGACGCGGTACAGGTCGTTGTCCGTGGGCGACAGGGAGGGCTCGCCGAACCGGTCGCCCACGATCTCGACGTGCTCCGCCAGGTCCCCGAGGGTCTCGGTGAGCAGCGCCTCGACGTCGCCGGGCCGGGTGCCCGGCAGGACGCGGATGTCGAGCGTGATCTCGGCCAGGCCCGGGATGACGTTCGGCTTGGACCCGGCGCCGATGACGGTCGGGGCGAGCGTCGTGTGCGTCGTGGCGTGCGCGACCGCGCCGAGGGCGCCGAGCCGCGGGAGCGCGTCGTCGAGCCGCTCCGGGTCGAGCAGGGCGGCGCGCAGGTCTGGCTCCGGCGCCAGCGCGTCCACGTACCGGCGCCAGAGGTCGCCGACGACGACGGGGCCGCGGGCGGCGGCGATGCGCCGCACCACCTCCGCGGCGATGACGATGGCGTTCCTGCTGCCCCACGGGCCGGAGCCGTGCCCGGGCCGGCCGTGCACGCGCAGCAGCCGGCCGGCGCCGCCCTTCTCCCCCACGGCCAGCGTCCGCGCCCCGAGCGGCCCCACGGGCACGCCGCCGGACTCGGTGAGCACGTGGTCGGCCCGCACCAGGTCCCACCGATGGGTGGTGAGCCAGTCGACCCCCCACACGCTGCCGTGCTCCTCGTCCGCGACGGCGGCGAGCAGCAGGTCGCCGCGCGGCGGGCGGCCGGAGGTCGCGAGCGCCCGCGTCACGACGGCGTAGGCCGCCGTGAGCCCGAGCATGTCGATCGCGCCCCGGCCCCAGACCCAGCCGTCGACGAGCTCGGCCCCGAACGGGTCGCGGCTCCAGCCGTCCGGCTCGACGGGGACGACGTCGGTGTGCCCGACCAGGCCGAGGCTCGGCGCCGTCGGGTCGGTGCCGTGCACGCGCGTGACCAGCGACGTGCGCCCGGGCTGTGGGTCCACCCGCTCGAGCTCCAGCCCGGCGCCGTCGAGGAAGTCCGCGATGGTCTCCGCGTTGCGGACCTCCTGGCCCGAGCCCACCGTGCCGTCGTTGACGCACGCGTTGCGGATGAGCGCCCGCAGCAGCTCGACCGTCTGGCCCGCGAGCACCTCCTCGGTCGTGAGCCGCCGCCCGCCGCTCGTCGTGGGCGCCGCCGTCGTCGTGGACGTCGTCGTGGAGGTCGTCGTGGAGGTCGTCGTGGTCGTCATACCGTCTCCAGCCTCTGCACGGCCCGGCGGCCGGGGATGGCCGCGACGAGCTCGCGCGTGTACTCCTCCTGCGGGTCCAGCAGGATCTGGTCCGCCGCACCCTGCTCCACGAGCCGGCCGCGGCTCATCACGCCGACCTGGTCGGCCACCTGCCGCACGACCGCGAGGTCGTGCGAGATGAACAGGTACGCGAGCCCGTGCTCGGCCTGGAGCCGCACCAGCAGCTCGAGGATCTGCGCCTGCACCGAGACGTCGAGCGCGGACACCGGCTCGTCCAGCACGACGAGCTCCGGCTGCAGCGCGAGCGCCCGCGCGATGGCGACGCGCTGGCGCTGGCCGCCGGAGAGCTCCCGGGGGCCGCGCCGCAGCACGTCGGCCGGCAGCGCGACGTCCTCGATCAGGGCCCGCGCCCGGTCGGCGCGCTCCGCACGATCGCCGACGCCGTAGGCGCGCAGCGGCTCGGCCACGATCTGCTCCACCGTGAACCGGGGGTCGAGCGACGCGTACGGGCTCTGGTACACCACCTGGAAGCCCCGTCGCAGCGCGCGCAGCTCCCGTCCGCGCGCGTCCGTGATGTCCTCGCCGCGGAACACGACGCTCCCGGCCGTGGGCTGCTCGAGACGCAGCGCCAGGCGCGCCGTCGTGCTCTTGCCCGAGCCGGACTCCCCGACCAGGGCGTAGGTGCGCCCCCGCCCCACGGCGAGGCTCACGTCGTCGACCGCGACGAGGGTGCGGCGCTCCGCCCCGCGCGGCAGCGGGAACTCCTTGCGGACGCCGTCGAGCGCGAGCACCGGCGACGCCGTGCCCTCCGCGGAGGACGGCGCCGGCTCCGCGCGCCGCTCGGCGTCGGGGGCGGGGCCGCGGTCGCCGCCGACGACGAGGCGCGAGCTCGCCAGGCTCGGCGCGGCCGCCAGGAGCGCGCGCGTGTACGGGTGCTGCGGCTCGGCGAGCAGGCGGGCGGCGGGGCCCTCCTCGACCACCAGTCCCTGCTCGAGGACCACGATGCGGTCGGCCCGGTCGGCGGCCACCCCCAGGTCGTGGGTGATGAGCAGCACCGCGGTGCCCGTCTCGCGCACGAGCGAGTCGAGGTGGTCCAGGATGCGGCGCTGCACGGTGACGTCGAGGGCGCTGGTCGGCTCGTCCGCGACGATCAGGCGGGGCCCGGCCGCGATGGCGATCGCGATGAGCACCCGTTGACGCAGGCCGCCCGAGAGCTGGTGCGGGTACTGGCGCGCCCGCGCCGCGGGGTCGTCCACGCCGGCCTGGCGCAGCAGCTCGACGGCGCGGACCTTGGCGTCCGCGCGGCGCGCCAACCCGTGGATGACGAGCACCTCGGCGACCTGGTCCCCCACCCGGACCACCGGGTTGAGGGAGACGGTCGGGTCCTGCGGCACCAGGCCCACGTGGCGGCCGCGCACGTCCTGCCACTCCTTCGCCGTGAGGTCGGAGAGGTCCCGGCCGTCGAGCCGGATGCGGCCGGCCGTGACCTCGCCGCCGCGGGGAAGCAGGTGCAGGGCGGCGTGCGCCGTCGTGCTCTTGCCCGAGCCGGACTCGCCGACCAGGGCCACCACCTCTCCCGCCCCGACCCGCAGGTCCACGCCCCGCACGGCGGGGCGGGTGCCGCCGTCGGCGGCCCGGTAGGCCACCTCGAGGCCGCTGATCTCGAGCACCGGGGTCTGGGGCGCGGGCGCCTCCGCCGCCGGCGGGCGTGCTGCTCCGGTCACTGGTCCTCTCCCGACTTCTCCAGGGCCCGCGACACACGGTTGGCGGCGAGCACGACGGCCACGATGACGAGCCCGGGCAGGGTGGTGAGCCACCACGCGGTGGCGAGGTAGTCGCGCCCGCCGGAGACGAGCGCGCCCCACTCGGGCGCTGGTGGCGGCGTGCCGTAGCCGAGGAAGCTCAGCGCGGACACGGCCAGCACGGCGGTGCCGAAGTCGAGGGCGACGAGCGCCAGCACGGGGCCGGAGGAGTTCGGCAGCACGTGGCGCCCGAGCACGGCGGGCCAACGTAGCCCGGACGCCCGGGCCGCCTCGACGTACACGGAGGTCGACACGCGCAGCACCTCGGCCCGCATGACGCGGGCGAAGGTCGCCACCGAGCCGATGCCCACCGCGATCGCCACCTTGACCGGCCCGAAGCCGAGCGCGGTGATGATCGCCAGGGAGAGCAGGATGCTCGGGATCGCCAGCAGCACGTCGACCAGCCGGCCGATCACGTCGTCCACCCAGCCGCGCAGGAAGCCCGCGAGCAGGCCCAGCAGGGAACCGAGGACGAGGCCGACGACCACCGCGAGCGCCGTCGTGCGCAGCGTGAGCGACGCGCCGTGCACCACCCGGGCGTACACGTCGCGCCCCAGGTGGTCGGTGCCGAACCAGTGCGCGCCCGACGGCGCCTGGAGCCGGTCGGCGGGGACGCCGCCCAGCGGGTCCTGGGCGGTGAACGCCTGCGGCACGACCGCCCAGGCGGCGACGAGCAGCAGCACGGCCACCGCGACCAGCAGCCCCGGCCGTCGCAGCACGTGGCGGACGGCGCGGGCCGCGCGCCGGGGTCGGCCGTCGCGCGCCGCGCCGGCGGCGGGCGCCGGGACGGGAGCGGCGGCCCGGGCCGCGGGCCGGGAGAGGGTCTGGAGCGTCATGCGGTCACCGCCGTGGGTCGCCTCGTGCGGGCCCGGCGCGGGGCCCGCACCTGGATCCTGGGGTCGAGCAGGGGGTAGACGAGGTCGACCACGAGGGTGACGACGACGAAGACGAGCGCCGACAGCACGACGATCGCCAGGACCACGGGCACGTCCTGCTGGTTGACCGACTGCACGGTGAGCCGGCCGAGCCCGACGCGGGAGAACACCGTCTCGGTGACCACGGCGCCCCCGAGCAGGCCGCCCACCATGACGCCGAGCACGGTGAACGCCGGGATGGCGGCGTTGCGCAGGGCGTGCGCGAGGTGCACCCGGGCGCGGCTCGCGCCCTTGGCCCACGCCGTCTCGACGTAGGGCTCGCCGAGCGTGCCCCGCAGGGAGCGGGACAGGATCTGGGCGAGCTGGGCCCCGGCCGGGACGGCGAGCGTGATCGTGGGCAGCACGAGGCTGATCGCGCCGTCGTTGCCGATCGCCGGGAACACCGGCACCCGGAACGAGAACCACTGCAGCAGCACCAGGCCCACGAAGAACGTGGGCAGCGCGACCCCGAGCGGCGGCAGCGCGGACAGCGCCTGGCGCAGGAACCGGGCCCGCGGGAAGACGCTGGCCACGGCGACCGCGGTGCCCCCGACGACGGCGACCACCAGCGCCGTGCCGGTGAGCTTGAGCGTCTCGGGCAGGGCCTGCGCGACGAGCGTGGTCGCGGGGGCGCCGCTCACGTAGGAGGTGCCGAAGTCGCCGGTCAGCGCGGCGAGCAGGGCGGCGCCGTACTGCACGAGGACCGGGCGGTCGAGCCCGTACTCGGCCCGCAGCGCGGCCAGCTGGGCCGGGTCGACCTGGCTCACCTCGCCGCCACCGGACGCGACCAGGGCGGCCGGGTCGCTGGGCAGCAGGTAGAGGACGAAGAACGCGACGGTGAAGGCCGCCCAGAGGACGAACACCCCCTGCCCGGCGCGCCGCAGCACGTAGCGGGTCATCCGGTCACTCCTCACCCGCGCCGTCGGTGACCCAGGCGTCGTAGAAGTCCAGGCGCGAGGACGCCTCGAACGTCAGGCCCTGGACGCGGTCGCTCGCGGCGATCGTGGTGGACAGCTCGTAGACGGGGATGGCGTGCCCGCGCTCGATGAGGAGCCTGGACGCCTCGGCCACGAGCTTCTTCCGCTCCTCGGGGTCGGTGGCCGCGGCGGAGTCGTCCAGGAGCTGGTCGACCTCCTCCGCGTCGCGCTGGTTGATGTTGCGCGCGTTCGCCGAGAAGATCGTGCGCAGCACGTCGGCGTCGGACCGGGTGAGGTTGTAGTAGTCGAAGTCGAAGTCGCCGGCCTCGTTCGCCGCCTCCTTCTCGGCGACGGTCACGTGCTTGAGCTGCAGGTCGACGCCGATCTGGCGCAGCTGCTGCTGCACGAGCTCGAGCGGCTCGGGCACCTGCCAGAACGTCACGGTCGTGGTGAGCGTCTGCCCGTCCTTCTCCCGGATGCCGTCGGCGCCCTCGACCCAGCCGGCGTCGTCGAGGATCTTCTTCGCGCCCTCGGGGTCGTAGGCGAGCAGGTCGTCGGCGCCCTCGAACAGCGGCGTCGAGTGGGAGAGCACGCCCGTGGCCGGCTGGTCCTGCGGCGTCAGCACCGTGTCGACGATCTGCTGGCGGTCGATCCCCTTGACGAGCGCGGTGCGCACGGCCTCGTCGGCGGCCAGCGGGCTGGACTCGTTCGGGAAGAGGTTGAACACGACGCCCGGGTTGGCGCGGTACTGCAGCCAGAACCCGTTGCCGTCGAACTGCGGCAGGTCGACGGCGTTCAGCGCGGCGGTGGCGTCGATCTGGCCGGACTGCAGGGAGCCGGTGCGCACGCCGGCCTCGGGGATGACCTTGAAGGTCACGGTGTCGAGGTAGGCCTCGCCGGTGTGCGCGTTCGCCTCCGAGCCCCAGGCGTAGTCCTTGACCTTCTCCAGGACGATCTCCTGGTCCTGGGTGTAGGTCTGCACGGCGAACGGCCCGGAGCCCACGTACTTGCCGGCGCAGCGGTCCTCGGCCGACAGCTTCGCCGAGCCGGGCGACAGCAGGCCGAGGGAGAACGTCGACGTGGCCTGGAGGAACTGCGCGCTGGGCTCGTCGAAGTCGACGGTCACGGTGTTCTCGTCCACCACGGTGGTGCCCGCGTAGCCGACCAGGTACTGCGACCCGAGCGACGCCACGGCGCCGAGGTCGACGATGGCGTCGAAGTTGGTCTTGACGGCCTCGGCGTCGATCGGGGTGCCGTCGGCGAAGGTGGCGTCGTCGCGCAGGTGGAACGTGTAGCTGGAGGCGTCGTCGTTCACCTCCCAGCTCTCGGCGAGCCAGGGCAGGATCTCGCCCGACTCCGGGTCCTGGGCGGTCAGGGAGGCGACGGTCTGCCGGGCGGCCGCGATCGCGTCGTTGTTGCCGACCTGCTGCGGGTCGATGCAGTGCGAGTCCACCGTGATGGCGAACGTCAGGTCGCCGCCGGCGACGGGCTCGGCGTCGGCCGACGCGCCGGCACCGGTCGCGTCGGCGCCGCTCGAGCAGGCGCCCAGCAGGAGGCCGGCGGCCGAGGCGGCCGCGGCCAGCCCGAGGGTCCGGCGGCGGTGGGTGCGAGGGGTGGTGGTCATCGCGTGGCGTTCCTCGTGGTCGTGGCGGGTCGTCCCGGCCCCGGCACGCTGCCGGGACCCGGTGGACGACCGGAGCCGTGCTTACCCCGCCGCGGGCGCGGCAGGGTCAGGTCGTTCCCGGAGCACCCCGTCACGTCGAAGGGTTGCTGGCCAGCGAGCCGGGCCTGGGTGCTGGCGCTCGTCACCTGGGCGGCAGGGAAGCGGCCCGGGGCCCGCGAGTCAAGGAATGCCGTGGTCGTCTCATATCTCGGATGCCTTCCCCTCGGGCCGGGCGTCCCGCCGTGCACGCGCCCGCTGCACTAGTGCACAGCCGCCGAGCGTCCCGCGTCTGTCCAGGTCAGGGGGCGTGCGTTCCTACGGTGAACCCATGCGCTACCTGGAAGGGCCGTTCGAGCCCGTCACCGAAGAGATCACCGCCTACGGCCTGCCCGTCACCGGGCGGATCCCGGCCGAGCTGAACGGCCGCTACCTGCGCAACGGGCCCAACGCCCTGGGCGTGGAGGATCCCGGCGTACACATCTGGGGCATGGGCCAGGGCATGGTGCACGGGGTGCGGCTGCGCGACGGCCGGGCCGAGTGGTACCGCAACCGCTTCGTCCGGACGTCGGGCTTCGCGCCCATGGTCCACGTGATCGAGCACGCGCAGCGCACGTTCGCCCTGGCGGAAGGCGGCCTCCCGCCCGCGGAGCTGGACGAGGAGCTGAACACGCTGGGGTCGTGCGACCTCGGCGCCACCCCCGAGGGGTTCATGGCAGGGGCGCACTCCAAGCACGACCCGCGCACCGGGGAGCTGCACTCGCTGTCGTACATGCCGGGCCGCGACGTCGTGCAGCACATCGTGACCGACGCCGGCGGGACGGTCACCGGCACCACCTCGATCCCGATGACCCGCACGCCGTTCATGCACGACTTCGCGCTCACCGAGAGCCACGTCGTCCTCTGGGACACGCCGCTCGGCTTCGACGGCCTCGAGTGCCGCTGGCTGCCGGACCACCCGACCCGGGTGGGCGTCATGCCCCGGGCGGGAGGCGAGGTGCGCTGGTTCTACGTCGACCCCGTCCACGTCAGCCACACGCTGAACGCCTACGACGACGGCGACTCGGTGGTGGTCGACGTCATCACGGCCGACGGACCGTTCGACCCCGCCGCGCCCGGCGCGATCCGCCCGATGCTGGACCGCTGGACGATCGGGCCGGGCACGATCCACCAGCAGCGGGTGGACGACCGGCCGCAGGACTTCCCGCGGGTGAACGAGTCGCGCCTGACCCGCCCCTACCGCTTCGGCTACTCGGCGGCGACCGCCCTCTACGGGGTGCCGTTCGAGCCCGAGGGGGCGCCGGGCGACGACTCCTTCACCAACGCCCTCGTCAAGCACGACCTCGCGCACGGCACGTCCGAGGTGCACCGCTTCGGGCGGGACGAGGCAGTCGGCGAGGCCGTGTTCGCCGCGGCCGGGGCCGACGGTGCCGTCGAGGACCACGGATACCTGCTCACCTACGTCCACAACCCCTCGCGGAACGCCAGCGACCTGGTGATCCTCGCCGCCCAGGACTTCACCGGCGCGCCCGTCGCCCGCGTCCACCTGCCGGCCCGGGTGCCCCTCGGTCTGCACGGCAGCTGGCTCCCGGACCGATGACTCCCGACCGACGAGTCTCGGTGCCGTCGACGCCGTGGCAGCATGACGCCGTGACCGACACGCCGCGGTACCTCGTGATCGTCGCCGACCTCGAGCGGCGCATCGCCGACGGCGACCTCCAGCCCGGTGATCGCGTGCCCACGACCCGGGCGATCGTGCACGAGTGGGGCGTCGCGATGGCGACCGCCACCAAGGCCCTGGCCACGCTCCGGCAGTCGGGCGCGATCGAGACGGTGCCCCGGGTCGGCGCGGTGGTCGCCTCTCGCAGGCTTCCGTCGCGCGCGACCGGAGGGCTCGAGCGGGACCAGGTCGTCCGCGCGGCGATGAGCGTCGCCGACACGAGCGGCGTGCCCGGCCTGTCCCTGCGGGCGGTCGCGGCCGAGCTCGGCGTCGCGACGATTACCCTGCGCCGTCACCTCGACGGCACGACGGAGCTCACCCAGCTCGTCGCGGACGCGGCGTTCGCCGAGATCGTCTACCCGGAACCGCCGCCCGGCTGGCGCTCCCACCTGAGGACCGCCGCTCATCTCCAGTGGGAGACCTACCAGCGTCACCCCTGGTTGCCGCGCCTGGTGTCCATCCTCCGACCCGCGACCCTGCCCGGACTCCTGGAGTACGGCGCATGGACCCTGCGCGCGCTCGACGATCTCGGCCTGGACCCGACCACCCGGCTGCACGTGTACGGGACCCTGGTCAACTACGTCCGCGGCACCGCGATCAACATCGAGGCCGAGGCGGGCGCCGAGGCGGACACCGGGATGACCAGCAGGCAGTGGTCCGTCGTCCGGCGCGCGGTCGACGGCGCGCTGGTCGCCCAGGTGACGCCGCCCGGCACGGAGCTCGACCTCGAGTCGCTGTACACCTTCGGTCTGGAGCGTCTGCTCGACGGCCTGACGCTGCTGCTCACGCCCCGGTAGGGGTGTTCAGCCTCGGCGCAGGCGGGCGCCCAGCAGGTACAGCTCGCACCCGAGGCACAGCCCGACGACGGCGTTCAGCCCGGCGGCCACGAAGGCGAGGCCGGCGGCCCAGGGCACGGCGGCGAGCACGCCCGCCAGACCGAGGACCACGCCGACGCCGGTGACGACCAGGCCGACGAGCTGGGCGAACCGCGGCGGCCGCGGGTCCTCGAGCTCGGCGGGCGGCGCGAGCCGGGGACGGACGAGCGTCTTGAAGAGCCAGCCCTGCACCGTGCCCTGCGCGCCGCGCATGGCGCCCAGGAGGAACCCGGCCGCCACGACGGCGAGCAGCACGAGGCCGGCGGTGCTCGCCCCGAGGAGCACGACCACGGCGAGCAGCAGCGCCGTGATCCCGGCGCCCACGCGCGGCCCCCGCGGGTCGATGCCGGCCGGCGCCTGCGTGGTGGTGGTCTCGCGGGTCATCGTCGCCTCCTGCGGCGGGTCGGGTCAGGCGGTTCGGTTCGGGTCAGGCGGGTCGGGCGGCTCGGGTCAGGCGACGCCGGCGGGTGCCGGGAGTGCGGCGGCCAGCGCCTCGCGCGCCTGGGCGGGCGACATGCCGCCGCTGCTGCGGGCGGCCTGCGCCCCGGTGGCGTCGAGCACCAGCACCGTCGGGGTGCTGAGGACGCCGAGCTCCCGCACGAGGTCGAGGTGGTCGTCGACGTCGAGCTCGTGGTGCACGACGCCGGCCTCGCGCTCGGCGAGGCCGCGCAGCACGCGAGCGGTGGCGCGGCACGGGGCGCACACCTCGGCGGACAGCTGGACGAACGTGGCCCGCTCCCCCAGCCGGACGCCGCGGGCCGCCCAGTCCACGCCGGGGTCCCGTCGGGCGGGGGTCGTGCGGACGCGGCCCTGGCGCGCCTTCCAGAGCGCGCCGAGGACGACGGTCCCGAGGACGAGCACCCCCAGCACCACGAGCTGGGTCGGCTGCACGGTCATGGTTCCCTCCCTCGCCACGGTCGACGTCCGCGGCCATTCTCCTCGTCGCCCACCATCCGGTCGACGGGGCGCCCGCATGGCGGACAACCCGTCGACCGGATCGCGGGGCTAGGCGGGCACCGCCGCCACGCGGTCGCCGGGGTGCCCCGCCGCGGTGAACCCGGCGGCCCGGCGCGCGTCGTCCGGACCCCAGAGCGTCGTCGACACCTCGGCGCGCACCAGCGGCGCCACCTCGGCGGCGAACCGGCGCAGCACGTCCTCCTGGTGGGACGGCTCGAGCAGGTGGTTCACCGACACCGACTGCAGCACGTGCCCGAAGGTCCCGTGGTAGTCGAGGATCTTCTCCGCCACCCGCTCCGGCGAGCCGACCAGCGCGGGCCCGCGCTCCACCGCGTCCTCGATCGTCTCGAAGGCGAGGGCCTTGCCCACGTGCGTCGCGGGGTCGTAGCCCCGGGCCCGCAGCCGCGCGACCTGCCCCTCGTACAGCGGGCGGTACTCCTCGATCGCCTGCTCGGTCGTGTCGGCGAGGAACAGCCCGCCAGAACCGGCCCCGACGAACCCCTGGGCCGGGTCGTGCCCGGCCGCCGCGTACCGCTCGCGGTACCGGTCGATGAGCACCCCGTAGTTCTCCCGCGGCTGCAGCGCGTTGGCGCTGACGATCGGGTCGCCCCAGCGGGCGGCCAGGTCGACGGCGAACTCGCTCGTCGCGGAGCCGTGCCAGATGCGGAACGCCCCCGCGTAGGGGCGCGGCAGCGTGGTGGCGTGCTCGAGGGCGTGCCGGTGGCGGCCGGACCACGTCACGTCCTCCTCCGACAGCAGCAGGCGCAGCAGCTCGTAGTTCTCCTCGAGGTACTCGTACTGCCGGGCGATGTCGAGGCCGAGCAGCGGGTACTGCAGCTCCTCGTTCCCCTTCCCGATGACGATCTCGAGCCGCCCGCGGGAGAGCTGGTCGACGGTCGCGAGGTCCTCGGCCACCCGGATCGGGTCGAGCAGCGAGAGCACGGTGACGCCGGTGGACAGCAGGATGCGCTCGGTGCGGGCGGCGACGGCGCCGAGGATCACCGTGGGCGCGGACGACAGCACGTCGCCGGCGTGCCGCTCCCCCACGGCGAACGAGTCGAAGCCGAGCTCCTCGGCCAGCGCGGCGTGCTCGACGACGCGCGCCAGCCGGTCCGCGGGCGGCACCGTCTCCCCCGTGACGGGATGCGGCGGGTTGAAGACGATGTCGAGCAGCTGGAAGCGCATCAGGCGACGCGCTCCTCGGCGCCGGCCGTCGCCGTCTCGGCCGCGACGCGGTCGCGCGCGGCGACGCCCTCGCGCACCAGCGGGATGACGTACCGGCCGAAGTCGATCGCGTCGTCGAGCAGGTCGTAGCCGCGGGCGGAGATGACCCGCACGCCCAGGTCGTAGTACGCGAGCAGCGCCTCGGCGACCTGCTCGGGCGTGCCGACCAGCGCGTTGGAGTTGCCGGCCCCGCCGGTGGCCTTGGCCGTCGCGGTCCACAGCGCGGTGTCGTACCGCTCGCCCTCGGCGGCGATCTCGAGCAGCCGCTGCGACCCCGCGTTCTCCGGCCTGTCGATCGGGTGCCGCCGGGAGAGCTGCCCGCCGAGCTCCGCCTTGCGTGCCTCGATGCGGTCCAGCACGCGGTGCGCCTTCTCCCACGCGAGCTCCTCGGTGGGGGCGACGATCGGGCGGAACGCGGCGTGGATGCGCGGCGGCGTCTCCCGGCCGGCGGCAGCGGCCTCGGCGTGCACGCGGTCGATCTGCTCCTTCGTGCGCGCCAACGGCTCGCCCCAGACGGCGTAGATGTCGGCCTCGGCCGCGCCGACCCGGAACGCGGCGTCCGAGGAGCCGCCGAAGGAGACCGTGGGCACGTGGCCCTCGAACGGCTTCGCGTCGAGCACGAAGTCCTCGAAGTCGTAGAACTGCCCGTGGTGGTCGAACGCCTCCGGGCTGGTCCACGCCTGCTTGACGATCCGGATGTACTCGTGGGTGCGCGCGTACCGCTCGTCCTTGGTGAGCCGGTCGCCCTCGCGCCCCTGCTCGTGGTCGTTGCCGCCGGTGATGAAGTGCACCGACAGGCGTCCGCCGGAGAGCTGGTCGAGGGTGGCGAACGTCTTCGCGGCGTACGTGGGGTACGAGACGTTCGGGCGGTGCGCCAGCAGCAGCTCGATGCTCTGCAGCCTCGCGGCGGTGTGCGCGGCGAGGGCCGCCGGCTCGGGGCCGGAGGACCCGTAGGCGAACAGCACGCGGGTCCAGCCGTTGTCCTCGTGGGCGCGCACGATGCGCTCGAGGTAGGCGGGGTCGAACGCGGCGGTGGTGCGGGCCGACGTCTCGGAGGCGTCGTTCGTGGTGGCGATGCCGAGGAACTCGACGGGCATGGGGGTCTCCTTCGCAGGGTACGGCGGGCGCGAGCGGGCGGTCAGGCGCCGGCGGCGGGGTCGTCCGCCGGGGCGGTCGCCGGCAGTCCGGCGTCGCGCCAGGCGGGGAACCCGCCGTCGACGTGCGTGACGTCGGTGTAGCCGCGGGCCGCCAGAGCGGCGGCGACCGGCCCGGAGCCGTTCACCGACCCGCACACGACGACGACCGGGGTGTCGAGCGAGACCGCGGGCGCGCCGGCCGGGCCGAAGAGGGCGTCCAGGTCGTCGCGGTCGACGAGCGTGGCCCCGGGGATGTCGCCGGCGGCGGCGCGGCCGCGCGCCGACCGCACGTCGACCAGCAGGGCACCGCGCTCGACGCGGGCGCCGGCCGCGCGGGCGTCCTGCGGAGGCGGGGCCGTCGCCGCGTCCGTCGCGGGCGTCGTGCCGGTCGTCGGGTCGGGCGTGGTGGTCTCGGACGTGGTGGTCTCGGACGTGGTCATGAGGTCCTCCTCGAGGGTGGTCGGTACGAGGTCAGTGCGAGGTGGCCAGGGCGGGCACGCGGGGCGCCTCGCCCTCGGTGGCGCCCCACGCCTGGGCCAGCAGCGCGAACGACCGCTGCCGGTCGGCGGGGTCGTGCGTGGCGGTGGTGACGAGCAGCTCGTCGGCCCCGGTGACGCGGGCCAGCGTCTCCAGGCGGTCCACGACGGTCGCCGGGTCGCCGACGACGCGCGTGTCCACCCGGTCGGCGACCACCGCGCGCTCCGCCTCGGGTCGCTCCGCCCAGGGCGTGGCGTCGGCGGGGCGGGGGTAGGCGATCGCGCCGTCCGTCCCGCGGCGAATGGAGAGCACCCAGTCGGCGAACGGCGCCGCGAGCTCGCGGGCGCGTTCGGTGGTGTCGGCGACGAGCACGTCCGCGGAGACGACGACGTACGGCTCGGCGAGGACCCCCGGCCGGAAGGCCGCCCGGTACGCGGCGACGGTCTCGAGGGTGTTCGACGGGCTCACGTGGTAGTTCGCCGCCAGGGGCAGGCCGAGCTCCCCCGCCACCCGGGCGCTCTCGCCGCCGGAGGACGCGAGCACCCACAGGTCGAAGGCGGCGTCCTGCACCGGCGGTGACACGTACCGGCGCCCGCCGTCGTCGGTGTACGTGCCCGCCCGCAGCCCGAGCACGAGCTCGACCTCGGCCCGGAAGCTCGCCGGCGTGCGCGAGGCCCCCACCACCGCGGCCTGGGCGAGCGCCCGCTCGCGCAGCACGGAGTCCCCCGCGGTCGGCGGGGCCGGGGGCACGTACAGCCCGTCGACGACCCGCGGCCCGCCCGCCGCGGCCGCTGCCGGGGCCGGACGCGTGGCGCGGCCGCCCTGCGGCGGCGTGAACGCCCGGCCCAGGCCGAGGTCCACCCGCCCCGGGTGCAGGGCGGCGACGGTGCCGAACTGCTCGGCGGCGACGAGGGGGCTCGTGGTGCTCAGCAGCACCGCGCCCGAGCCCACGCGGATGCGCTCGGTGCGGGCGGCGACGGCGGCCGCGAGCACCGCGGGCGAGGCGGAGCCGACCCCGGGCGACAGGTGGTGCTCGGCGTACCAGACCCGGCGGTAGCCGAGCCGGTCGAGGTCGACGGCGAGGTCGACGGCGTCGCGCACCGCCTGCGCCCCGGTGCGGCCCTCGGGCACGAGCGCGAGGTCGAGGACGGACAGGGGCACCCTGCTGGTCGGGGTCGCGGCGGGGTCGGTCATGGTGGTCTCCAGGTCGCGGGTGGTGCGGTGTCGTGCGGGTCGAGCGGTGTCGTGCGGTGTCGTGCGGGTCGTGCGTGGTGCGCGCGGACGGTCAGCGCGACGGCAGGCCGAGGGCCGTGAGGGCCTCGCGCAGGCGCTCGCGGCCCTTGAGCGAGCCGCCGCCGCGCAGCCGGTCGACGACCCGCCGCGACCACGACCCGTCGAGCCGCTCGTCGCGGTAGAACGCGTCGATGCGCGGCGCGTAGTCGGCGACGTGCGCGACTCGCCCTTCGTCGTAGGTCTCGCGGTGCAGGACGGCGTCCTGGGGCAGGCGCGGCTTGACGCGCGGGGCGTGGTCGGGGTCGGGGTGCCCGACGGCCAGCCCGACGACGGCGACCGCACCGGGCGGCAGGCCGAGCTCGGCGGCGAGGTCCTCGGGGTGGTTCCGGACCGCGCCGACGTACACGGTGCCGAGGCCGAGCGACTCGGCGGCCACCACCGCGTTCTGCGCGGCGAGCGCGGCGTCGAGGAAGGCGACGACCGTCGTCTCGAGGTAGCCCGCGGCCTCGAGCTCGACGCCGTCCTGCGCGCCCAGCTCCCGGGCGCGGGCCACGTCGGCCACCCACACGAGCAGCAGCGGCGCGTCGCGCACGTGCTCCTGGTGCCCGGCGAGCGCGGCCACCCTCGCGAGGCGGTCGCGGTCGGTGACCGCGACGACGCTCCACAGCTGCAGGTTCGACGACGACGGCGCGGACTGCGCCGCCGCGACGACGGTGGGCAGCACCCACGGCTCCAGCGGCCCCGGCAGGAACGCCCGGACGGAGCGATGACCCAGCTGGACGTCGAGGGCCGCCGGGCCGCCGGCCGGCGCACCGGGGTGCGCCGCGCCGTGCGACGTGGCGAGCGCCCTCGTGAGGGCCGAGGCGACGCCGGGCGCGGCGTCGTCCGCGTCCTCGGGTCGCACACCGTAGCGGGCGGCGACCCGCGCGCGGGCCTGCAGCTCCCGCAGGTCCGCGGCCACCCGCGGCGTCGCGGGACGGGCGGGGCGGGGCCTGCCCGGGGGTCGCGGGACCGCGACGGCGGACGGCGTGGTGTTCTCGGTCACGGGCACTCCTCGATTCGGGGACGGGTCAGGGGACGGGTCGGGCGTGCGGACGGCCGGTGCCGTCACTCCGTCTTGGGCAGGCCCGGCGGGTTGGTCTCGGGCTTCTCGACGGCCTCGGTCTCCAGGCCCCAGCGCTCGAGCACCTGGGAGTAGGTGCCGTCGTCGAAGGCCTGCTGCAGGGCCGCGGTGACGGCGGGCGCGAGGTCGTTGCCCTTCTTGGTGGCGACGGCGATCTGCGCGGTGTCGGGCCAGCCGCCGTTGAGCGTGCCGACGACGGCGAGCTCGTCGGGCGAGATCTTGGCCTGGTACGCGAGGGACGCGTTGGGGCCGACGTAGACGTCGAGGCGACCGGACTTCAGGGCGAGCAGGACGTCGGAGAGCTGCTCGTAGTACTCCGGCTGCCCGCCGGCGATGGGCTCGAGACCCTCGGCCACGTTCTGGTCGTTCCACTCGAGCAGGATCTTCTCCTGGTTGGTGCCCGAGCCGACGCCCACCCGCAGGCCCGCGACGTCCTTCCGCTCGGTGATCTCGGAGACGTCGGAGCCGGCCTTGGTCAGCCAGCCCAGCTCGTCGTTGCGGTAGGAGGAGAAGTCGATCGTCTCCTTGCGCTCCTCGGTCACGGTGACGTTGGAGATGACGGCGTCGACGTCGCCCGACTGCAGCGCCAGGGGCCAGTCGGCCCAGGCCTTGACCTCGAGGCGGAGGTCCTTGCCGAGGCCGTCGGCGACGAGCTGCGCGATGTCGGTCTCGTTGCCGATCGGGGTCTTGTCGTCGTCGGCGAAGAAGCCGAGCGGCGGTGCCGCGCCGGCGCTGACGGCGACGACGAAGTCGTCCTTGTCCGCGAACGCGTCGGGCAGCAGGCCGACGGCCTCGGCCGACTCGGTGGACCTGATGCGGTCCTGGTCGGGGCTGGTGCTGACCTCGAGCCCGGCGGCGGCCGCGCCCTCGGAGCTGGTGCCGGCGGGCGCCTCGACGCCGTCGTCGGTGCCGGCGGCCTCGGGCGCGGAGGTGCTCACGCCGGCGCACGCCGTGAGGGCCAGCAGGGGGACGGTGGCGAGCAGGGCGAGCGCGCGGGCTCGACGGGTCGGTGCGGTCATGGGTGTCTCCTGGGACGGGTGGGCGGCCGGGGCCGCGGGTGAGGTGGTGCCGGAAGGGCGCGGGGACGCCGGGGAGGTCAGAGGACCTTGTCGAGGAACGCGCGCGTGCGGTCGTGACGCGGGCGGGAGAGCAGCTGGTCGGGCGGCCCCTGCTCGACGACGACGCCGCCGTCCATGAAGACGACGTTGTCGGCGACCTCGCGGGCGAAGCCGATCTCGTGGGTGACGACGACGAGGGTGGTGCCGGTGCTCGCCACGTCCTTGATGACCTCGAGCACCTCGCCGACCAGCTCGGGGTCGAGGGCGGACGTGGGTTCGTCGAAGAGGAGCACGCGGGGCCGCAGCGCGAGGGCGCGGGCGATCGCGACGCGCTGCTGCTGTCCGCCGGACAGCTGGCGGGGCCGCGCGTCCGCCTTGTCGGCGAGCCCGACGCGGGCGAGGAGCTCGCGCGCCTCGGCCTCCACCTCGGCACGGGGGCGGCGCTGCGCCGACAGCGGCGCCTCGACGACGTTCTCCAGCACGGTGAGGTGCGGGAACAGGTTGAAGCTCTGGAAGACGAACCCGATCCGGGTGCGCTGCCCGAGGATCTCCCGCTCCTTGAGCTCCTGCAGCACCTCGCCCCGGCGGCCACCGCGTCGCGCGTGCCGACGGCGGTAGCCGACGAGGTCGCCGTCCACCGTGACGAAGCCGGCGTCGACCTTCTCGAGGTGGTTGATCGCGCGCAGCAGCGTGGACTTGCCCGAGCCCGACGGCCCGAGGACGACGGTCACGGTGCCCGGCTCGAAGGTGAGGTCCACGTCCCGGAGCACCTCGAGGGTGCCGAAGCTCTTGTGGAGGCCGTGCACCTCGACGCGTCCCGCAGCATTGTCCGGCGCCGTCGTGGGCCCCGTCGTGCGGGTCGTCGTGCGGGTCGTCGTGCGGGTCGTGGTGCGGGTCGTGGTGGCGGTCATGCGGGGCCTCCCGAGGTGCGGGCGGTGCGGGTGAGGACGCCGACCCGCGCGCGGGCCGCGAACGCCGGCGGCACGTGCGGGGGCACCGGACGACCGGTCAGACGGGCCGCGGTCACGGCGGACGACCAGCGCAGCCGCTGCAGCGGGGTGGGCGGCAGGGTGCGCACGGCGCCCTTCGCGTAGTGCCGCTCCACGTAGTACTGGACGATCGTGATCAGCGTGGTGAGGACCAGGTACCAGATCGCCGCGACGATGAGGAGCGGCACGACCTTGCCGTTGCGGCCGTAGATGACGGACGCGATGTAGAACAGCTCGCCGTACGCCAGGACGTAGACGATCGAGGTGCCCTTGAGCAGCCCGATCACCTCGTTCACCGCCGTCGGGACGATCGAGCGCATCGCCTGCGGCAGCACGATGCGGGTCACCTGGCGGCGGCGCGGGATGCCGAGCGAGGCGGCGGCCTCCTGCTGCCCCTGGTCGACGCTGAGGATGCCGGCGCGCACGATCTCGGCGGAGTACGCGGCCTGCGAGAGCCCCAGGCCCAGGATGGCGGCGCCGAACTTGTCGATGACGCCGAGGGTGTCGAACCAGAGGAACTCCGGCCCGAAGGGGACGCCGAGGCTCAGGTGCGGGTACAGGTAGGCGAGGTTGTACCAGAGCAGCAGCTGCAGCAGCAGCGGCACGGACCGGAACACCCACGTGTACGCCCACGACACCCCGACGAGCAGGGGCGAGCGCGACAGGCGCATGAGCGCCAGCACCGTGCCCAGCGCGAACCCGACCACCGACGCCGCGGCCGTGAGCCGGATGGTCGCCCAGGCGCCGGACAGGATCGAGGGCCAGGTGAGGTACTGCGCGACGACGTCCCACTCCCACCGGTCGTTGGTGAGCAGCGAGCTGACGACCATCGCGAGCAGCACGGCCACGCCGGCGGTCGCGACCCACCGGCCGGGGTGGCGGGCGGGGACGATGCGCAGGTGCGAGTACGGGGAGTCCCCGGCGTCCGGCGCGGGCGACGGGAGCGCCGGGGCGGGTGCGCCCGCGGTCCTGACGGCGGTCATCGCGGCACCCTCTCCCCCGCGGTGACGGCGAACGGGACGTGGTTCCCCGGCGGCGGGGCAGGGCACGTGCCGTGGTCGCTGAAGGCGTACGGGAGGTTGACGGCGTCGTTCAGGTCGAGCCGTGCCACGCCCGTGCCGCCCGGGGTCAGGGACCCGGAGAGCTCGGGGCGCGCCACCCGCCAGGGCGCGACGCCGGAGGCCTCGTCGCTGAACAGCAGCGTCGGCGCGCCTCCCGGCCCTCCGGTGAGCACGAGGGTGACGGTCCGGTCGCCACGGGTCAGGTCCAGCTCGCCGACCGCCTGCAGCCGGTGCACCAGGCCGGGGCGGGCGGCACCGACCACCAGGTCGCGCGGAGTCTCGTAGAGCCGGACGGGCGCCTCCACCTGCCACGACGGGTCGTGGTCGAAGGCCGGCACCCCGGCGAAGTCGAGGCGGGTGCGGGCGTGCGGGTCGCGCAGCCGGATCGCGAGGCGGCCGGTGCGCCGCACCAGCTCGATCGCCACCGCGGCCGTCTCGCCCGCCGCGACCCCGTCGGCGTCCTGCCGGGCGCCGTCGGCACCGCCTGCACCGTCGACGGGCTCGCGCCCGGCGGGCAGGAACGTGCCCAGGACGACGCTGCCGCCCTCGGGGACGTCGCCGTCGTACGCGCCGTCCGCGACCTCGGGGCCCTGCACCCGGGGGCCGTCCGCCTCCCCCGGACGCAGGTGCGCGCCGGCGTCGTCCGCCAGCCACAGCCCGGGCACGCCGGGCAGCGGCTCCGGTCGCGACGGGAGCCAGTGGTAGCCGGCCAGGCTCAGCCAGCCGTGGGGCGCGGCGAGGTCTCGCTCGCGGTCGGCCCGCCGGCGCGCGCGTCGCTCCGCGGCGGGGTCGGCGGCGGGGTCGGCGGCGGGGTCGGCGGCAGGGTCGGAGAGGCGGACGCGCGGTGCGTCGGTGACGGTCATCGGGGACCTCCGGTCACGAGAGGACGAGCAGCGTCGCGGTGGGCTCCGACGACGCGGGCGGCGGGGGCGACGCGGCGCGCGTCGGGTCGGGCGGTCACGCGCGCACCAGCCGGGGGTCGGCGGCGCGGCCCGCGCGGGCCCGCGGCCGGGAGTGCGCGGGAGCGGGGGCGGCGACGGCCGTGGCGGCCGGGTCGACGTCGGGCAGCCCGAGCGTCGCGCGGAGCGTGCGCGGCGCCGGGGACGCCACCGCCCGCACGCCGTCGCGCACGAGCCGCGGGAGCACGCCGTCGACGAGGGCGTCCAGGTCGGGGCCGAGCGACGAGGGCCGCAGCAGGAACCCGTCGGACGCGCCGGCGTCCCGCCAGTCGACGATGGTCTCGGCGAGGTCGTCGGGGGTCCCCGCCACCACCAGCAGCCCGCCGGAGATCTCCGGGCCCTCCAGGGCCTCGACCAGCTCGAGCCGCGCCTGCGCGCTGGCCCGGTCCTCGGCCAGCACGACGTAGGCCTCGGTGAGCACGCGCAGCGAGTCGGGGTCGCGACCGGCGGCCTCGGCCGCGTCGCGCAACCGGGTGCGCAGGTGGATCGCGCGCGCCGGCGCGGTGGCGGCCACGCGGGCGACGTCCGCCGTCCGGGCGGCGAGGTCGATCGCGGCCTCGCTCCGGACGGAGACGACGACGGGCGGCCGGCCCTGCCGCGTCCCGCCCCCACGGTGGGCGTCGGCGGCCTGGCCCTCGGCCGGACGGTGCCGGCGCACCGCGAACCGGATGCCGTCGTGGTCCACGCGGAACCGTCCTTCGTCGTCCACGGCGACGGCGCCGGCGGCGTCACCCGCGGCCCCGGTCGCGAGCCCGTCCCAGTGCCGCACGACCTGCGCGGCGACGCCGCGGGCCTGCGCCGCCCAGGCGTCGTCCTGCACGACGGCGCCGGCGGGGAGGCCGACCTGCCACCCGGCCCGGCCGGAGCTCGCCTGGTCGACGCGGGCGACGGCCTGGGCGACGTGCGCCGGGTCCACGTGCGCGGTGTCGACAGCGGCGACCAGCCCGGTGCGCCTCGTGTGCGGCGCCACCCGCGCGGCGGCGACGGCGGCGTCGAGCCGCCCGGTCACCTGCCGCCGCCCCGGGTGCAGCAGGAAGCCCTCGTCGAGGGTGACGAGGTCGAGGCCACCGTCGTCGGCGGTGCGCACGAGCTGGACGAAGCGCTCGCCGTCGAACGACCGGGGCTGCACGATGCCGCGCGCCCGGTGGACGCCGGGGCGGGCGCCGGCCGCCGTGAGGTCCACACCGACGACGAGGGGGGACGGGGCGGTGCCGGGCGTGGTGGGCAGCGCGGGCGTGGTGGTCGGGGAGTACGGCACGTCGGCTCCGATCGGGGCGCGGCGGGCGGGCGCGCTCGGGCGCGGGTCGTGGACCCGCGGGTGCGCACCGCCGCCGGGAGGGCAGGGGAGGAAGGCCCGCCGGGAGCGGCGGGCGGGGGCCGTCTGCGGCCGGGCCCGGCAGGAGCCGGGCCGTCGAGGAGGGGCGTCCGCCGCGGGGCGGCGGACGCTCAGGCCGCGATCAGCGGCGTCGACACCACGCCGGGGTGGACGTCGGCACGGACATCGACACGGACGTCGACATGGACATCGACATGGACATCGGCGAGGCGGACGGCACGTGCCGGGTCCGGGACGACAGGGGGCGCGTGCTGATCGCGTCGCGGTGCATGCTCGTCCTCTCCTGCTCCCCGCCGGGGCGGGGTTCGCGTGTTGCCGTACCGTCGGCGACGGCCGGCCTGGTCCTCACCCGGGGCACCCACCCGCGCTGGGGGTTGCCGTCCGACCAGCCGGGGCTTCGCGTCGGAGCTCGTGACCACCCGGGACGGCCGGACGCGCCGCCTCACGGCGCCGCGGTCGTCCGACCCGGTGCGCAGGAACGTAGGTGCCCGACAGGGGGGTGTCAACGGTTCCCCCCGCACGTCTCGGATACTGAACAGATCCGACCGGATTTATCGGATACTCGGTCACGCAGGAATCCCGTCTACCGTGGGACGCGTGAGCCAGGACGCGAGGCACGACCCAGGGCAGCACGCCGCACACGACGCGGAGCACCGCTCCCCCGACGCCGCCGAGATCAGGGCGCTCGTGGACGACCTCCGACGCCTGGTGCTGACGTACAAGTTCGGGATCGACGAGGTCATGACCAAGATCTCGATCCTGCGCGACGAGTTCCGGCACATGCAGAACTACAACCCCGTCGAGCACGTGGGCTCGCGCCTCAAGTCGCTCGAGTCGATCGTCGCCAAGTGCCGCCGCAAGGGCATCCCGTTGACTCCCGAGGGCGTGCGCGAGCAGATGTTCGACGTCGCCGGCGTGCGCGTCACGTGCAGCTTCGTCTCGGACCTCTACAAGGTGCGGGACATGCTCACGAACCAGGCCGACCTCACCGTCCTGGAGGAGCGGGACTACATCGCGCACCCCAAGGCGAACGGGTACAAGTCGCTGCACCTCATCGTGCAGGTGCCGGTCTACCTCTCCGACCGCGTGGAGCACGTGATCGTCGAGATCCAGCTGCGCACCATCGCCATGGACTTCTGGGCCAGCCTGGAGCACAAGATCTACTACAAGTACGAGCGGGACGTGCCGCGCCACCTCACCGACTCCCTCAAGCTCGCCGCGGACGTCGCCGCGTCGCTCGACAGCTCGATGGAACGTATCCACGAGGAGGTCAAGGCGATCGCCGGTGCCGACGAGCCGGTCGAGCGCCGCGACTCCCTGCTCAGCCCCGAGGAGATCTTCCACAACTTCTGGGGCGCGGCTCGGGCGGAGCGGCTGACGCTGCGCACCACCCGCGACGACTGACCCGACGACTGGCCCGACGACTGCCCCGACGACTGCCCCGCGGCGGTCAGCCGGGCCCGGCCGTGCTCGCGCGCACCACGAGCTGCGGCTCGCACGTCACGAGCCGGTGCCGGTGTGCCTCGGCGCCCGTCACCAGCTCCTCCAGCAGGAGCTTCACCGCCTCCCGGCCGACGGCCTCCCCCGGCTGCCGGACGGTCGACAGCGGGACGGCGGAGTCCCACGCGGCACGGTTGTCGTCGTAGCCGATGATCGCGACGTCGTCAGGCACCCGCAGCGAGGACGACAGCAGCAGCGACTGCAGCACGCCCACGGCGAGCAGGTCCGCCGCGGCGACGACGGCGTCGGGGCGCTCGCGCGGGTCGCGCAGCACGAGGTCGTCACCCACCCGCCGGCCGTCCTCGACCTGGACGTTCCCCGTCTGCTCCACCTCGAGCACCACGCCCGGGTGCTCGGCGACGGCGCGCTCGACCCCCAGCAGACGGTCCCGGACCGGCACGAGCTCGGTCGTGCCGGCGAACAGCAGCCGCCGGCGCCCCTGCTCGACGAGGTGCGTCGCGGCCAGGTACCCGCCCAGCTCGTTGTCCGGCACCACCGAGCAGACGTCCGAGTGGTCGCCCGGCGCGTCGACGACGACGAGCGGGACGCCCGGGGCCGAGCGGTGCAGGTCCTGCGTCGAGCCGTGGTTCGCCGCGACAAGGATGCCCGCCACGCGGTCCTCGACGAACAGGTCGACGTACGTGCGCTGCTTCTCCTCCGACATGTCGGAGTTCGCCAGCAGCAGGTTCAGGCCCGCCCGGCCGGCCTCCTCCTCGGCGCCCCGCGCGATGTCCAGGAAGTAGGAGTTCGCGAGGTCGATGATCACGAAGCCGAGCGTCGAGCTCCGCCCGGCCGCCAGCGAGCGCGCGACGCCGTTGCGGACGAACCCGAGCTCCTGGATCGCCGCCTCGACCCGGGCGCGGGTCGCGGGCGTGACGCGCACCGTGCCGTTGAGGACGTTCGACACCGTGCCCATCGACACACCGGCGGCGCGCGCCACGTCCGAGATGCTCGGGGACGAACGTCTCACCGGGGTCGTCGCTCCTCGGGCCGGTGGGTGGGGACGAGACGAGGTTACCCGCGCTCACACCGCGAGCTCGTCGACGGGCGGCACGAGGACGTCGCGCATGTCGCCCTCGCGCCACTCGGCCAGCAGGCGGTGGAACGCGACGGGGCCGGGGCTGTACGACGTCGGGGTCGCGCGCCGCGTGCCCTCGCCGTTGTAGTAGCCGGGGGTGCACTCGGCGAGGAAGGACGAGTTGTCGACCGCGACGTCGAGGATCGTGTCGCACCACGCCTGCTCGGCCTCCGCTGTCGGCTCGACGTACCGCGCGCCGGTCTTGGCCGCGCGGGCGAGGACGGCGGCGAGATGCTCGGCCTGCTCGGTGAGGATGTGCACGAAGTTCACCGAGTTCGCGTTCTGCATCGCCCCGAGGTGGAACAGGTTCGGGAAGCCGTGGGAGAAGAAGCCGTGCAGGGTGCGCGGCCCGCGGCCCCAGGCCTCGAGCAGCGTGGTCCCGCCGCGCCCGTGCACCGGCATCGTGCCCGAGACGACGCCGGAGACGCCGACCTCGAACCCGGTCGCGAAGATCACGCAGTCGACCTCATACTCCGTGTCCCCCACGACGACGGACGTCTCGGTCATGCGCGTGATGCCGCCGTGGTCGGCGGTGTCGACCAGGGTGACGTCGTCCCGGTTGAAGGCCTGGAGGTACTGGTCGCTGAAGCCCGGGCGCTTGCACATGTACCGGTACCAGGGCTTGAGCGCCTCGGCCGTGGCCGGGTCGGCGACCACCTCGTCCACGCGCGCCCGGATCAGGTCCATCTTCGCGAAGTCGGCGAGCTCGTCGCGCCGCTCCCGCTCGACGGGGTCGAGGGTCGTGTCGACGGCACCGGTGATCATCTGCCGCTGGAGCCGCGCGGTGGACGTCCAGCCGTCGCCGACCAGGTCCTCGGCGACATCCTCGCCCGAGAGGATCGCGAGGAAGTTCTCCATCCGCTCGCGCTGCCAGCCCGGCCGCAGCGAGGCGGCCCACGCGGGGTCGGTGGGCCGGTTGTCGCGCACGTCCACCGACGACGGCGTGCGCTGCATGACGTACAGGTGTGCCGCGTCGCGGGCCACGTGCGGGATCACCTGGAGCCCCGTGGCCCCGGTGCCGACCACGGCCACGCGCTTGTCCGCGAGCCCGGCCATCCCGCCGTCGGCGCTGCCGCCGGTGTAGCCGTAGTCCCACCGGCTGGTGTGGAACGTGTGCCCGCGGAAGTCCTCGATCCCGGGGATGCCGGGAAGCTTCGGCTGGGTCAGCGTGCCCGAGGAGACCACCACGTACCGGGCGCGCATCGCGTCGCCCCGGTCGGTGCGCACCAGCCACTCGGCGCCGTCCTCGTCCCAGGTGAGCTCCGTGACCCGGGTCTGGAAGACGGCGTCGCGGTACAGGCCGTACTGCGCGGCGATCCGCACCGCGTGCCGCCGGATCTCCTCCCCGGGCGCGTAGCGCATCGTCGGGAGGTACCCCGTCTCCTCCAGCAGCGGCATGTACACCGACGCCTCGATGTCGCAGTGGATCCCCGGGTAGCGGTTCCAGTACCAGGTGCCGCCGAAGTCGCCGGCCTCGTCCATCATCCGGATCGACCCGAAGCCCGCCTCGCGCAGCCGGGCGCCCGTGAGCAGGCCACCGAACCCGCCACCGACGACCAGCACCTCCACCCGGTCGGTCAGCGGGTCACGCTCCGTGCGCTCGGTGTACGGGTCCTTCGCGTAGTAGCCGAACTCCCCCGCCGCCCGCCGGTACCGGGCGCTCCCGTCGGGGCGCAGCCGGCGGTCGCGCTCGTGCCGGTACCGCTCACGCAGGGCGTCGGGGTCGAGGGCGGCGATGCGGTCGGCAGGCGTCGTCGTGTCGGTCACGGAGGGCCTTTCGTCAGGAGAACGGTTCGCCAGGGCGACAGCCCTGCACCACGAAACGTACATCAACGTACGTTTTGCGTCCGCCTCTGACGCCGTGTCGGTCCGTCGGTACCCTCGGCGCCATGGCCGAACCCGTCCGTCGCGACGCCGCGCGCAACCGCGACCTGCTGCTCGCGGCGGCCCGCCGCGTGCTCGCGGCCGAGGGCCCCGACGTCCCGCTCGAGCGGGTCGCGGCCGCCGCGGGCGTCAGCCGCACCACCCTGCACCGGCACTTCCCCAGCCGCGAGGCGCTGGCGTCGGCCGTGCTCGAGCAGAACGTCGCCGACCTGGAGACGCTCGCCACCGCCCTGGGCGACGCGGACGACGGCGTGGTCACGCTGCTCCATCACGCGCTGGACGTCCAGGTCGCCGCACCGTCGTTCGCGCTCGTCGCCCTCAGCGACTCCCCCGCCCTCGCCGACCTCGCGCGGCGCACCGCCGCGGCCTTCGCGCCGCTGCTCGCGCGTGGCCTCGCGGCCGGCGTCGTGCACCCCGGCGTGACGACGCAGCACCTCATGCTCGCCCTGCCGATGGCCATGTCCGCGCTCGCCCTCGAGCGGCGGGACCGTGGCGGCGCCCGCGGCACCCAGGCCCGGGAGATCGTGCACCGCGGCCTGTTCACCACGGCGGTCCCGGCGTCCTGACGTCGCGGCCGGGGGTCGCGCGGCACCGGCGGGCCCCACCGGCGGGCTGGCGCGGCTACGCGGAGGCCAGGAGCGCGGTGCAGTGCTCGAGGAGGTCGAGGTTCCCGTCCACGACGTCGCGCTCGGTCATGTCGTAGCGCTCCTCGCCCGCCACCCCGACGTCCTCGATCGCGAGGCCCGCGGAGGTGCCGGACCGGACCATGCGCCGCACGGCGAGCGCGAAGCCGATCCCTGGCGGCAACGGCGGGAGCGCGCGGTGGGCCGCGTGGTAGGCGTACTGGACGTCGTCGCCGCTCCAGACGTTCGCGCCGCCCCCGCCGGTCGCCGCACCCACGGCGACCACCCGGCCGATGCCGTGGTCCACCAGGCCCGCCGCGAAGAGGTCGCCGCAGGAGTACGTGTTGGCGTCGACGACGGCGACGACCGGACCCCGGTACGCCCGCGCGGCACCGTTGCACAGGTCGGGGTCCGCGAGGGGCAGGTGCTGCGAGAACTCCTCGCCGAGGTCGAGGGCGGCGCGCAGGGAGCCCGCCCAGTCGGCGAGGTCGGCCCCGTTGCCGTCGGCCTCGGCGAGGTCGGCCATCGCCGGCGTCGCGCGGCACGCGAACCGCGCCGGCTCGACCCGCTCGTCGGTGAAGAGCTGGAACAGCCGCTCGGCCGCGTCGACGACGCCGCCAGGGTTGGAGCGGAGGTCGACGACGAGCCCGTTCTGCGGCAGCCGGCGCAGCAGCCGGGCGACCTCGTCGACGAACCGGCCGGGATGGCGCACGTCGAACGTCCAGATCCGCAGGTAGCCGAACGTGCCGTGCGACGTCGTCACCGGCCGGGCGGCGAGGGCGTCCGCGATGCTGGTGCGCAGCCACCCGGAGCCCTTCGCCCGGGGCTGCACGCCCCGCCGGTCGCCCTCCCACAGGTCGGTGGCGAAGAGCAGCTTGCGAGCGCGGCGGGCGGTCTCGCCGACGACGTCGATCCCGCGGCGCGTCCGGGTCGCGACCCGGTCGTCGGCGGTCGCGGCGGCCCCCGGGCGGATGGCGCGCCACTCGAACCTGGCGGTGCGGTCGGGGTCTCCCGCCGGGTCCTCGGGCCTCCGGAAGCCGACGTCGACCCACAGCTCGTCCGGCGGCGGCAGGAAGGCGAGCGGCCGCTGGGTGAGCGTCTCGAGGGCCCGCGCCCGGCGGGCGTCCGGCCGTCCCCCGGTGAGGGTGTCGGCGAACAGGTCGACCGCGCGGGTGAAGGGCACCGCGTTCCAGGTGGTGAGCCGGACCCCGGGGGCGAACGCCGGGTCGGGCACCTCGTCCGTCGTCTTCGTGACCAGGAACGTGGGCGACGTGTACGGGCCGGACGACTCCACCAGGAACGGCAGCGCGGCGACGTACGGGTCGGCCCCGGGCACACCCACGAACAGCTGCGTGTGCTGGTCGCGCAGCCGGTTGACCACCCTGGTGAGCGCTCGCAGGAACCCGGCGCCGTCGAGCAGGGGGATCTCCCGGCGCAGGGCCGCGAGCGCCCGCAGCGGGTCGTAGCCGTAGAGCGCCCGCTTCTGCCCGTAGTGCACGTAGACGTCGGTGAGCAGCGTGGTCCAGAGGTCGACCAGGTCGTGCTGCTGCGTCGCCGTGAGCGTCACCGGCTCCGGCCCGGGTTCGGCCCGGGACGGCACGACGTCGTCGAGGCGGCTGCCGGCGCGCGCGCGGAGGGCGGCCGGGCTCGGCGGCGGCGTCACGACCCGAACCTCGCGCGCAGCGGGGCGAGGACGCCGTCCGGGATCGGCGCGGCGTCGAGGAGGTCGAAGTACGCCGCGTCGTGCTCCAGCGCCGGCACCGGCGGGATCCGCACCGTGCCCGGGTCCTTGGGCGGACCGGCGCGACCCGTGCGGCGGGTGTCGGGCATGTCGAGGAAGAGCTCGAGCTCGGCGTCCGGCGCGAAGCGGGGCCCGGCGGAGGCGCGCGCCTGGGCGGTCGCGATGGCCTGCTGGGGGTCCTGCTGCACCTCCCGCAGCCTGTCCAGGACCGCGCGCCACGACCAGGCGCGCTGCGGGTCGGCCGGGTCGGGCAGCGCGACCCGGCGCCGTCGGCCCCCCACCGTGGCGGTGAAGGCGGGCGGCGCCGCGGCCGCCGTCATGAGGCCCGAGTCCCCGTAGCGGGGGACGCCGCCGACGACGACGAGGGCGACGTCCCGCTCGCGGGCGGCGACGACGCGCGTCCAGGCGTCCCCGCGCCCGCGGCCCCGCACGACGGTGACGTCCGCGAGCGCCCCCGGGACGAGGCGGCCGACGGGACGGTGCCAGCACCGCTCGAGGAGCGTGCCGGGGTTGCTGGTGACCATCTCGACGATCTGCGCGTCCGTGAGGTCGTAGCCGAGACGGTCGGCGGCGATGCGGGCCACCTTCATCTCGCCGAGGAGGTTCTTCGTGCCCGACGGGCCCCAGTCGCTGCCCAGGCACACGGTGACGCCGCGGGCGCGGGCGTCGTCCACGAGGGTCGTCTCCGCGTAGAGCAGCAGGTTGGACAGCGGCGACCAGACGACGCCGCCCGCCTCGGCGGGGTCCCACCGGGCCCACCCGTCGGCGTCCACCGCGCAGGCGTGCACGGCCAGCAGCGTGGGGAGCAGCCCGTCGGCGCGGTCGAGGTCCGTGTAGTCGGCCAGGACCCGGGAGCCGCGACGCCCCTCCGCGCAGTGGTAGATGAACCCGGAGCCGGCGGTCATGCGCCGGACGGCGGTGGTGAGCGCCTCGCCCGTCTTGGTGACCACCGAGGTGTAGATCAGGTCGTCCCGACCGGTGCCGACGTCCTCGGCGTCGACGTTGCGCATCACGGTGCGATACCCGCGGTTGGCGGTGGGCCAGCCCTGCGCCGCGGTCGCTCCCCCGGCCATCGCGCGCACCTGCACGTACGCGAGCAACGCCTCGGGACAGGCCTTCGCGTACACCCAGGCGGGCTCGGTGATCGACTCGGTGTAGGTGTCGGCGTCCGGCCAGTGCTTGTTGTGCAGCCAGGGCTCGGTGCGGCCGGGCTCGGTCCACAGCGGCAGCGCGTTGTAGGCCAGGTGGTTGTGCATGTCCACGAAGCCCGGCAGCACGGACGCGTCGCCGACGTCGACCTCGGTGGCGCGGGCGAAGCCGGCGACCCGCCGGCGACCGGTCGTGACGTCGACGACCGTGTCGCCGTCGATCCAGACCCGCCCGCGCGACGGGGGCTCCGACGCCCCCTGCGCCATCGTCGCGACGTTCCCGGTGATGACCAGCTGCGCCATGGCCGTCCCCCTGCCGTCGACCCCGGCGGGCGGGCGCCCGCACCGGGACTATCGCCTCATTGTCGCCACGGTCAGCGGTGCCCCACCGGCCCCGGGCACCGACTTCACCCGGTGGCGGGCGTGCGTGTCGCGCGCTCTGGGCGCTCCCTGTCGGTGAGGGAGGCGCCATGATCACCGATCCGTTCGACACCGGGCCGACCGGCCGGTTCCGGACCCTGTGCCGCACCTACCCGGACGACACGGTGTTCCGCGGCACCGACGGCTTCCGGTCGCTGTGGGGGCCGGTGTTCTACCGCGGACGCGCGAACGGCGCCGCCCGGCTGCTCGTCGTCGGGCAGGACCCGGCCCAGACCGAGGCGTTCACCCGGCGGATCCTGTCGGGACAGGCGGGACGGCGGGTGCAGGGCTTCGTCGAGAAGCTCGGGTTCACGTCCAGCTACCTCATGGTCAACGCGTTCCTGTACGGCATCTACAACCAGTCGATGGCGCTGCCGCACCTGAACGACCCGGAGGTCGTCGCCTACCGCCACCGGTGGTTCGCGGCGGCGCTCGCGCCCGGCCGCATCGAGGCGGTCGTGACCTTCGGCACCCCCGCCTTCGAGGCCTGGCGCACGTTCGTGACCTCCCCCGAGGGAGCCGGGGTGTCCGTGTTCCACCAGCGGGCCCTGCACCCGACGGCCGACAAGCCCGGCGGGCCCATCAGCCGCAAGGACCTGCTCGACAACTGGAACGTCGCGCTGGAACGGCTGCACGCGAGGGTCCAGGCGCCCGACGAGGTGCGACCGCTGATCCCCTACGGCGCCGACTTCACGCCGGACGAGCTGCCCGCCGTCCCGAGCCGCGACCTCCCGGCGGGCATCCCGGCCTGGATGCGCGACACCGACTTCTGGGCGGTGCTCGGCGACCCGCCGGGCACCGAGCGTGCCAACATCAGCGTCGAGGTGCCTTCCGCCTGACGACCGCCGCCCCTGCGCCGTCCGACGGTCCGCACTCCCGGCAGACCTGGCATGCTCTTCTTCTCGACCCCCGTTCTCGGCCCCCCGTTCTCGGCCCCACCTGGAAGGACCGGCGTTGGACGGATCCGCACTGGCGCGCGTGTTCGCCGCGACCGCCGAGCGACGCCGCGCCGTCGCGGACCTGCTCGAGGCGTTGGACGAGTCGCAGCTCGCCGCGCCGAGCCTGTGCGCCGGCTGGGACGTGCTCACCGTCGGCGCGCACCTCGCCCAGACCGCGGCTCCCGGGGCTCTCGGAGAGTTCCTGCGGGACGTCGTCCGTGCCCGGGGCAGCATCCATCGCGCGAACGACGCCGCTGCCCGGCGCGCCGGGCAGCGACCGGTCGCGGAGACCGTGACGCTGCTGCGCCGACGCGCCGAGAGCCGGTTCAGCCCGCCGTTGACCGGCCCGCGAGCGCCCCTCACCGACCTCCTCGTCCACGAGGGCGACATGCGGCTCCCCCTGGGGCTCGGCCACGACCCGGACCCCGGGACGGTCCGCGTCGGGCTGGAGTTCGTCACGACGGGGCGTGCGGTCGGGTTCGCCCCGCGCGGCCGGCTGCGCGGGCTGCGCCTGGCGGCCACCGACCTCGACTGGGCCTGGGGCGAGGGCGCCGCGCTCACCGGGCGCGGCATCGACCTGCTGATGGGCGCGTGCGGCCGCTCCGCCGTCCTGCCCCGGCTCGACGGCGCGGGCCTCCCCCTCCTCGCGGGCCGGCTCTAGCCCCCACGGACCGGATCCCGCACGAGCCGGGGCCGACGGCGACTCGCCCTCGCAGCCCCGTCGGCCTCAGTCGCGAGACCTCGCCATGAAGCGGGCGGCCCGCATGCCGAAGACGGTGGCGGGGCCGATCGTCGAGCCGGGACCCGGGTACGTGCGCCCCATGACCGACGCCGAGGCGTTGCCGGCGGCGAAGAGCCCGTCGATGACCGTCCCGTCCTCGCGCAGCGTCCGCCCGTCGGCGTCCGTCACGACGCCGCCCTTGGTCCCGAGGTCGCCGATGACCACGCGGTACGCCGTGAACGGCCCCTTCTCGATCGGGCCGAGGTTGGGGTTGGGGTGCACGAGCGGGTCGGAGTAGTAGCGGTCGTAGGCCGAGTTCCCCCGCCCGAAGTCGCCGTCGACGCCGGACCGCGCGAACCCGTTGAACCGCTGCACCGTGGCCCGGAACGTCGCAGGGTCGACGGAGATGGCAGCCGCCAGCTCCTGGAGCGTGCCCGCCTTGTGGACGATGCCGGCGGCCTTCATCGCCTTCGTGGCGCGCGGGTCCATCGCGAAGGTCTGCAGGTACCGGCGCGGGGCGCGGGAGTCGAAGACGAGCCAGTACGGCCCGTCCTTGTCGTGGTCGAGCATGTGGTGCCCGAGGTCGACGTACGACTCGGACTCGTTGGCGAACCGCGCGCCCTGCGCATCGACCATGATCGAGTACGGCATCGACCGTTCCCCGACGATGAACGCCGGCGTGCCACCGGGCGGTGCCTCGACCGAGGCGCCCCACCAGGCGTCGTCCATGAGCTCCAGCGCCGCGCCGGCCTCGCGCGCGATCTCGATCACCTGCCCGACGTTGCCCGGGTTGCCTGACGGGTTGCCGTCGATCCCGTGGTACTTCTGCCGCCAGTCGGGGTTCGACTCGAAGCCGCCCGCCGCGAGCATCACGCCGCGGCTCGCGCCCACCGTCACGACCTGCCCCTCGCGGCGCACCCGGACGCCGACCACCCGGGCGTCGTCGACCACGAGGTCCTCGAGCGGCGAGGACAGCCACAGCGGCACGTCGCGCTCCACCAGCAGCGCGCGACCGAACGACGTCATCAGCGCGTTCCCGATGCCCACCAGGCGCTTGCCGGTCACCAGGCCGCCCAGGGCGCGGAACACGAACCGGGCTCCCCGCACGAACCCGGACGGCGTCGACCACGCCCGGCCCAGCAGCCACACGTCGTCGGTCTTCGCCGGCAGCGGCACCGCGGAGCGCAGCGTGCCCCACCAGTCGCCGAGCGGCCGGGAGTCCAGCGGTTCGACCTCGATCGACCGCCCGATCTTCCCGCCCGGGAGCTCCGGGTAGTAGTCCGGGTAGTCCTTGCCACGCGCGAACCGCATCCCGTGGCGCTCGGCGGTCGTCACGAAGTCCGCGACCCCGTCCACGAACGCCTCCTTGCGCTCCCGGGAGGTCGAGCGGCCGACCTCCCCGACCGTCTCCTCCAGGTACGTGAGCGCCTCGTCGCGGGAGTCACCGGCGCCGGCACGCTCCATCAGCGGGTTGGCCGGCAGCCAGAGCCCGCCCCCGGACATCGCCGAGCTGCCGCCCCACTTCTCCGTGCCCTCGACGATCAGGACGCTGAGCCCCGCGTCCACGGCGCCCAGGGCGGTCGCGAAGCCCGCGGACCCGCTGCCCACCACCACGACGTCGTAGGTGTGGTCGAACCGGGGCTGGGACGGCACAGGCATGACGGCTCCTCTCATCCGGACACCACTGTCCGGTTCGCTGAGCACCGATGGTCCTGCACCGGAGGCCGGGCGTCAATGGGGTCAGGCGAAGCCCGACAGGCCGGGCACGGTCGCGCCACGGCGTCGTCGCCGGGGATCACCTGGAAGGCGGGCACCACCGCGCCGTACGACGAAGGCCCCCTCACCGGCTTTCCGCCGGTCAGGGGGCCTTGCTCACGGGTGGGCGATACTGGGTTCGAACCAGTGACCTCTTCGGTGTGAACGAAGCGCGCTACCACTGCGCCAATCGCCCGGTGCGTGGACGATATTAGCCACAGATCGGGCGGCGGACCAAACCGGCGCCACGGGCACTCAGGGGTCGAGGCGCTCGCGGCAGTTGCGCTCGAACACCTCGCGCGCCGCGCGCGACACCTCGCCCACGGCGACGTCGGCGCCGTCCAGCCAGACGACGGGCTGCACGTTGCGCCCCGACGACGTGAGCGCGAGCTGCGCGCGCCCCTGCGTCACCTCGTCGAGCACCGTGAAGGGCAGCTCGCCCTCCTTCGCCTCGCGCACGGGCAGGCCCTCCTCCGCCGCCCACTCGAGCGTGAGGGCGCGGGTGATCCCGGCCAGGCAGCCCGAGTCGAGGGTGGGGGTGACCAGCTCGCCGTCGCGCTCCACGAAGACGTTGGAGCCGGTGCCCTCGCACAGGTCGCCGACGGTGTTGGGCAGGATCGACTCGTCGCCGCCCTTGCTCACGGCGTCCGCGAGCGCCACGACGTTCTCCGCGTAGGACGTCGTCTTGAGCCCGGCGACGGCGGACCGCTCGTTGCGCGGCCACGGCGACCTCGCGGACCGCGACGTCGGCGCCATCGCGGACTGCTGCGCCGCCACGACGACGGTCTGCGGCGCGTCGACGCGACCGGAGCCGAGCGGGCCGACACCGGCCGTGACGGTGATGCGGAGCCGGCCGTCGAACGCGCCGTCCAGGCGCACGGCCTCGGCCAGCGCGGCCGCGACGCCGTCGCGCACCTTCTGCTCGTCGGGGGCGGCGAGGCCGAGCCCGGTCGCGGAGCGCGCGAGTCGTCGCAGGTGCCGCGTCAGCGCGAACGCCCGACCGTCGAAGACCGTGCAGGTCTCGAAGACCCCGTCCCCGACCGTGATGCCGTGGTCGACGGCGCTCAGCGCGGCCTCCCCCTGCCCGACCAGACGGCCCTCCGCCCAGATCACCAGACTCATGGGGCCAGTGTGCCCGACTTCACGCCCGGACGGCGTCGCCCCGGGCGTTCGAGTTCACCCCCGGTTCACCCCGACCGTTCGTAGCGGCGGCACCACGGCCGACTCACCATCAGAGAACGGGCCGCGACGGTGCGGCCCTCGCACGATCGAGGTGATCGGCATGAGACAGGTGTTTCGCGTGCTCGCGTACGTCGTCGCGGCGGGGGTCGTCGTCCAGGCGGCCGTCATGGTCTACGCCGTCGCCGGGCTGGGACTCTTCATCGACGAGGGCGGGGTGCTGGACCAGGCTGCCATGGAGCAGTCCATGTCCGGGGAGTCCCTGTTCCCCGAGGAGATCGGGCTGATGCTCCACGGGATGACGGGCACCATGATCCTGCCGGTCATCGCCCTGCTGACCTTCGTCGCGTCGTTCTTCGCCGGCGTGCGCGGCGCCTGGCGCTGGGGCCTCGCGATCCTCCTCCTCGTGGCGCTCCAGGTCACGCTCGGCCTCGCGGGGCACAGCGTCCCGTTCCTCGGTGGCCTGCACGGGGTCAACGCCCTGCTGCTCTTCGGCGTCTCCCTGTACACGGGCTGGCGCGTGGCGGCGCGCGACCGGGCCGAGCAGGCGGCAGCCGCGACCGCGACGCCGGGGCTGGCCGCCGGCGGCGTCACGCCCTGACCCGCCGACATGGCGGCCGACCGTTCCCCGGTCCTGCGGCGCGTCGTCGCCGGGTTGGCGGCGGCGGCCGTCCTGGTGCCGCTCCTGCTGCTCTGGCAGACCAGCAGGGCACCGGGCCGGTTCTCCGTCACCGAGACGGGGTCGTTCGAGCGCGGCAGCGGGCCGCGCGTCACGACGCTCGAGGGTCACTCCGGCCATGGCGGCGGGAGCGCCGCGGCCGCCACGAGCGTCGACACGCTGGTGGCGCCGACCGGCCCGGCCGACGTGGCCCTCACGTTCACCGCGCGCGCCGAGCGCGTGGAGCTGGCGCCCGGCACGACGACGGACGCGTACACCGTGAACGGGACGACGCCGGGCCCGACGCTGCGCGCCGTGCAGGGCGACCTCGTCGAGGTGACGTTCGTCAACGAGAGCGTGCCGGGAGGCGCCACGCTGCACTGGCACGGGATCGACGTGCCGAACGCCGCGGACGGCGTCGCCGGCGTCACCCAGGACGCCGTCCCCGTCGGCGGCTCGCACACGTACCGGTTCGTCGCCTCCGACGCCGGAACGTACTGGTACCACTCCCACCAGATCTCGCACGAGCAGGTGCGCAAGGGGCTGCTCGGGGCGGTGGTCGTGGCCCCGGCCCGGGACGCCCGGCCGGCCGGCGGGCGGGAGGTCGCGCGCCTCCTGGAGGACGCCGTCGACGTCCCCGCGCTGGTGCACCGGTACGGGGCGCGGCGCACGGTCCAGGGCGCGACCGGGGACCTGCCCGTCGACGTCCCGCCCGGGACGGCGGCACGCGTCCGGGTGATCAACAGCGACAACGGCGTCCTGCCCGTCTGGGTGGGCGGGGTGCCGTTCCGCCTCCTCGCCGTCGACGGCACCGACGTGCACGACCCGCCCGAGGTCCGTGATCGTGCGGTGGTGGTCCCGGCCGGCGGGCGCGCGGACCTGCTCGTCGTGGCGCCGGACGACGGCTCGGCGGCGCGCGTCGAGCTGGGCGGTGCCTCCGCCGTCGTCGTGGGCCCCGACGGCGCGGCGTCCTCCCCGACGCGGCGCCCGACGGCGACCCTCGACCTGCTCGGCTATGGGACGCCGGCGCCGCTCGGCCTGGACCCGGACGCGGCGGACCGTTCGTTCGACTACGTCATCGGCAGGGCGCCGGGCTTCCTCGACGGGAGGCCGGGCATGCACTGGACGGTGAACGGGCACACCTACCCGGACGTGCCGATGTTCGAGGTCGGCCAGGGCGACGTCGTGCGCATGCGGATCGACAACCGCAGCGGGACGCCGCACCCGATGCACCTGCACGGCCACCACGTCGTCGTGCTGTCCCGCGACGGCGTGGCCGCGAGCGGCAGCCCGTGGTGGACCGACTCCCTCGAGGTGGCCGACGGCGAGGTCTACGACGTCGCGTTCGTCGCGGACAACCCGGGGATCTGGATGGACCACTGCCACAACCTGCCCCACGCCACCGAGGGCCTCGTGGCGCACCTGATGTACGCGGGGGTCACGACGCCGTACCTGCTGGGGCACGCCACCGGCAACGTCCCCGAGTGACGTGCCCGTGACGGCGTCTCAGCGCCGCAGCACCAGGTGCGTCACCTCCGGCGTGACCCGCGCGGACACGATGCGCAGGTCGTGCGTCCCCACGCCCTCGAACAGGCGCACCCCCTCGACGTCGAGCACCACGGGCCCGACGTGCAGCCGCAGCTCGTCGATGAGGTCCGCGGCGAGGAACTGGTTGACGGTCGTCGCCCCGCCGGCCACGGACACGTTCCGCTCGCCGGCCGCATCACGTGCCCGGGCGAGGGCCTCCTGCGGCCCACCGGTCACGAAGTGGAACGTGGTGCCGCCCTCCATCTCGATCGGGTCGCGCTCGTGGTGCGTGAGCACGAAGACGGGCGCGTGGTACGGCGGGTCCTCGCCCCACCAGCCGCGCCAGCCGAGGTCCCACTCCCCGCGCCCGGGGGTGAACATGTTCCGGCCCATGACGAACGCGCCCGCCGCGGTGATCGCGTCGAGCTCCGCCCGGTGGTCGTCCGGGTTGTCGAACATCCACGCGTGCATGATCCGTTCGCCGTCGCCGACACCGTCGCCGAACGGCTGGTCGAGGGACTGGTTCACGCCCGCCGAGATGCCGTCCAGGGAGATACCGAGGTCGCAGGTCACCTGTGTCATGCACGGGAGACGGCGCCGGACGCGGAGACTCATCGGTGCGAAAAGTCATCGGTGCGGAGACTCGACGGGGTCCGGAGACCCGTCGGCGCGGCGGCTCACCCCTCCGACGACGCGAGCCCGACCAGCCGGTCCGCCTTGAGCTCGGTCTCGTCCCACTCGCGCGCGGGGTCGCTCCCCCACGTGATCCCGGCGCCGGTGCCGAACCGCAGGACGCCGCCGCCGGGGGCGTCCTCCCACCAGAAGGTACGGATCCCGACGGCGAGCTCGGCCCGCCCGGCGTCGCCGTCGACCCAACCCACCGCGCCGCAGTAGGGACCGCGGGCCGTCGGCTCGAGCTCGGCGATCAGCCGCAGCGCGGACGACTTGGGCGCCCCCGACACCGATCCCGGCGGGAACGTGGCCTCGAGCGCCCGCGCCCAGCGTCCCGGAGCGTCGCCGAGCAGCTCGCCGCGCACGCGCGACACCAGGTGGACCAGGCCGGGGTGCTCCTCGACGGCCAGCAGGTCGGAGACCTCGACCGTGCCCGGGCGGCAGACGCGCTGCAGGTCGTTGCGCACCAGGTCGGTGATCATCACGTTCTCGGCGCGGTCCTTGGCCGTGAGCCCGGACGGCGTACGCGCGGTGCCCTTGATGGGGCCCGAGGCGAGCGACGCGGCCCCGCCGGCAGCGCCGGCCGAGACGTCGAGGGACAGGTACAGCTCGGGCGAGGCGCTCACGACCCACACCGGGTCGAGGCCGCTCGCCGCGGGCACGTGCACCGCGGCCGCGTACGGGGCGGGGTTGCCGACGGCGAGCCGCGCGGCAAGAGCCGCGGCATCGGGCTCGACGATGTCCCGTCGGGCATCGCCCGACGAGATGCCCGACGGGACGTCCGACGCGGCCAGCGGGGCCGAGAGCACCCGGCACACGTTGACCTGGTAGACGTCGCCGCGCCGTACCCGCTCGCGGACCGTCGCCACGGCTCGGACGTACGCGTCCCGGTCGAGGGAGCTGGTCCATGCCGACGGAGAGGGGCCGCACCAGCGCCCTCCGTCACCCCCCGCCGCCGGAGCAGGGCCCACGTCGGCGAACCGCCAGGCACGGGCCCGACCGCCCGGCCGCGTGACGCCGTCGCGCCCCAGGTCGGCCTCGAAGTCGGCGACGACGAACCACAGCCCCGAGTCGAGCCGTTCCGGCTGCTCGGAGAGATCGACGCACTCGACGGCGCGCGACGCGCGGCGCCCGGCGAACGTGGCCCAGGAGGTCGGATCGTGCACACGAGCACGCTAGTGGGTCCTGCGCGGACACCCCGGCGGAGGCGATTGGACGGACCGCCAGGGGTCCACTAATGTTTGGGGCGCGCCAGAACGGCGGGCACCGCAGGGTGTCCTGGTTCCTGGTCGCGCGGATGTGGCTCAGTTGGTAGAGCATCACCTTGCCAAGGTGAGGGTCGCGGGTTCGAGTCCCGTCATCCGCTCGGAGGCCCACTCTCTGATCGACTCACGATGAGCGTCGGGAGAGCACGTCTCAAGGTGGGTTGGCCGAGAGGCGAGGCAGCGGCCTGCAAAGCCGTATACACGGGTTCGAATCCCGTACCCACCTCGCAGCACGGGCGATTGGCGCAGCGGTAGCGCGCTTCCCTGACACGGAAGAGGTCACTGGTTCGATCCCAGTATCGCCCACCAGCATCACGAAGCCCCGACCGGGTCACCGGTCGGGGTTTCGTCGTTCTCGGGCCACGACCGGGCTCCCTGACGCGCCGTCGACGGCCGGAGGACGGCAGCGTCGCAGGTCACACGGTCGCGATTGGACCAGTGAGCCGAAGGTCGAGTAATGTTCCTCAGGCGCCGGGAGGCCAGGACAGCAGTCCTGAACGACCCGGTCGCGCGGATGTGGCTCAGTTGGTAGAGCATCACCTTGCCAAGGTGAGGGTCGCGGGTTCGAGTCCCGTCATCCGCTCCGAGCTCTGCATCCCCCTCTCGGGGGAGCGCAGCAGCCGCAAGGGCGATTGGCGCAGCGGTAGCGCGCTTCCCTGACACGGAAGAGGTCACTGGTTCGATCCCAGTATCGCCCACCAGAACGAGGCCGTCCCGGTTCGCCCGGGGCGGCCTTTCGCGTTCCTCCCCCACGGGTCCGCTCGCCGCCGGGTGTCGCCCTCGTCACCCCCGCGGCGTAGCGTCGAGACCATGTGCCGCAACATCACGACCCTGCGGGGGCTCGAGCCGCCCGCCACCGACGAGGAGATCAGGGCCGCCGCGGAGCAGTTCGTCCGCAAGGTGACGGGCGTCCAGCGCTCGGCGAGCGCGGCCACCCGTGAGCCGTGCGAGCAGGCCACCGCGGAGATCGCGGAGATCGTCACCCGCCTGCTCGGCGAGCTCCCCGAGCGTCGGCAGCCGCCGAAGACCGTGCCGCCGCTGCGCCGCGAGGAGGTGCAGGCGCGCATCGCCGCGCGGCAGGCCGCGCGCGAGGAGCACGAGCGGATGCACGAGCTCGGGATCGCCCACACGCACTAGGCTCGCCCGCGTGGATCAGCCCTTCCCCGCACCCGTCGACGAGGCCCTCGTCGACGCACCGCCGACCGCGCCCGACCCGGTCTCCGCGACGATGCACCGCGCCAAGGCGCACGCCCGGGCGTCGCACGTCACGGTGGGACAGGTCCGGCACGGCCACGGCGGCGCCGTGGAGATCGACTGCTCGTGCGGGATGGTCCTCACCAACGGGCCGGACTGGTCCCTCGACGAGCACATCCGGCTGCACCGCGCCGAGGCGCGCTACGTCGCCCTGAGCCGCGTCGCCCCCGCCGGGATGCCGCGACTGGTCCCCGTGGGCACGGACCGGCTCCCCCGCTGACGCCACGCGCCGTCGGGGTCGACGTCGACGCTCAGGATCACGTCACGGGGTCAGAGCTCGTCCGGGTCATCCCAGGAGACTCCGCTCGAGGCGCCTTCGATGGGGCCGAGCTCCGCCGCGGAGAGCGACGCCGGCGCCTTTGCCGCGTCACCCCCGGACCTGGCGTCCCGGTCTCGATCGTCCAGCGGGCGCCGCCGGGGTGCCAGCCTGGCCTGCGAGGCGATCGACTCGTCCAACCTGTCCACCGGCACCGTGGGTCGGGTGCCTGTGCCATCCGTGCTCATGGCCAAGGTCTAGCAGCCGGCGGGTTGCCGCGCCCGCGCTTGGCACACTATTTAGTCGCCCAGGCCCCGGGGCAGCACGTCCTGGACGAGTCCCGGACGACGGCCGGACGGTCGCTGCGCGCCACCGTCGCCCGCAGCATCCGGCACCTGGACGCGAGGCCGCGAAGGTTGCCCCTGGTGGCTAGAGTGTCCGCCGTGACCGCTGCCGATGCAGGCCTCGCCGACAGGGCGGCACCCGGAACCCCGCCACCGCTCCCCGGGATGCGCGAGCGGTGGCCGGGGCCCCGCCCCCTGCTGTGGGCGCCGCGGGCCCACACCGTCGAGGTCGTGCTGCCGGCGTCCGGCTCCCGTCTCCCCCTCCGCCTCGTCGGCGCCCACGAGCCCGGGTACTGGCGCGCTGACGCCGAGCTCGCGCCGGGCACCGACTACCTCTTCTCGGTCGACGGCGGACCGCCCGTGCCGGACCCCTGCAGCACCTGGCTGCCGTGCGGCGTCCACGGCGCGTCGCGCGTGCTGGACCAGGAGTTCGCCTGGACGGACGGCGCCTGGCGGGGCGCAGACCTCGACGCCGGCGCGCTGCTGCGCGTCGACCTCCCCACGTTCACCGCGGCCGGCACGCTCGACGCCGCCGCCGACCTCCTGGAGGACGTCGCCGCGACCGGCGTCGTGGGGGTCGAGCTCTCCCCCGTCGCCGCGTACGACCCCGAGCGCGGCCCAGCCGCCGGCGTCCGGCTGTTCGCCGTGCACGAGCCGCTCGGCGGCCCCGGCGCGCTCCACCGGTTCGTCGACCGCGCGCACCGCTGCGGGCTCGCCGTCGTCCTGGACGCCCCCCACCGGTGGGCCGTCGCCGACGACCTCGGCCTGCACGCCTTCGGCCCCTACGCCACCGGCTCACGGATCGGGCCGCGCACGGGAGCCCGGCCCGGCCCGCCCGGCTCCGACAGCCCGCGGATCAACCTCGACGGCAGCGGGAGCCGCGGCCCGCGTGACTTCCTCGTGGCCGACGCCGAGCGCTGGCTGCGCGACTTCCACGTGGACGGCCTGCTGCTCGACGTCGAGGCGCTCGTGGACCGCTCGGCGGTGCCGTTCCTCGGGGAGCTCGCGGAGGACGTGCACCACCTCGGCGAGCAGCTCGGCCGCCGGCTCCACCTCCTCGTCGACGGGCCGGGGCGCAGCGACCGGCTCACCACCGTCGTGCACCACATCCTCGCGGCGCCGGGCGACGCCGATCCCGTCCAGGACCTGCGCCGGCTCGCGCACGAGGTCTTCCCCCCGACGACGGCCCCGTGGCGTCCGCCGAGCCTGCGCCGGGCGCACCGCGCCACGCAGCGGGCCTCCGCGGTGCTCGTGCGCGACCTCACGCGGCTGCCCGCCGCCAACCGCTCCGTCCCGTGGACGCCCGACGCGGGCGACGCCTACCGGGAGGCCCCGGGCGTGACCGACGACGACCGGGCCTGCCTGCTGACGTTCGCGATCCTCGCGGGGACGCCACCGGTGCTCGACACGGAGCACGTGCCGGTGCCCGCGCGGGACGACCGGGCACGGCGCCTCGTGGACTGGACCCGGAGGCTGGTGGCGTTGCGCCCCGCCGCGTCGGCGGACCGCGACCTGCCCGTGGAGGTGCGGACCGCGGGGACCTCGCTCGTCGGTCGCCGGGGCCGCACCGCCGTCGCCCTCGTCACCGGCACGGAGCCGGCGGACGTGGACGTCTCGTCGCTCCCGGCCGACATGAAGGTCGTGGCCGCCTGGGACCCGGAGGGGACCACCCTGGCGGACGGCGTCCTGCGGATCCCGCCCCGTGCCCCCGCCGTGCTGCACTCCGGCCCCGTCGAGCCGTAGCCTCCACGGCTCGCCGCGGGCGGGCCTCACGCCGTCAGGCGGCGGCCTTCCTCCGCGAGGGCCCCGAGACGCGACAGCGCCCGGAAGTACTTCTTGCGGTAACCCCCGCGCAGCATCTCCTCGGAGAACAGGTGCTGCGCACCGTCACCGGAGAGGAGCACGGGCACGTCGCGGTCGTACAGGCGGTCGACGAGGACCACGAGCCGCAGGGCCACCTCCTGCCGCTGCACGGGCCGCACGCCGGTGAGCGCCACCAGCTCCACGCCGTCGAGCAGGGCGCCGTACCGGCTCGGGTGGACGGTCGCGAGGTGCGCGAGCAGCCCGTCGAACTCGTCGAGGACCGCACCCGGACGCCCGGCGGCCGCGCGCTCCACGACGTCGGCCGGGATCGGGGCCGCCTCGGTCACGACGGCGCGGTGGCGGTAGTCCTCGCCGTCGACGCGCAGCACCTCGAAGCGCGACGAGAGCGCCTGGATCTCGCGCAGGAAGTCCTCGGCCGCGAAGCGGCCCTCGCCCAGCGCCTCGGGCAGCGTGTTCGACGTCGCGGCGAGGGCGACGTCGCGGTCCGCGAGCTCGCGCAGCAGGCGCGACATCAGCACCGTGTCGCCGGGGTCGTCGAGCTCGAACTCGTCGATGCAGACCAGACGGCGCGTGGCGAGCGCCTCGACCGTCGGCAGGAAGCCCAGCGCCCCCACGAGGTTCGTGTACTCGACGAACGTGCCGTATGCGACCGCCCCCTCGCCCACGGCCGCCGTGACCTCGTGGGCCAGCGAGGTGAGCAGGTGCGTCTTGCCGACGCCGAAGCCGCCGTCCATGTACACGGCGGGCACCGCCCGACGTCGCCCGAACAGCGCCTTCAGCCCCGACGACCGCGGCGCGGCGATCTCGCGCGCGACCTCCTGCAGCCGGGCGGGCACCGTCGTCTGGCTCGGGTGGGCGGGGTCGGCCCGGTAGGTGGAGAAACGTGCCTGGGCGAAGTGGCGCGGCGGCACGAGGTCGGCGAGCAGCCGATCCGGGGAGACCGTCGGACGCACCGCCGACAGGGACGGCACCGCGCCGTCGTGCGCGGGGGGCGTCGCGCCCGCGTCGATGCCCGGGCCCGTACCCGTGTCCTGGTCCTGGTCCTGGTCCTCGTCCTGCGTGAGCGTCACGACCGTCAAGGCTACGCCGCGTCAGTACGCTGGCCGCTGTGAGATCTGCCACGACGCCGCTCGACCTGCTCGTCCCGGCACCGGAGCACCTGCCCCCCGACCCGACCGAGCACCGCCTCCGTGCGCTGTACGACGAGGGCACCGGGTCCGGCAGGTGGCTGCGGGCCAACTTCGTCAGCACGGTCGACGGCGGCGCGTGGGGCCCGGACCACCTGTCCGGCTCGATCAACGACGACGCGGACTGGCGCGCGTTCCGTGTCCTGCGTGCCGCGGCCGACGTCGTGCTCGTCGGTGCGGGCACGGCCCGCCACGAGGGCTACACGGCGCTCGACCGGCCGCAGGGCCTTCCCACGACGGGCGACCGACCCCTCGAGCTCGCGCTCGTCACGCGCTCCGGCCGGGTGCCGCAGCAGCTCGCCGACGGCGACCGGCCGCCGCTCGTCCTCACCGGCGCGGCGGGCGCGCGGACGGCGAGCCGGATGGTCCCCGCCGACCGGGTGCTCGCGGTGGCGTCGGCGGGCGACCCCGACGAGGTGGACCTGCGTGCCGGTCTCGCGGCCCTGGCCGACCGAGGGCTGCGCCGCGTCCTGTGCGAGGGCGGCCCGACGCTGCTCGCCGCCATGCTCGCGGACGACCTGGTCGACGAGCTGTGCGTCACGACCAGCCCGTGCCTCGTCGGGCCGGGCCCCTCCCGCATCGTGGCCGCCTCCCCCGCCGGGTCCCCCGGCGAGGGGCCGCGCCCGGCCGGGATCCCGGCGTCGCCGGCCACGCCCGCCCGCCTCACGCACCTGCTGCACGCGCCGGGCTCCGGCACGCTGCTGGCGCGCTGGCTCCTGCGCTGAGCCCGGTCCCGGGAGCCCCGTGGAGAGGCGCGCGTCACGTCCCGCCCCGCGCCGGCCCGCTGGCCTCGCATCCACGGCCCCGGGTGGCTACGGTGCTGGCATGCCGACGACCGTCGTCCTCACCGAGGACGCCCTCACCGACGCCGACGTGGCGCACATCCTGTCCCTGCACGACGAGCAGGCCGAGCGCTACCGCGTGCTCGTCCCCTCGGACACCGACCGCAACGTGGTCGCCGCGATCATCGACCACCTGTGGGTGGGCGAGCTGCGCGAGGCCGGCCAGGACCTCGTGGGCAAGGAGCCCACGCCCGAGCAGGCGAAGGTGACCGCCGCCGAGCGCCTCGAGCGGTCGCTCGCGGCGCTGCGGGCGGCCGGAGCCACCGCCGAGGGCACGGTGACCGAGGAGGACCCGCTGCCCGCGCTGAGCGCCGCCGTCGAGGCCCAGGGCGGCCCGGACGGCGTGGACGACGTGGTCGTCGTGACCTACCCCCACGTCGTCGCGGACACCTTCCGCTCCGACTGGGCGTCGCGCGCCCGCGAGCTCCTGCAGGTCCCCGTGCTGCACCTGTACGCCGGCACCAGCGAGATCGGCGACTGAGCCCGGTCCCCGAGACCCCCTGGCACGCGCGAGGGCCCCGTCCGGCGGACGGGGCCCTCGTGCGTGGCGCTGGGGTCGTGCGGTGCGGGATCAGCGCACGCGGTGGCCCGTCCCGGTGATCGTCGCGCGCACCAGCTCGTCCATGGAGTCGAGGAAGGGCTCCTCGTCGAGCAGGTGATGGTCGACCGCGGCGACGGAGAGCTCGGTGCAGCCGAGCACGACGACGGACGCGCCGCGCTCCACGAGCCGGGCCGCCACCCCGCGCAGGGCGTCGGGGTCGGCCGGCCGGCCGGCCTTGACCTGGTCGTAGATCACCGTGCTGACGACGTCCTGGTCGGCGGCGTCGGGGACGACGACGTCGACCCCGTGGGCGGCGAACGCGTCGTCGTACACCTTCGACGCGACCGTCCCCGCCGTGGCCAGCAGGCCGACGCGCCCCAGGCCGGGCACCCGCGCACGCGCCGCCGCGACCGTCACGTCGATGATCGAGACGAACGGCACGGTGACCGCGTCCAGCACCTGCTGGGTGAAGTAGTGCGCGGTGTTGCAGGGCATGACGAGGAACTGCACGCCGAAGTCCTGCAGGCGCCGGGCGTCCCGCGCGAGCACGGGTCCCGGGTCGGCGGGCGACCGGCCGAGCACGAAATCCGTGCGGTCCGGGATCGTCGCGTGGTTGAGCACGACGAGGTCCACGTGGTCCTGGTCGCGCTCGGCGTCGGTGCGCTGCACCACCCGCTGCAGGAAGTAGGCGGTGGCCAGCGGGCCCACGCCCCCGATGACGCCGACGGGCCGGTCCTCGACCGTCCCGCCGGCGTCACCGGCGCCGTGCTCGACCTCGGCGGTCACGCGCCCTCCCGCGCGCCCTGCGGCGCGGCCGGCCCGGTCCACGCCAGGGCCCGCGACTGCGCCACCGGGTAGTGCCGGGCGTACTTGCGGTACTGGTTGAGCTGCGACACCAGCAGGTAGGCGACCCGGCGCGGGTCCCACTCCTTGCGGTACCAGAGCGGGTTGGACGCCCGCCGGGTCAGCTGCAGGCGGCGCGTGCGGGTCCGGGTCCCCGGGTCCGCGACGTACCGGCGCAGCAGGGTGCCGGGGAGCACCGTGTACAGGTGCTCGGTGGTGACCTCACCGTCGCCGGACAGCGGGACGTCGGGCCCCAGCACGGCGCGCGGGTCGGGGTCGAGGCCGCGCAGGTGCTCGTGCACGTAGAACTTCACCGGGTTCGCGCCCGTCGACGTGACGTAGTAGTTCGAGCGGCCCAGGCGCGGGTTGAGCTCGAAGAACACGTACCGCCCGTCGCGCGGGTCGTACTTGAGGTCGAAGTTCGCGACGCCGGTCCAGCCGACGTGCTCGAGCAGCCGGCGCGCCTGCTCCACGACCTCGGGCTGGGTGCCCGTGACGATCGCGGCCGGGTTGCCGAGCGCGCCCGGCGCGTGCTCCTCCAGCAGCACGTGCCCGAAGGAGGAGAACCGCACCTTGCCCTGGGCGTCGCTGTAGCAGGTGAGGATCCGCATGCCGGAGTCGTCCCCCGGGATGTAGTCCTGCACGACGAACGAGCCGACGTACCCGGCGTCCTTCACCCGACCGAGCAGGTCGAGCAGCTCGGCGCGCGTGTCCACGAGGAAGACCTTCTTCTTCCCGGCGAACTCGACGTCGTGGTAGGCCGCCGTGCTGGCCGCCTTCGCGATCACCGGGAACGTCAGGCCGCCGGTGTCCGGCTCGGTGCCCGACGCGACGTCGTGCACGACCGTCGTCGGGTGCGCGAGGCCGAGCTCGGCGCACAGGGCACCGAACTCCTCCTTGTCGGTGAGCCGCAGCAGCAGCTCCTCGCCCACGTAGGGCACCAGGTAGCGGTCCTCCAGGCGGTCGCGGTGCTGCACCAGCATCCGCACGAGCCAGTCGGCCGAGCCCACGACGACCAGGTCGGCGTCGGTGTGCTCGTCGGCGATACGACGCAGGCGCGCCACGATCGCCTCGGGGTCGTCGATCTGCGGCTCGGCCACGTGGGTGAGGATGCGCGAGTGCCGCACCAGGCCCGTGGAGGCGCCGGACACGACCACGGACCGCACGCCGTACGCCTCGTGGAACGCCCGGGCCAGGCTGTACGCGCCGATGTCGCCGCCCAGGACGACGGGCTGCAGCCGCCGCTGCGGGGTCTGCGTCACGATGCCTCCTTCGTCGCGGCGCCGCCGGTCGACGTGCCGGCCGGTGCCCCGGCCGCCGTGTTCGCCGCGTAGTTCCGGCGCAGCGCCTCCAGCGGGTAGAACTGCCGGTACTTGCGCACGTGGTTGAGCATCGCCGTGAGCACGTACAGCCGACGGCGCGGCGACGCGTCGGCCTTGTAGCGCAGCGGGTGCACGGTGCGGCCCGAGCGCTGCAACCGCACGACGCGGGCGTGCAGCTCCGGGTCCAGCACGTACGAGCGCAGCAGGCGCTTCGGCACGACGGAGTACAGCACCTCGCGGTCGGCCGTCACCGGCTCGCGGCGCACGGCGTGCACGACGTCGTCCACCAGGGCCTCGGTCGGGTTCTGCCCGCCCGCGGTGAGGTAGTAGTTGTTCCGCCCGATGCGCGGGTTCTGCTCGAAGAACTTGAACACGCCGTCGCGCGGGTCGAGCTTGACGTCGAAGTTCGCGAACCCGCGCCAGCCCGTGTGCTCGAGGATCCGCTGGGCGGCGTCGAGGATCTCGGCGATCGGCTCGACGATCATCGCCGACGGGTTGCCCCGGGCGGCCGGCGTGCGCTCCTCCAGGAGCACCTGCGCCGAGGAGCGCAGCGTGACCCGCCCGCTCGTGTCGGCGTACGCCGTGACCGACCGCATGCGGGTGTCGTCGCCGGGGATGTTCTCCTGCACGAGGAACCGGCCGCGGAAGCCCGCCTCGCGCAGCGAGATCATCAGCCGGTCCAGCTCGGCCGGCGTCGCGATCTCGTAGATCTTCTTCTTCCCCGCGAACTGCACGTCGTGGTAGTCGGCGCTGCTCGCGGGCTTGGCGATGACCGGGAAGTCGAAGCCGACCGGAAGCGGCTCCCAGCCGGGCTCGGCCGCGCGGGCGAAGTCCTGGATGACGGTGGCGGGCGTCGGGATCCCGAGCTCGGCGCACACCTCCTGGAACTCCGCCTTGTCGGAGATCCGGTCGATGAGCGCGGCGTCCGCGAACGGCACCACGTACCCCGCGGCCTCGAGCTCCCCGCGGTGGTGCACGAGCACGCGCACCACCCAGTCCATGTTGGTGAGGAGCACGAGCGCGCGACCGGGGGCCGCCAGGCGGCCCGCCACGTCCTGGAGCGCCGCGACGATCTGCTCGGGCGCGGTGCCGGACAGCTCGGTGTCGATGATCTGCGAGTGCGCGATCGGGCCCGGTTCCGCGAAGGCGACGACGGTGGTGCGCACGCCGTAGCGCTCGTGGAACGAGCGGGCGAGCGCGTACACCCCGATGTCCGACCCGACGATGACGGGCTGGAACCCGGGGCCGGTCTCGGTGCTGGTGGTGCTCACGGGTGCGCTCATGCCTCCTGCTCGGAGCGGTCGGCCGACCACTCGGTGTGGAAGGTGCCCTCGCGATCGGTGCGGCGGTAGGTGTGCGCCCCGAAGAAGTCGCGCTGCGCCTGGATGAGCGCGGCGGGCAGCCGCTCGGCCCGCACGCCGTCGTAGTAGGCGAGGGACGACGAGAACGCCGGCGTGGGCACCCCGTTGAGGGCGGCCTGCGACACGACGCGGCGCCAGGCGGCGAGGCCGTTGCCGACGGCGTTCGTGAAGTACTCGTCCGCGAGCAGCAGCGGCAGCGCCGCGTCGCGCTCGTACGCCTCGGTGATGCGGTTGAGGAAGCGCGCGCGGATGATGCAGCCGCCGCGCCAGATGCGGGCCATCGCGCCGCGGTCGATGTCCCAGCCGTACTCGGCGGAGGCGGCGGCGATCTGGTCGAAGCCCTGGCTGTACGCGACGACCTTCGACGCGTACAGCGCGAGGCGCACGTCCTCGATGAAGGCGTCGCGGTCCGCGATCTCCCAGGTGCCCGCGTCGGCGGGCAGCGCGGCACGGCCGGCCTCCCGCTGCGGCACGGAGCCGGACAGGGCGCGGGCGAACGTCGCCTCGGCGATGCCCGTGATCGGGACGCCCAGGTCGAGGCCGTTCTGCACCGTCCAGCGGCCGGTGCCCTTCTGCTCGGCCTGGTCGAGCACGACGTCGACGAACGCGCTGCCGGTCGCGGCGTCCACGTGCTGCAGCACGTCCGCCGTGATCTCGATGAGGAAGGACTCGAGGTCGCCGGTGTTCCACTCGGCGAAGATCTGGCCGATCTCGGCCGCCGACGCGCCCAGGCCCTGCTTGAGCAGGTCGTAGGCCTCGGCGATGAGCTGCATGTCGGCGTACTCGATGCCGTTGTGCACCATCTTGACGAAGTGGCCGGCGCCGTCCGGGCCGACGTAGGTGCAGCAGGGCGTGCCGTCGACCTTCGCGGAGATGTCCTCGAGGATCGGGCCGAGGCTCGCGTAGGACTCGCGGGTGCCGCCCGGCATGATCGACGGGCCGTTGAGCGCACCCTCCTCGCCGCCGGAGACGCCGGTCCCCACGAAGTGCAGGCCCTTCGCGCTGAGGTCCTTCTCGCGGCGGATGGTGTCGGGGAAGTGCGCGTTGCCGGCGTCGACGACGATGTCGCCCTCCTCCAGCAGCGGCACGAGCTCGTCGATGACGGCGTCCGTCGCGGCGCCCGCCTTGACCATGATGACGACCTTGCGGGGCCGCTCGAGGGAGGCGACGAAGTCGGCCATCGACTCGGACGGGACGAAGTCGCCCTCGTGCCCGGCGTCGGCGATCAGCGACTGGGTCTTGGCGTACGACCGGTTGTGCACCGCCACCGTGTAGCCGTGCCGCGCGAAGTTGCGGGCGAGGTTGCGGCCCATCACCGCAAGGCCGGTCACGCCGATCTGGGCACGAGCTGTCATCGTTTCCCTGCTTCCGTCGGTTCTCGGTTCGGGTCGGGCGGCCGGGTGGCGGCGACTGGCGCACGCGCTCCCCCGCCCGGGAGCCGGGACCAGCGTAGTCGGCGCGGCGGCCGAGGTGTACGGACCATCACGATCCGGACACGACCCGCCCCCCGGTGCGTCGTTTCACCCGACCGGCCGCCCCGCGCCGTACGGTGGCTGGCGTGACCGGCGATCGCACGGGTGACTCGAAGCGGGATCCTCGGCAGGTGCCCGCCCCCTTCGCGGCCGCGCTGGCGTCCCTGCGCGAGCGGCGGCTGCGCGGCGAGGTGCACCTGGCGGAGATCCCCGGCCCCACGCGCGTGGCCCCGTACTCGGTGGCCCTCGAGGGCGAGGTCGCCGAGCCCGGGGGCGAGGAGGTCGCCACCGGTCGGTTCGTCGTCCTGCACGACCCCGAGGGGCAGGAGACCTGGCAGGGCACGTTCCGGGTCGTCACGCTGGTGCGCGCCACCCTCGAGCCCGAGCTCGCCGCCGACCCCCTGCTGGCCGACGTCGCGTGGACCTGGGTGACGGAGTCGCTCGACGCCGCCGGCGTGGACGCCCTGGCGATCGGCGGCACCGTGACGCGTGTCCTCTCCCAGAGCTTCGGCGCGCTGGGTGCCACGCCCGACGCCGTGGACCTCGAGATCCGCGCGTCCTGGACCCCCACGGACACGGACCTCGGCGTGCACCTCGCCGTGTGGGGCGACCTCATGGCGACGGCCGGCGGCCTGCCCCCGCTGCCCGACGGCGTCGCCTCGCTCTCCGCACGCTCGGGCGGCCGCGGACACCCGCGGCCCGGGTCACGACCGCATACCGTGGGGCCATGAGCTCAGCAGTCCCCCCGACCGCCACCGACGTCGTCCCGCTCACCGAGCCCGCGGACGGCGTCGGTCGCGTGGTCGACACCCCGGTCGCCCTCGACCGCGTGGTCGAGCGGTTCGCGGCCGGCACCGGCCCCGTCGCCGCCGACGCGGAGCGCGCCTCCGGCTACCGCTACGGTCAGGCCACCTACCTGGTGCAGCTGCGGCGCGAGGGCGCCGGCACGGCGCTGCTCGACCCGGTCGCGCTGCCCGACCTGTCGGCGATCGGCGACGCCGTGGGCGACGCCGAGTGGGTGCTGCACGCGGCGTCCCAGGACCTGCCGGGGCTCGCCGAGCACGGGCTGCGCCCGGCACGGGTCTTCGACACGGAGCTCGCCGCGCGCCTGCTGGGGCTGGAGCGTGTCGGCCTCGCCGCTGTGGTCGCAGAGCTGCTCGGCCTCGGCCTGGCCAAGGAGCACTCCGCCGTCGACTGGTCCACCCGGCCGCTGCCCGAGGACTGGCTGCGCTACGCCGCCCTCGACGTCGAGGTGCTGGTGGACCTGCGCGACCGCCTGGCCGAGCGGCTCGACGCGGACGGCAAGGCGGAGTGGGCGGCCCAGGAGTTCGAGGCGGAGCGCACCGCGCCCCCGCCGGCACCCCGCGTCGACCCGTGGCGGCGCACGTCGGGCACGCACACGCTCCGCGACCGTCGTCAGCTGGCCGTGGTCCGCAGCCTCTGGCAGGCGCGCGATGCGAGCGCCCGTGCCCGCGACGTCTCCCCCGGCCGGGTGCTGCCCGACCGCGCCATCGTCGCGGCCGCCCGTGCGCTGCCGCGCACCGTGCCGCAGCTCACCGCCCTGCCGGAGTTCGCGGGGAAGGCCACGAGGCGCCGCGCGCCGGCGTGGCAGCGCGCGATCGACGAGGCCCTCGCCCTGCCCGACGACCGGCTGCCGAGCCAGCGCGGCCCGCGCACCGACGGCCCGCCCCAGCCCCGCACCTGGGCCGACCGAGACCCCGTCGCAGCCCGTCGGCTCACGACGGCCCGCGAGCTCCTCGCCACGATGTCCGGCGACCTGCACGTGCCCGTGGAGAACCTGCTGCAGCCGGACGCCCTGCGCCGGCTGTGCTGGACGCCGCCGGACCCGGCACGCTCGGCCGAGATCGCGGAGTTCCTGCGGGGCCGCGGCGCCCGCCCGTGGCAGATCGAGCTGGTCGCCACGCCCCTCGAGGACTCCTTCTCCACGCTCGCCTGACCCGCTCCGTGCCCGGGCTGATACCGGGTCTCACGATGGTCTACTCTTGTTCCCGGTACTCGCGGTAGCGTGTACCTCGGCGCGGCCCCACCGGGTCGTCGCCCGAGAGAGCGGCGTCGCTCGTCGGACGCCGAAGTCCCGACCCTCGTCAGCGGATGGAGCTTCCATGACCACACGGAACCCGGCCCGCCGCGCGCTGCGCGACGTCGTCTTCGTCGAGGGCGTGCGCACGCCGTTCGGCAAGGCCCGGCCCGACGGCCTCTTCGCCGAGACCCGCGCGGACGACCTCGTCGTCAAGGCGGTCCGCGAGCTGCTGCGCCGCCACCCCGAGCTGCCGGGCGAGCGCGTGGACGAGGTGGCCATCGCCGCCACCACCCAGCAGGGCGACCAGGGCCTGACCCTCGGCCGCACCGTGGGGATGCTCGCCGGCCTCCCCCAGACCGTCCCCGGCTTCGCGATCGACCGCATGTGCGCGGGCGCGATGACCGCCGTCACGACCACCGCCGCCGGCATCGCGACCGGCAGCGCCGACGTCGTGATCGCGGGCGGCGTGGAGCACATGGGCCGCCACCCGATGGGCTTCGACGCCGACCCGAACCCGCGCTTCCTGTCCGAGAAGCTGGTGGACCCCGAGTCGCTCAACATGGGCGTCACGGCCGAGAACCTGCACGACAAGTTCCCGCACCTCACCAAGGAGCGCGCGGACGCCTACGCCGTGAACAGCCAGGCCAAGTACGCCAAGGCCCTGGCCAACGGCGACGTCGGCCCGGAGCTCGTGCCCGTGGCGGTCCGCTCCGCCGAGCAGGGCTGGGGCCTGGCCACCGCCGACGAGCTGCCCCGCCCGAGCACCACCGTCGAGGGCATCGCGAACCTCAAGACGCCGTTCCGCCCGGGCGGCCGCGTCACCGCGGGCAACGCGTCCCCCCTGACCGACGGCGCCACCGCCGCCCTGCTCGCCTCCGGCGACACCGCCGCCGAGCTGGGCCTGCCGGTCGCGATGCGCCTGGTCTCGTCCGCGTTCGCCGGCGTCGACCCGTCGATCATGGGCTACGGCCCGGTCCCCGCCACGGACAGGGCGCTCGCCCAGGCCGGCCTCACCATCGACGACATCGGCCTGTTCGAGATCAACGAGGCCTTCGCCGTGCAGGTGCTGAGCTTCCTCGACCACTACGGGATCGCCGACGACGACGAGCGCGTCAACCCGTACGGCGGCGCCATCGCCATGGGCCACCCCCTGGCCAGCTCCGGCGTGCGCCTCATGACGCAGCTCGCGCACCAGTTCGCGAAGCACCCCGAGGTCCGGTACGGCGTCACCACCATGTGCGTGGGCCTCGGCCAGGGCGGCACGGTGATCTGGGAGAACCCGCACCACGCCGACTACTCGGGCCACACCACCGCGACCACCGCGACGGACGAGGAGAACTGACCTGATGACCGAGAACACCCCCGACGTCCGCGCCGAGCGCGTCACGCACTCCCTCGTCCGCGACGTCGCGCTCCCCGGCGGCGCGGGCACGCTCGCGCTCGTCACCCTCGACAACGGCCTCGACCACACCAAGCCCAGCACGCTGGGCCCCGAGGGCATGGCCGAGCTCACCGCGGCGCTCACCGCGCTCCAGGGGCGCGCGGGCCGCGGCGAGATCGCCGCCGTCGCCGTCACCGGCAAGCCGTACTTCCTCGCGGCGGGCGCGGACCTGCTCCAGGTCTCCACCGTCACCTCGCACGAGCAGGCGCTCGAGCTCGGCCGCGGCGGGCACGCCGCCTACGAGCTGCTGCACGCCATGGGTGTGCCGACGTTCGCGTTCGTCAACGGGCTGGCGCTCGGCGGCGGCCTCGAGGTCGCGCTCAACTGCGACTACCGCACCGTGTCGTCCGACGCCCCCGCGCTGGGCCTGCCCGAGACCGGCCTCGGCCTCATCCCGGGCTGGGGCGGCGCCTACCTCGTGCCGCGCCTCGTGGGCATCGAGAAGGCCGTCGACGTGATCCTCACCCGGCCCGCCACGCAGAAGCCGTTCAAGGCGGCCGAGGCGGCCGCGATCGGCCTGGTGGACCAGCTCTTCGAAGCGGCCGACTTCCTCGAGCAGTCGATCCTGTGGGCGTCGCGCGTGCTGCGCGGCGAAGTCGAGGTGCCCCGCCGCGAGCTCGACCCGCAGCCGGTGTGGGACGCCGTCGTCGCGGCCACGCGCCAGCGGCTCGACGCCGTCGTCGCGGGCTCGCGACCGGCGCCCTACCGTGCCCTCGACCTCCTGGCCGCGGCCCGTACCGCGACCCGCGAGGAGGCCTTCGCCGCGGAGGACGAGGCGCTGGCCGACCTCATCATGTCCGACGAGATGCGCGCCAGCGTCTACGCCTTCCAGCTCGTCTCGGGCGGCAAGAAGCCCGTCGGCGCCCCCGACAAGGGCCTGGCCCGCCCGGTCACCCGGGTCGGCATCGTCGGCGCCGGCCTCATGGCGGCGCAGATCGCCCTCCTCGTCGCACAGCGCCTCGGCGTGCCCGTCGTCATGCGCGACCTCGACCAGGAGCGGGTCGACAAGGGCCTCGGCTTCGTCCGGTCCACCGTCGAGAAGCTGGTCGGACGCGGGCGGATGACGCCCGAGGCCGCCGCGCGCATCGCCGCGAGCGTCACCGGCACCACCGAGATCGGCGAGTTCGCCACGTGCGACGTGGTGATCGAGGCGGTCACCGAGGTCATGGGCCTGAAGAAGAAGGTCTTCGCCGAGCTCGAGGGCATAGTCTCCGAGGACACGGTCCTCGCGACGAACACCTCCGCGCTGTCCGTCACCGAGATGGCGGCCGACCTGGCGCACCCGGAGCGCGTGGTGGGCATCCACTTCTTCAACCCGGTGGCCCAGATGCCGCTGGTCGAGGTGGTGAAGGCCGAGAAGACCTCCGACGAGGCCCTCGCGACGGCGTTCGCGATCACGAAGAAGCTGCGCAAGACGGCCGTGCTCGTCGCCGACCGGCCGGGCTTCGTCGTCAACCGCCTGCTCGTGCTCGTCATGGGCAAGGTCGTCGAGGCGATCGAGAACGGCACGTCCGTCGAGGTCGCCGACACGGCGCTCGCGCCGCTGGGCTTCCCGATGCCGACGTTCGAGCTCTTCGACCTCGTCGGCCCCGCCGTCGGACTGCACGTGCTCACCTCGCTGCGCGAGGACCTGGGCGACCGCTTCCCGACGTCCCCCGGCCTGGAGAAGCTCGTCGCCGACGGCACGCGCGTCGTGCTGGACCGCCCGGCACCCGGGCTGCCCAAGCCGGTCGACCCGACGATCCAGGCCGTGTTCGGCGAGGCGCTGCCCGCCGGCACCACGGGCCGGCACGGCACCCCGGTGCTCGACGCCGCGGGCGTGCTCGACTCGGTCCTCACGGCCCTGACGGTCGAGATCGGCCACATGCTCGACGAGGGCGTGGTCGCCGGGCCGCAGCAGATCGACCTGTGCATGATCCTCGGCGCCGGGTGGGGCTTCCACACGGGCGGCATCACGCCGTACCTCGACCGCGCCGGGTACTCGGCGAAGGTCCTGGGCCGTCGGATCCTGCCCGACGGCGTCGCGAACGTCCCCGAGGCCGTCGCCTGACACGCCCTCCTCGGAGACCCGAGCCGCACGGCTCATGACGCACCGGTGGCCCGGTCCCTCGCGGGGACCGGGCCACCGGTGCGTGCGTACCGGAGGGTCGTCGGCGCCTACGCCGGGCCCCGCACGGCGCGCCGGATCGCCTCGACGGTCCTCCCGACGTCGTCCTCGTCCGTGGACCAGTTGCTCACCGAGACCCGCAGGACGTCCTGGCCGCGCCACCGGGAGCCGGAGATCCAGGTCTCGCCGTCGGCGAGGAGCCGCTCGCCGGCCGCGCGCGTCAGGGCGTCGTCAGCCAGCGCGAGGCACACCTGGGTGTAGACGACCTCGTTGACCACCCGCACGCCGTCGATGCGCGCCACGCCCTCGGCGATCGCCCGGGCGCGATCCGCCAGCCCTCCGACGAGCCCGGACAGTCCCGCACGCCCGAGGGAACGCAGCGCGGCCCAGGTGGGCACGCCGCGGGCGCGCCGCGAGAGCTCGGGCGCCTTGTCGTAGGGGTTGCCGGGGCCGGGCGCGTCCACGAGGTACGCCGTGTGCACGCCGAACGCCGCGCGCACGGCGGCAGGGTCGGCCACGACGGCGACGCCGCAGTCGTAGGGCACGTTCAGGGTCTTGTGCGCGTCGGTCGCCCAGGAGTCGGCGCCCTCGATCCCCTGCACGAGGTGGGCGAGACTGGGTGTCGCGGCCGCCCAGAGGCCGAACGCGCCGTCGACGTGCACCCAGGCGCCGTGGTCGTGCGCGAGCGGGATCGCCTCCGCGAAGGGGTCGAAGGACCCGGAGTGCACGTTGCCGGCCTGCAGAGCCACGATCGTCGGCGCACCCGGCGGCCCCTCGGCGAGCGCGGCGGCCAGGGCGTCCGTGCGCAACCGGCCCTGGTCGTCGGCCGCCACCTCCGTCGGGGCGCCGAGCCCGAGGTAGCGCAGCGCGAGATCGACGGAGTCGTGGCGCTCGGCACCGACCAGCACGCGCACCGGAGGGCCGCCCGTCAGGCCCCGCTCGTGGACGTCCCACCCGACACGGCCGAGAACGGCCCCGCGCGCCGCGGCCAGCCCGGTGAGGTTCGCCGTCGTCGCGCCGGTCACGAAGCCCACGTCGGAACCCGCGGGCAGGCCGAGCGCGTCGAGCACCCACCGTCCCGCCTCCTCCTCGACCGCGACGACGCCCGGCGTGGAGAACCGCATCCCGGCGTTCTGGTCCCAGGCGCTCACGAGCCAGTCGGCGCCCAGCGCCGCGGGCAGGGTGCCGCCCATGACCCAGCCGAAGAACCGGCCCGACCCGATCGCCATCAGGCCGGGCTCGACCCGGGCGGCGAGCTCGTCGACCACGTCGGCCGGCGCGAGCCCTCGACCGGGCAACGGCCCGGCGAGCGTGCGGCCGACGGCGTCCGCGTCGGCGCGTGGCGGGACCGGCCGCTCCCCCACGTCGTCGAGCCACGCCCGCGCGTGGTGCACGGCGCGGTCGAGCGCGCCCTCGAAATCCTTGCCTCTGACCGTCATCCGGGTGCTCCTTCGCGACCGGCCTCGGTGCCGCCGCCAGGATATCGAGGGGAACATCAAGGGGCGGAACGGCCTCGGTAGGAGGGAGGGCAGCGCCCGACGCTCGGGACGTCCTCGCTGCGAAGACCCGCGGGCCGGCGGAAGCGCGCGACGATCACGCACGCGTGTGAGACTTCCCCGCATGAAGCGGACCATGGGTATCGAGGAGGAGTTCCTGCTGGTCGGGGACGACGGACGGCCGGTCGCACGGGCCAGCGAGGCGCTCGACGCCTCGGGCGTCGACCTGACGAGGTCTCCCGAGACCGGCGGAGGCGCGCTCGAGACCGAGTTCATGGAGGAACAGCTCGAGACGGCGACCCACCCGCGTCACGAGCTCACCGACCTCGCCGCCGAGGTCCGCGCGGGCCGGCAGCGCGCCCAGGCGGCGGCCGACCGGGTCGGGGTGCGGGTCGCGGCGCTGGCCACGTCCCCGTGGCCGTTCGAGGGCACGACGGTGGCGCGGCTGCGCTACCTGGAGGCGCGGGCGGCATTCGGCCTCACGGCCCGCGAGCAGCTCACCAGCGGCTGCCACGTGCACGTCGCCGTGGCCGACGACGCCGAGGGCGTGGCCGTCCTCGACCGCATCGGGCCGTGGCTGTCCGTGCTGCTCGCGCTGAGCGCGAACTCGCCCTTCTGGCAGGGCGAGGACTCCGGCTTCGCCAGCTACCGCTCCCAGGTGTGGGCGCGCTGGCCCACGTCCGGGCCGGCCCGCTCCTTCGGGTCCCCGGAGGCCTACCGGCAGGCGGTCGACGACCTCGTCGCCACCGGGACGATCCTCGACCAGAACATGGTGTACTTCGACGCCCGGCTCTCCTCCCGCTACCCCACCGTCGAGATCCGTGTCGCCGACGTCTGCCTCGACGCCGACACGGCCACCCTGCTGGGTGCCCTCGCCCGCGGACTCGTCGAGACCGCGGCACGCGAGGCCTCGGAAGGGCTCGCCGCGCCGGTGCTGCGGCCCGAGCTGCTGCGCACCGCCTCGTGGCGCGCAGGTCGCTCGGGGCTGTCGACGGAGCTGCTGTCGCCGCACACGTGGCAGCCCGCACCCGCGCACGACGTCGTCGGGCAGCTCGTGGCGCACGTGCGCGAGGCGCTCACCGACGACGGCGACCTGGACGCGGTCACCGAGCTCCTCGGACGGCTGTGGGCCGGGGGCGGCGGTGCAGCACGGCAACGCGCCTGGCACGCGGAGTCGGGCGACCTGCGCGCCGTCGTGGATCGCGCCGTCGAGGTCACCCACGCCTGAGCGCGCGGTCTCGCGTCAGTCGTCCCAGCCCATGCGGAGCACCTCGAACGGGGTCGCGTGCTGCACGCCGAGGCGCGGCCCCGTGACCGACGTCATCCGGGCGAGGAACTCGGCCGGGTCGAAGTGGTCCCACCCGAGGCCGTCGAGGTAGGCGGCGTGGGCCCGCAGCGACGCGACACCCGCGTCGAACGTCGCGGTGACGTCCACCGCGTGCTCCGCGGCGGGCGACCCGGCCACCCACACCTGCCGCACGCCGCCCCACGGCTCGAGGCCCTCGGCCTCGAGCTGGTCGGTGAAGACCCAGCGGTTGCCTGCGTCGCGCACCGCGTCGACGACGGCGCGCCCGGTCGCGATGTGGTCGGCCTGGTTGAGCATCCCGCCGGGGAAGGTCTCGCGGTAGTTCCCCGTGATGACGACCTCGGGACGGTGCCGGCGCACCGCACCCGCGATCGCCCGGCGCAGCGGCAGGCCGTACTCGATCACCCCGTCGGCGAACCCGAGGAACTCGACCTCCTCGACGCCGACGGCCCTCGCGGAGGCGACCTGCTCGGCCTCGCGCACCCGGCGCGCCTCGTCCGGGCGCATGCCGTCGATCCCGGCCTCGCCGCTGGTCACCATGGTGTAGGCGACGCGCTTGCCCTGCCCGGTCCAGCGGGCGACCGCCGCCGCAGCGCCGAACTCCATGTCGTCGGGGTGCGCCACCACCGCGAGCGCCGTCGTCCAGCTCTCGTCGAGGGGCCGCAGCGGGGCGTCGTCCGGCGTCGTCGTCATACCGTCACGCTAGCGACGACGGCGCGCGGTCGCGCGCGTCGTCCGTCGCGAGCCGACGTCCGACGACCTACCCGCCGACTCAGCCGCCGACTCAGCCGCCGACTCAGCCGCCGACTCAGCCGCCGACTCAGTAGGTGGTGAGCCCGTGGGCGCGGAAGACCTCGCGCACGGCCTCGGTCGCCTCGGGCGTCGGCGGCTGCGTGTCGTCGAGCTCGTAGGTGCGCCCGAGCTCCGCCCACTTGTCGCGGGCCATCTGGTGGAACGGCAGCACCTCGACGCGCTCGACCGTGCCGGGCCGCACGGCCTCGATGTCCGCGGCGTGCCGCGCGACCGCGGCGACGTTCTCCGGGTCGTCGGTGAGCCCGGGCACCAGCACGAACCGCACCCAGACCCTCACGCCGCGCTCGGCGAGCCGACGCCCGAACCGGAGCGTGGGCGCCAGGGAGCGCCCGGTGACGCGGCGGTAGGTCTCCTCGTCGCCCGCCTTGATGTCGAGGAGCACCAGGTCGGTGTCGTCGAGCATCGCGTCGGTCGCGTTCGACCCGAGGAATCCGGAGGTGTCGAGGGTCGTGTGCACCCCGAGCTCCTTCGCACCGCGCAGGACGCGCGCGGCGAACGCGGGCTGCATGAGCACCTCGCCGCCCGAGAGCGTGAGGCCGCCGCCGGTCGCGGTGAAGATGCCGCGGTACCGGGTCACGCGCGCCAGCAGGTCCTCGGCGAGAACGGGCTCGCCGTCCTTCATCGCCAGGGTGTCGGGGTTGTGGCAGTACAGGCACCGCAGCGGGCAGCCGCTCAGGAACACGGTGAGCCGCGTGCCGGGGCCGTCCACGGCGGTCACGAGCTCCCAGGAGTGCACCGAGCCGAGCTCGCCCGAGCGCATCAGCGCCAGGCGGTCGGACCGGTCCACCTCGGTCGTCTCGATCCCCCGCAGGCCGGCGCCGGCCCGGCGCCGGGAGGGGGCGTCCAGCAACGCCGGGCCGGCAGTCATGGTCAGAGCCCCCCGTGGAAGGTCCGCGACAGCACGTCGAGCTGCTGCTCGCGGGTCAGCCGCACGAAGTTCACCGCGTAGCCGGAGACGCGGATCGTGAGCTGCGGGTACTTCTCCGGGTGCTCCATCGCGTCCTCGAGCGTCGCGCGCACGAGGACGTTGACGTTCATGTGGTAGCCGTCGGCGCCCACCGAGGCGTCGAGAAGGCCGGCGAGGTTCGCCACCTGCTCCTCGCGGGTGCGGCCGAGGCCGGACGGCACGACGGTGTTGGTCAGCGAGATCCCGTCCTGCGCCTGGTCGTAGGGCAGCTTCGCGACCGACAGCGCGGACGCGAGCATGCCGTGCGTGTCGCGGCCGTTCATCGGGTTGGCGCCCGGCGAGAAGGGTTCGCCCGCGCGGCGGCCGTCCGGGGTGTTCCCCGTCGCCTTGCCGTAGACCACGTTGGACGTGATCGTCAGCACCGACTGGGTGGGCACGGCGTCGCGGTACATCCGGTGGCTGCGGATCTTGGCCATGAACGACTCGACCAGCTCGACGGCGATGGCGTCGACGCGGTCGTCGTCGTTGCCGTAGGCCGGGTAGTCGCCGTCGATGTCGTAGTCCACGATGATGCCGTTCTCGTCGGCCACCGGGACCACGCGGCCGTACCGGATCGCCGACAGGGAGTCCGCAGCGACCGACAGGCCCGCGATGCCGCAGGCCATGGTGCGCAGCACGTCCCGGTCGTGCAGGGCCATCTCGAGCCGCTCGTACGCGTACTTGTCGTGCGACCAGTGGATGCAGTTCAGGGCCTCGACGTACGTCTCGGCGAGCCAGTCCATGGTGCGGTCGAAACGGGCGCGCACGTCGTCGTAGTCGAGCGGCAGGCCCGGCGCCACGGCGGGGAACGCCGGGGAGACCTGCTTGCCGGTGACCTCGTCCTTGCCGCCGTTGATCGCGTACAGCAGCGCCTTGGCCAGGTTCACCCGCGCGCCGAAGAACTGCATCTGCTTGCCCACGGCCATCGGCGAGACGCAGCACGCGATGGCGGCGTCGTCGCCCCAGGCGGGGCGGATCTGCTCGTCGGACTCGTACTGCACCGCGGAGGTGTCGATCGACACCTTGGCGCAGAACTCCTTGAACCCCTCGGGGAGCCGCGGGCTCCAGAAGACCGTCATGTTCGGCTCGGGCGCCGGCCCCAGGTTGTACAGGGTCTGCAGGAAGCGGAACGAGTTCTTGGTGACGAGCGGGCGACCGTCCTCGCCCATGCCGCCGATGGTCTCGGTGACCCAGGTCGGGTCGCCGGAGAACAGCGCGTCGTACTCGGGGGTGCGCAGGAAGCGCACGATCCGCAGCTTGATGACGAAGTCGTCGACGATCTCCTGCGCCTCGGGCTCGGTGAGCCGCCCGGCGGCCAGGTCGCGCTCGATGTAGACGTCGAGGAACGTCGACGTGCGCCCGAGGGACATCGCGGCGCCGTTCTGCTCCTTCACCGCGGCGAGGTAGCCGAAGTAGAGCCACTGCACGGCCTCGCGCGCCGTCGTCGCCGGACCGGAGATGTCGTACCCGTAGGACGCGGCCATCTCCTTGAGCTCGCCGAGCGCGCGGATCTGCTCGGCGTGCTCCTCGCGCTCGCGCACCACGGACTCGCTGAACGGCTGGACGTCGAGGCCGAGCTTGTCGACCTTCTTCGCGGCGATCAGCTGGTCGACGCCGTACAGGGCCACCCGGCGGTAGTCGCCGATGATCCGGCCGCGGCCGTAGGCGTCCGGCAGGCCCGTGATGATGTGCGAGCTGCGGGCGGCGCGGACGTTCGGCGGGTAGATGTCGAAGACGCCCTGGTTGTGCGTCTTGCGGTACTCCGTGAAGACCTTCCGCAGGTTCTCGTCGACGGGGTAGCCGTACGTCTTCAGCGCGCCCTCGACCATGCGCCAGCCGCCGTTCGGCATGATCGCGCGCTTGAGCGGGGCGTCGGTCTGCAGACCGACGATCAGCTCGGCGTCGCGGTCGATGTAGCCCGGGCCGTGCGCGGTGATGGCCGCCGGGGTGTGCGGGTCGACGTCGTAGACACCCTTCTCGCGCTCGGCGGGGAACATCGCCGACAGCTTGTCCCACACCGCGGTGGTGCGCGCCGTCGGTCCCGCGAGGAACGTGTCGTCACCGGTGTACGGGGTGTAGTTGCGCTGGATGAAGTCGCGCACGTCGATGCCGTCGCACCAGGGTCCCGGGGTGAAGCCCGTCCAGGCGGTGGTCGTCGTGGGTGCCGCGTCGGTGGTCATAGGAGCCCTCTCCTTCTGAGGTATGACCACAGCCTATTCGTGAATGCCTTCACAAGCGATGCCGAACGGCTGTGACGTCGCAGACACCCGTCGAGGTCAGCCCAGGACGGCGCCGGGCGGGGAGCCGGACAGGGCCGCGGACATGTCGGCGGCCAGCGCGATCGCCTCGCGCGTCGTCGGCGCGACGACGTCGGGCCGGCCCGGGCCGTCCCACGACCGGCCGTGCGACACCCACGCCGTGCGGGTGCCGGCCGCGCGGCCGGCGGCGACGTCGGCGTGCGCGGCGTCGCCCACCATCCAGACCTGCCGCCGGTCGGCGTCCGCGGCACCGAGCCGCTCGAGTGCCACCTCGAGCAGCCGGGGGTCGGGCTTCGCGACGCCCTCCTCCTCCGAGACGACGATCGCGTCCACGTGGGCCTCCAGCCCGCAGCGCGCGACCTTGCCGCGCTGCTGCGCCGACGTCCCGTTGGTCACGACGGCCACCCGGTGCCCGGCGTTACGCAGCACGTCGAGGGTGACGAGGACGCCGTCGTAGACCCGGACGCCGTCGAGGATGCCGGCGCGGAACCGCCGGATCGCGGCGGGGACGTCGTCGTCCCAGCCGAGTCGCGCGATCAGCACCCGCGCGAGCGCCTCCTTGGAGCCGTGCCCGCCCTCGTCGGCCGCGAGGATCGCGGCGAGGTCCGCGGGGCCGAGCGCGGCCCGGTCGACCTCGCCCGAGGCCCACGCCTCGAGCGCCTCCGCGCGGCCCACCAGGGTGTTGTCGAGGTCGAGCAGCCAGATCATGACGGGAGGCTAGCTGCCGGGGCGCGGCCGCACCGGGTCGTCTCGCCGCGGCGGCCGGCCGTCAGTCCCGGGCGAGCACGGCGAGGGCGTCGCGCACGGCGTCCTCGGCCCGCATCCGCTGCTGGCCGATGATCTGGTCGCGGCTGGCGTGGTCGAGGAAGGCCACCGGGAGGCCGACGTGCACGAACGGGGTCCGCACGCCCTGCTCCCCCGCCCGCTGTGCGGTCGTCGCGCCGACGCCGCCGTCGACGACGCCGTCCTCGATCGTCAGCACGAGGTCGTGCTCGCCGGCGAGCTTCACGAGCGCCTCGGGCACCGGGAGCACCCAGGTGGGAGCCACGACGTCCACCGCGAGGCCGTGCGCGGCGAGGGACTCTCCCGCCGCGAGCGCCGTGCCCACCATGGAGCCGACGCCGACGACGAGGACCTTGCGCCCGTCCGCGCCCGGGGCCGCCGTGTGACGGGCGACCACGTCGACGCCGTCGAGCGACTCGAGGGCCGGGACGGGGTCGGAGAGGGCGCCCTTGGGGTACCGCACGACCGTCGCGGCGTCGTCCACGTCCACGGCGGCGCGCAGGGCCGCCCGCAGCGTGGGTTCGTCGCGGGGCGCCGCGAGCCGCAGCCCGGGGACGATGCGCAGCATCGCCATGTCCCACATGCCGTTGTGGCTCGCGCCGTCGTCGCCCGTGATGCCGGCCCGGTCCAGCACGAACGTCACGCCCGCCTTGTGCAGCGCCGCGTCCATGAGGACCTGGTCGAAGGCGCGGTTGAGGAAGGTGGCGTAGACGGCGACCACGGGGTGGAGGCCGGCGAACGCCATGCCCGCCGCCGAGGTCACGGCGTGCTGCTCGGCGATCCCGACGTCGAAGGTGCGGTCCGGGAACTCCTGCGCGAACGGCGCCAGCCCCACGGGGTGCAGCATCGCCGCGGTGATCCCGACGACGTCCGGCCGGTCGCGCCCGATCTTCACGATCTCGTCCGCGAAGACCTTGGTCCAGCCGAACCGCGACGGCGCGACGGGCAGGCCGGTCTCGGGGTGGATCTGCCCGACGGCGTGGAACCGGTCGGCGACGTCCTGCTCGGCCGGCGTGTAGCCCCGGCCCTTCTCGGTGATGGCGTGCACGATCACGGGGCCGCCGTACGCCTTGGCCCGGCGCAGCGCGTGCTCCATGGCCACGACGTCGTGCCCGTCGACCGGACCGACGTACTTCAGCCCGAGGTCCTCGAACATCCCCTGCGGCGCGACGACGTCCTTGAGGCCCTTCTTCAGCCCGTGCAGCCAGTCGTAGGCGAAGCGCCCGGGCGCGCCCGTGCGGTGCAGGGTGCGCTTGCCCCACGACAGGAAGGCCTCGTACCCGCGGGTGGTGCGGAGGGTGTCGAGGTGGTTCGCGACGCCGCCGATGGTCGGCGAGTACGAGCGTCCGTTGTCGTTGACGACGATCACGAGGCGGCGGTCCTGCGAGGCCGCGATGTTGTTCAGCGCCTCCCAGGCCATGCCGCCGGTGAGCGCGCCGTCGCCGATGACCGCGGCGACGTGCCGCTCGGGGTGCCCCTGCACGGCGTTCGCCTTGGCGACACCGTCCGCCCACGACAGCGCCGTGGACGCGTGCGAGTTCTCGACGACGTCGTGCTCGGACTCGGCGCGCGAGGGGTAGCCGGACATGCCGCCCGCCTTGCGCAGCGCGGAGAAGTCCTGCCGGCCCGTGAGGAGCTTGTGCACGTACGCCTGGTGCCCCGTGTCGAAGACGAGGGTGTCCCGCGGCGACGCGAAGACGCGGTGCAGGGCGATCGTCAGCTCGACGACGCCCAGGTTCGGCCCCAGGTGCCCACCCGTCCGCGACACCTGGTCGACCAGGAAGGCCCGGATCTCCGCCGCGAGCTGCGTCGTCTGCTCCGGCGAGAGCCGGCGGACGTCCTCGGGCGAGCCGATGCTGCTCAGCAGGCTCATGCGTTCCTCCCCGTTCATAGCCACACCACTCTAGGCGGTCCCGCCCGGTGGTCCGGGACGTCCCACGGACCGCGCACCGCCACGTGCGGGCGCGGTAGAGGGTAGTTTCGTCCCTGGCCGACGGGAACACGTGACCGCCGGCGAGCGTTCGGCAGAGGGACGACCCAGGAAGCTCGTCCTCTCCCGACACATCTCCCAGGGGACACCTGTGCGCTTTCTCGACGGGCAGCAGCCCACCACCGACCTCACCTACGGCGACGTCTTCATGGTCCCGTCCCGCTCGGACGTGACCAGCCGCTTCGACGTCGACCTCGCGACCGACGACGGCACCGGCACCACGATCCCCGTGGTCGTGGCGAACATGACGGCCGTCGCGGGCCGCCGGATGTCGGAGACCGTCGCCCGCCGCGGCGGCATCGCGATCCTCCCGCAGGACATCCCGGTGGACGTCGTCGCCGACGTGGTGGCCGACGTGAAGTCCAAGGACCCGGTCATCGAGACGCCCGTCGTCGTCGCGCCCTCGGACACCGTCTCCACGGTGCTCACCCTGCTGGGCAAGCGCGCGCACGGCGCCGCCGTCGTGGTCCAGGACGGCAAGCCCGTCGGCGTCGTCACCGAGGGCGACTGCGCGGCCGTGGACCGGTTCGCGCAGGTGCACCAGGTGATGTCGGACGACGTCGTCGCGCTCGACGCCGTCCAGCTGGAGGCCGACGGCCTCGAGGCCACGTTCGAGCGGATGCACGCCGCCAAGATCCACCTCGCGCCCGTGGTGCGCGACGGCGCCCTCGCGGGCGTCCTGACGCGCAAGGGCGCCGTGCGCTCGTCGGTGTACCGGCCCGCCCTCGACGCCGCGGGCCGCCTGCGGGTCGGCGCGGCCGTGGGCATCAACGGCGACGTCGCCGCCAAGACGCGCGAGCTGCTCGACGCCGGCGTCGACGTGCTCGTCGTCGACACCGCGCACGGGCACCAGTCCAAGATGCTCCAGGCCCTGGAGGCCGTGCGCTCCGTCGACCCGCAGGTGCCGGTCGTCGCGGGCAACGTCGTCACGGCCGAGGGCGTGCGCGACCTCGTCGCCGCGGGCGCCGACATCCTCAAGGTGGGCGTGGGCCCGGGCGCCATGTGCACCACGCGCATGCAGACCGCCGTCGGCCGCCCCCAGTTCTCCGCCGTGCTGGAGTGCGCCGCCGCCGCGCGCGAGCTCGGCAAGCACGTGTGGGCCGACGGCGGGGTGCGGCACCCGCGCGACGTCGCCCTGGCCCTGGCGGCCGGCGCGTCGCAGGTCATGGTCGGCTCCTGGTTCGCCGGCACGTACGAGTCGCCCGGCGACCTGCACGACGACGGCACCGGCCGCCTGTACAAGGACTCGTTCGGCATGGCGTCGGCCCGCGCGGTCGCCGCCCGCACCGCCGGGGCGGGCTCGGCGTTCGGCCGGGCGCGCAAGGCGCTGTACGAGGAGGGCATCTCGACCGGGAAGATGTACCTCGACCCGCTGCGCCCGGGCGTCGAGGACCTGCTGGACGAGATCACCTCCGGCCTGCGCTCCAGCTGCACCTACGCCGGCGCGCGCACGCTCGGGGAGTTCCACGAGCGCGCGCTGGTGGGCGTCCAGTCCGCCGCCGGCTACGCCGAGGGCATGCCGGTCGCCACGAGCTGGTGAGCCGACCGTGAGCACGGGCACGACCGCCGCGACGGACCCCGGCGCGGGCGGGCACGCCGCCCGCGCGCAGCTCGCGGCGCTGGCGACGGACCGCCGGTTCCTCTCCGACTGGGGTCTCGCGCGGGGCGACCTCGACGCCGCCTCCGCCCGCCCCGCAGCCGTCCTCGTGCTCTTCGGGGTGCTGGACGACCTGGCCGCCGACCATGACGCGCAGGCCCTCGCCGTCGCCCACGACCTCGACGTCCTGCTCCTGGAGCGGGCGGCGACCCTGCGCTCGCACGCCGGGCAGGTCGCGTTCCCCGGCGGCCGGGCCGAGGACGGCGAGACGCCGGTCGACGCGGCCCTGCGCGAGGCCGTCGAGGAGACGGGGCTCGACGCGGGCGGCGTCGAGGTGCTCGGCACCCTGGCGCAGCTGCCGATGCCGGTGAGCAACCACCTCGTCACGCCGGTGCTCGGCTGGTGGTCGCGGCCCACCCCCGTGCGCGTGGTGGACGTCGGGGAGTCCGCGCACGTGTTCCGCGCCCCGGTGGCCGACCTCCTGGACCCCGACCACCGCGTGACGACCGTGCTGCGGCGCGCCGGCCGCACCTGGCGCGGACCGGGGTTCGAGGTGCTCGACGGCGCGGGCGTGCCGCACCTGGTGTGGGGCTTCACCGCGGGCATCCTCGACGCCGCGTTCGACCGCCTGGGGTGGACCGAGCCGTGGGACCGCGGCCGCGAGCGCGAGCTCTGACCTGCGGTGTCGGCGGGGGCCGCTAGCGTCCGCGCCATGGAACCCGGCTCCCCCTTCCTCGCCCTGCGCACGGGCCGCCCCGAGGGCACGCCCTACGACCTCGTCGTCCACGACCTCGGGGCGGTGCGCCTCCCGTCCGGCAGGCTCGAGGCCTCCGACCCGTACGTGACCCTGGGCGAGGGCCTGGAGGTCCCCGTGCCTGCCGGCACCTACCCCGTGCGCGTCACGGTCGCCGACGTCTCGCAGGAGCAGGACGGCAGCCACCTGCGCGAGGCCTATCTCTCGGTCGTCCTGGCCGACGCACCCGCCGCCGAGGTCAGGCCCTTCGTGCCCGAGGGGCGCAGCACGACGGACGAGGCGGGCGAGCCCCTGTGGTTCGGGGTGGGCGTCGACGCCGGCGCGGTGGGCTTCGCCGACGCGCGGGCCGTCCGGGTCGCGACGGCGGCGGTCGACGACTGGTACGAGGAGGTCGTCGACCACGGCGGCGCGGACTCCTGGTTCGCGCTGCAGGACTCCGCCGACCACCTCGTCGTCGGGGCCGCGAACGCGCCGCTCCCCCACGCCGCCGACGGCGAGAACGTCGTGCTCTCCCACTCGGGGTGGGGAGACGGCTTCTACCCGGTGGTCACGACCCACGACGCGGGCGGCGCGCTCACCGGGGTGCACATCGACCTCCAGGTCGTCGAGGCCGTGCCGTGGTGGGAGGCGGAGGGCGACGACGCCGCCCCGGGCGACTGACCTCGGGCGCGCGTCCGCGATGATGGTCCGATGCCTGCCGCCGAGATCGACGTCGACGTCCCCCTGACCCGCGCGCTGCTCGCCGAGCAGCACCCGGACCTGGCCGGCCGCCCGCTGGAGATCGTCGCGCACGGGTGGGACAACGTCATGGTCCGCCTCGGCGACGACCTGGCGGTGCGCCTGCCACGGCGCGCCCTCGCCGCGCCCCTCGTCGAGCACGAGCAGCGGGCGCTGCCCACGCTGGCCGACCGGCTGCGCGCCGCGGTGCCCGACGTCGTCGTGCCCGTGCCGGTGCGGGTCGGGCGACCGAGCGCGGCGCTCGGCTACCCGTGGTCCTGGAACGTGGTGCCGTGGGCGGACGGGGTGAGCGCGGAAGCGACGCCGGTGGCCGACCGCACCGCCTGGGCCGGGACGTTCGGCCGCCTCCTCGCGGCGGTCCACGCGCCCGCCCCGGACGACGCGCCGGCCAACCCGGTGCGCGGCGTCCCGCTGGCGGCACGTGCCGAGGCGCAGGACCCGCGGGCCCTCGACGATCGCCTCGCGGCCGTCCCCGCCGGCGGCCGCACCGCCGCCCGTCGTCTCTGGGACCACGCGCTCGGCGCCCCCGAGCACGCCGGGCCCGCGGTGTGGCTGCACGGCGACCCCCACCCCGCGAACCTGGTCGTCGGGCCGGGCGAGGACGGGCGAGGGGACCGGCTCGCCGCCGTCGTCGACTGGGGCGACGTGACGTCCGGCGATCCCGCCTCGGACCTCGGCTGCCTGTGGCTGTGCTTCGACGCCGAGGGCCGCGCCGCGTTCCGCGCCGTGGTGCAGGCGCACGCGAACGAGGGGCGGGGGTGGGACGACGCGACGTGGGCCCGGGCCGCGGGCTGGTCGCTGCTGTACGCGACGAACATGCTCGCCCATCCGGAGCTGCACCCCCGGCTGCTTCCGATCGGCCGGCACGGGCTCGCGGCGCTGCTCGACGAGGCGGCCTGAGGGCCCGGACGCGGCACGATCGGGCCCGGACCCGGGCGGACGTGGGGCAGACTCGGGAGCATGGCCGCTGACCCCCAGAGGACCACCTGGACCGACGCCGACCCGCGCGCGTTCGTCGCCGCCGTGGCTCGCCCCGCGCGGCGGCGGGACGCCGAGACCCTGCTCGCCCTGATGGAGCGGACCACCGGGCAGCCGCCGCGGATGTTCGGCACGTCGATCGTGGGCTTCGGCGAGTACCGGTACGCGTACGCGAGCGGCCGCACGGGTCACGCGGCCGCCGCCGGGTTCTCCCCGCGGGCGGCGGCGAGCGTCGTCTACCTCTCCGACGGCGTGGAGACGCACGCCGACGCGCTCGCCCGCCTCGGCACCCACACGACGGGGGTGGGATGCCTCTACCTCAAGGACCTCGCGCAGGTGGACCTCGGCGTCCTGGCGGAGATCGTCGCCGCGTCGTACGCCGCGCTCACGGCGGGGACGTACGGGCTGCGGGCGCGCGAGGGCGGCGACCCGACGTCGGCACCCCGCTGATCCTCCACGGGTAGCCGTCAGCCGGCGTCGAGGGCCGCCGGGTCGGCGCCACGGGCCTCGAGCGAGCCCCGCACGGCGGCGAGCGCACGGTCGTAGACGGCGTCGTCGCCGAGCAGCAGCGAACCGTCGTTGGCGGCGTTCAGCATCGCGGTGATCTCGAAGGCGAGCTGGTCGACGTCGGTGTCGGCGGCGAGCTCCCCGGCGCCCGCCGCGAGCTCGGCGTGCCGGCGCAGGTAGGACGTCCAGTCGCGGTGGGCCATGACGACCGCGTCGCGCACCGCCCCCTCCTGCGTGTCGAACTCGACCTCCACCGTGCGGAAGAAGCACCCGCCGGCGAACACCCGGCGGCGGGAGTAGTCCGACCACTGCCGCACGAGCGCCCACAACCGGGCGAGACCCGGCGCGGCCACGCGCGCGGGCTCGACGACAGCCTCGACGAACATGGTCCGGGCGTGCTCCACGGCGGCGAGCTGCAGCCCCTCCTTGCCCCCGAACAGGCCCGCGATCCCGCTCTTGTTGACCGGCAGCCGGGCGGCCAGCGAGCCGAGCGTGAGCGCCTCGAGGCCGCGGACGGACGCGTCCTGGACGGCGAGGTCGAGGACGGCGCGCCGCGACCGGTCCCCGCGCACGCGGCGGCCGTCGGCAGGCACGTCGCCGGAGGTGCTCGTCGGGGAGCCTGTCGCGGTGGTCGGCGTCTCGATGCTCACGAGATGAGTGTACGACCGTTCGTTCGGTGTTACTGTGCGAACGTTCGTACAGTTATCTTGCCCGCCCACACCAGGAGGCCGCCGTGCCCTACGTCCCCGCCCCCGTCAGCACCGGCCTGCGCGCGCTGTCCGCCGTCGCCCCACCGCTCGCGGTGCGGGTCGCCGCGCGCGCGTTCTGGCACGTCGGCCCACCGGCCGACGTCCGGCCGGCCGACCGCGCCGTGCACGAACGCGCCGAGCGCCGAGCCGTCGACGTCGGCGGCGAGCAGGTCGTCACGTACCGGTGGGGCGACCGCCGGGCGCCCGCCGTGCTGCTCGTCCACGGCTGGAAGAGCCGAGCCTCGCGGCTCGCGGGCCTCGTCACGCCCCTCGAGGCGACCGGCCTGGGCGTCGTGTCGTTCGACGGCGTGGCCCACGGCGAGTCCACCGGCCGGCGCATGTCCGCCCTCGAGCACATGGCGGCGATCCGCGCCGTGCACGACACCGAAGGGCCGTTCGCCGCCGTGGTCGGACACTCCCTCGGCGGCCTCGCCGCCGGCCTCGCCCTGGCCGACGGCCTGCCCGTCGACCGCTTCGTCTCGGTCGCGGCGATGACCGGCTTCGACGCCATCGCGGAGTCCTTCCTGCGCCTGGTGGGGATGCCCGCCGGGCTGCACGAGCGCCTCTGCGACCACGTCGAGCGCACCTTTCCCGGCGACGTGCGCGACGTCCGTTCCCGGATCGACCTCGTCGCGCACCCCGTCCCGGAGCACGTCGCGACGCTGTTCGTCCAGGACGACGACGACCGCATGTCGCTGCCCGCGGGCGCGCCGCTCCTGCACGCTGCGGTGCCGGGCAGCAGCCTCCTCACCACCCGCGGCCTCGGCCACACCCGGGTGCTCGACGACCCCGCCGTCGTGGCGGCCGTCGTCGCGCACGTCACGGCGCCGCTGCCCCTGACCGTGAGACGGTGAACGGACGGGCCGCGCGGGCCGCGACGGACCCGGGAGCTGACCGCACCGGCGCAGCAATGGTGGTGGATCTGGTCACGACGCCGCCGGCGGCGATGCACCTCCCGGCGGGGTGGCGGCTGGGCGCACAACACCCGACGCCGAAGCGACGGGATCCCCCGGTCCACGGGGCGGATCCATGCCGTCCCGAGGGTCGACCGCGGCGGGCAGGAGCTGGGTCGCCAGCGAATCGGCGGTGGCCGCCAGCGTCTCGACATCCATCCCGGCGCGACCCATGAACGTCAGGCCCTGCTGCGCGGCCAGCAGCGCCCGGGCGACGCCGACGGGGTCGATCGAGGCGCTCAGGTCACCTTCCACCTGAGCCCGTCGCACACCCTCGGTCAGCGCCGCCGTGATCCCCTCGTAGGCTCGCCGCGCCTCAGCGGCGACGACAGGATCGGCGGAAGCCAGCTCGGTGGTGCTGTTGGCGAGCAGACACCCGCGCCGGGCAGCCCTGCCGGCGGGATCGCCCACCGGCGTCAGCACGAACGAGCGCAGCGCGTCCACCGCGCGCGGAGCGGAGTCGACCGCCCCACGCACCGCATGGTCGAGCGCTGCCACGTACCGGCGCAGCACCCGGAGGAAGAGCTGGTGCTTGTCCCCGAAGGCGGCGTAGAGGCTGCCCTTGCCCAGGCCGCTGACACGCATGAGGTCCTGGAGCGACGTCGCCGCGTAGCCCGCGTCCCAGAACTGGTCACGGACTGAGCACAGCACCGCGTCCTCATCGAACTGCCGTGGCCTCGCCATCGGCCCACGGTACCAATTCTTGACCGCTCGGTCCACCATGGATATCGTGGACCGTGCGGTCCATAACTGGTTCGCACGCCATGCCACCGCCGACCGCCCGCCCCCTCCGGCGGTCCACACACCACATCGCAGAGGACGACTTCTCATGGGTCAGCTCACCGACAGGACAGCCCTGGTCACCGGCGCGAGCACAGGCATCGGGTTCGCCACGGCGGAACGCTTCGTCGCCGAGGGCGCGCGGGTCTACCTCACCGGACGCCGAAAGCAGGTGCTCGACGCCGCGGCGCACGCGCTGGGCGACAAGGCGATCGCGATCCAGAGCGACGTCTCCGACCTGGACGACCTCGACAGGCTGTTCGAACGGATCGCCGCGGACGGGGATCGCCTCGACATCCTCTTCGCGAACGCCGGCGGCGGCGAAGCGGGACAGCCCCTCGCCTCGCTCACGCCCGAGGCCTTCGACCACACTTTCGGCATCAACCTGCGTGGCACCGTCTTCACGGTCCAGAAGGCGCTCCCGCTGCTGAACGACGGCGGGAGCATCGTGCTCACCGGGTCCAGCTCGGCGCACCGCGGCACCGCCGGCTTCGGGGTCTACTCCGCCACCAAGGCGGCCATCAGGCAGCTCGGCCGGGTCTGGGCCGCCGAGCTCGCGCACCGCGGCCTGCGCGTCAACACGATGGTGCCCGGCCCCACCGACACGCCGGGGCTGCGCGGCCTCGCCGAGAACCCGGAGCAGGCGGGTGCGTTGCTCGACGAGCTGGCGAGCAGCACACCCCTGGGACGCGCCGCCGACCCGGCCGAGATCGCCAACGCCGTCCTCTTCCTGGCCTCGGATCAGTCCAGCTTCATCACGGGCAGCGAGCTGTTCGTGGACGGCGGTGAGGTCCAGGTCTACCCCTGACCAGCGCGGCGGAGCGTCGCGATCGGCGTCCTGGCGACGCGCCTGCCCGCCGCCCCCTGAGCACGACGGCGCCCCGCCCCTCCGCGCAGGAGGGACGGGGCGCTGTCGTGGTGCGGCGCCGCTCGTCAGGCGACTCTCATGGCCGCCCGAGTCTGCGGTTCCGCCTCAGGCGACGAGCGAGCGCAGCACGTACTGCAGGATGCCGCCGTTGCGGTAGTAGTCCGCCTCACCGGGGGTGTCGATGCGCACCACGGCGTCGAACTCGACCGTCGAGCCGTCCGCCTTCGCGGCGGTGACCTTGACCGTCTCCGGGGTGGCGCCGTCGTTCAGCGCGGTGATGCCCGCGATGTCGAACGTCTCGGTGCCGTCCAGGCCGAGGGACTCGGCGTTCTCGCCCGCCGGGAACTGCAGCGGCAGCACGCCCATGCCGATGAGGTTGGAGCGGTGGATGCGCTCGAACGACTCGGTGATGACGGCCTTGACACCCAGCAGCGCGGTGCCCTTGGCGGCCCAGTCGCGCGACGAGCCGGAGCCGTACTCCTTGCCGCCGAGCACGACCAGCGGGGTGCCCTGCGCCGCGTAGTCCTGCGCCGCGTCGTAGATGGTGTCCTGGGCGTTCTTCACGAAGTTGAACGTGAAGCCGCCCTCGACGCCGTCCAGCAGCTGGTTCTTGAGGCGGATGTTCGCGAACGTGCCGCGGATCATGACCTCGTGGTTGCCGCGGCGCGAGCCGTAGCTGTTGAAGTCCCGGCGGCCCACGCCGTGCTCGGCCAGGTACTTGCCGGCCGGGCTGTCCGCCTTGATGGAGCCGGCGGGCGAGATGTGGTCGGTCGTGACCGAGTCGCCCAGCTTCGCCAGCACGCGGGCGCCCGAGATGTCGGCGACCGGCGACGGCTCGGCGCCCATGCCCTCGAAGTACGGGGGCTTGCGCACGTAGGTGGACTCGCCGTCCCAGGAGAACGTGTCGCCCTCCGGGGTCTCCAGCGCGCGCCACCGGTCGTCGCCGGTGAACACGTCCGCGTAGTCCTTGGTGAACATGTCGCGGTCGATCGAGGCGTCGATCGTGGCCTGGACCTCCTCGGGGGAGGGCCAGATGTCGCGCAGGAAGACGGGGTCGCCGGCCTCGTCACGGCCCAGCGGGTCGGACTCGAAGTCGAACTCCATCGTGCCCGCGAGCGCGTAGGCGATGACCAGCGGCGGGGACGCCAGGTAGTTCATCTTCACGTCGGGGTTGATGCGGCCCTCGAAGTTGCGGTTGCCGGACAGCACCGAGACGACGGCGAGGTCGTGCTCGTTGACGGCCTCGGAGATCTTCTCGTCCAGCGGGCCGGAGTTGCCGATGCAGGTGGCGCAGCCGTAGCCGACCAGGTGGAAGCCGAGCTTCTCGAGGTAGGGCCAGAGGCCGGCCTTCTCGTAGTAGTTGGTCACGACCTGCGAGCCCGGAGCCATCGAGGTCTTGACCCACGGCTTGGACACGAGGCCCTTCTCGACGGCCTTCTTGGCCAGGAGCGCCGCGGCGAGCATGACCGACGGGTTCGACGTGTTGGTGCACGACGTGATGGACGCGATCGCGACGGCGCCGTGGAAGAGGTCGAACTCCTTGCCCTCGCTGTCCGTGACGGGCACGGTGCGGCGGCCGTTCGCGTGGATCGCGGGCGAGTCGGAGGCCGGGAACGACTCCTTCTCGGCCTCGTCGACGACGTCGGTGACCTCGGGCGCGTAGACCGGCAGGTCGCGGCCGAAGGCGGCCTTCGCGTGCGAGAGCTCGATGCGGTCCTGCGGGCGCTTCGGGCCGGCGATCGACGGCACGACGGTGCCGAGGTCCAGCTCGAGGTACTCGGAGAACTTCGGCTCCACGTAGGAGTCCGAGCTCGGGTCGAGCCACAGGCCCTGCTCCTTGGCGTACGCCTCGACGAGCGCGAGCTGCTCGTCGCTGCGGCCGGTGAGGCGCAGGTAGTCCAGGGTGACGTCGTCGATCGGGAAGATCGCGGCGGTCGAGCCGAACTCGGGGCTCATGTTGCCGATGGTGGCGCGGTTGGCCAGCGGCACCTGGGCGACGCCCGCGCCGTAGAACTCGACGAACTTCCCGACGACGCCGTGCTGGCGCAGCATCTGGGTGATCGTGAGCACGACGTCGGTCGCGGTCACGCCGGCGGGGATGGAGCCCGACAGCTTGAAGCCGACGACGCGCGGGATGAGCATCGACACGGGCTGGCCGAGCATGGCCGCCTCGGCCTCGATGCCGCCGACGCCCCAGCCCAGCACGCCGAGGCCGTTGACCATCGTGGTGTGCGAGTCGGTGCCGACGCAGGTGTCGGGGTAGGCGCGGAGCACGCTCTGCCCGTCGACCTCCACCTCGCGCGTCATGATCGTGCGCGCCAGGTACTCGATGTTGACCTGGTGCACGATGCCGGTGCCCGGGGGGACGACCTTGAAGTCGTCGAACGCCGTCTGGCCCCAGCGCAGGAACTGGTAGCGCTCGTGGTTGCGCTCGTACTCGAACTCGACGTTGCGGGCGAAGGCGTCCGCGCGGCCGGCGACGTCGATCTGCACGGAGTGGTCGATGACCATCTCGGCGGGCGCGAGCGGGTTGATCCGCTTCGGGTCGCCGCCGAGCTCCGCGACGGCCTCGCGCATCGTGGCGAGGTCGACGACGCAGGGCACGCCGGTGAAGTCCTGCATGATCACGCGGGCGGGCGTGAACTGGATCTCCGTGTCGGGCTGGGCGTCCGGGTCCCAGGCGGCGACGGCGCGCACGTGGTCGGCGGTGATGTTGGCGCCGTCCTCGGTGCGCAGGAGGTTCTCGGCGAGGATCTTCAGGGAGTACGGGAGGCGCTCGGCGCCCTCGACGGCGGAGAGGCGGAAGATCTCGTAGGCCTTCCCGCCGACCTCCAGCGTTCCCTTCGATCCGAACGTGTCCACGCTGCTCACTGCGGCTCCTTCTGCGGGGCTGGCCGGCGAGGGCACCGTGCGCGCGCTGCGGCGCGACGGTTCCGACGCCGTGGTTCTGGGGGCTCCGCCCAGCGTACGCCGGGCACCTGGTCAGCATAGCCCATATATCTTGACGTCAAGATATCTCGGCGTCAGGTCCCCCGTCCCGAGCGGGCCGAGAATTTCCGTACGCCGCACGGGAACAACGGTCGTGGCCAGCGCGTTGTGCAGTTGCCTCGACCGGAAGGACGCCCATGCCGTCGCGCACCCCCACGACCTCCGCCGCAGCCGCCGATCCCACGTCCGACGCCGGCACCGCCCGCGCGGACGCGCCGCCCGCCCTGCCGCCGCTCACGGCCCAGGCCGAGCTGCTCCTGGCGCGCGAGGTCGTGCCGCCGGAGACGCTCTCCCCCACCGCGCTGCGCGACGCCGCCGCGGCGCTGGAACGCACGGCACCGGCCGGGTCGCTCCTGGTGGTCCACCCGCGGGTGCTGCCGCCGTCCGCGCTCGCCGGGCACCTGCGGCGCACGACGACCGTCCGCGGCGGCGCCGTGGAGCGCGCGGGCTTCGTCGTCGTGGACATGACCGACGTCGACGACTTCGCCCCCGTGCCCGGCGTCGACGTGCCGGACGCCGACGTCTACGCCGTCACCGCTCCCGACCGGGGCGACGAGATGGCGAACTGGTCGCCCGAGGAGGCGGAGCCGGCGATCGCCGCTCGCGGCCGCAGCCCCCTCACCCTCGCCGAGGGCGTCCACTGGGTGCTCCAGTCCCCCGACGTGCTCGCGCGGAACCTGTGCTTCATGACGATCGGTTCCCGGCTGCGGCGACCGGACGGCAGCTACGACGCGCGCACGCCCGCCGTCTGGATCTCGAACGGGACCGGCCGCGACGGGGCCGAGCGGCGCGGCGCCCCCAAGGTGGGCTGGTGCTGGTGGCGCAACCGGCACACGTGGCTCGGCTTCGCCTCCGCCGTGGGCCGCCAGGCCTGACTCCCCCGGCCGCGGCGCTGTCGGGCCGTCAGCGGTCGAGGACGGCGACCGCCTCCACGTGGTGGGTCATCGGGAACAGGTCGAAGGCCCGCAGCCCGGTGAGCCCGTACCCGTGCCCGGCGAGGTACGCGATGTCGCGCGCGAGGGCGGCCGGGTCGCACGCGACGTAGACGACGCGGCGCGCGCCGCGGCCGGCGATCGCGTCGACGACGGACCGGCCGGCACCGGCGCGCGGCGGGTCCAGCACGACGATGTCGGCGGCGCCCACGTCCGCCCCGGTCGCGTCGCCGTCGGCGAGCACCCTGTCCACCGCGCCGAGGTGCAGCTCGACCTGCGGCAGGTCGTGGGCGTTGCGGCGTGCGTCCTTCACGGCGCGGGCGTCGCCCTCGACCGCGACGACGCGGCCGGAGCCCCCGACGGCCGCGGCGAGCGGCACCGTGAACAGGCCGGCGCCGGAGTACAGGTCGAGCACCGTCGCCCCGTCCGCGTCGCCCACCGCGTCGAGCACGGCGCCGGTGAGCAGGTCCGGTGCCGAGCGGTGCACCTGCCAGAAGCCGTCGGCGGCCACGCGGTAGCGGTGCTCCGCGCCGCCCGCACGCACGGTCTCGGTGACCGACCGACGGGCGTTGGGGCGGGTGTCCCCGCGGCCCCGACGCCACGGCACCTCGTCGACCAGGAGGAGGGCGTCCGCGCCGTCCGCCGGTGCCACGAGCTCGAGGCGGGCGCCAGGACGCCAGCGACGGGTCCACACCTCCTCGGCGTCCGCGAGCGCCGCGACCGCGTCCGTGGCCAGCGGCATCCCGTCGAGGGGCACCACGTCGTGCGAACGGAAGCGCCGCATCCCGGCCCGCCCGTCGGCGTCGGCCACGAGGTCGACGCGGGTGCGGTAGCCGAGCCCGCCGCGCTCGTCGTCGCCGGGCGCCGCCTCCACCTCGACCTCGCGCTCGAGCTTCGCGAGCCGCTGCAGCTGCTCGGCGAGGACGGCGGCCTTCCAGCGGCGCTGCGCGGGCAGCGCCACGTGGGCGAGCTCGCCGCCGCCCACCCCGCCCGGGCCGGCCTCGGGCCAGGCGGACGGGACCCGGTCGGCCGACGCCTCGAGGACCTCGACCGCGTCGGCGCGCCAGAAGCGGCTGCCGGTCTCGGTCACCCGCGCCCGGACCCGCTCCCCGGGCAGGGTGTGGCGCACGAAGACGACGCGGCCGTCGAGCCGTGCGACGCAGTGCCCGCCGTGCGCGACGGGGCCGATCTCGAGCTCGACCTCCCGCCCGACCTCCGGGTCCGGGGTGGTGGGTCGAGGGCGCGGCGCGGAACGGCGAGGTCGGGGCATGGGCACCATTCTCCCCCGCGCCCGGTGCGGGTCGGAACGCGGCGAGGACCGCGTCCTGACCGCGTCAGAATCGGGGGCCGCGCGGCGAGGTGCCCTCGAGGCCGGTCTGGCCGGCCGACGACGAGAGCTGCCACGGCACGGACGCCACCACGACACCGGGCGTGAACAGCAGCCGCCCCTTGAGGCGCAGGGCCGACTGGTTGTGCAGCAGCTGCTCCCACCAGTGCCCGACGACGTACTCGGGGATGTACACGACGACGAGGTCGCGGGGCGAGTCGCGGCGCACGGAGCGCACGTACTTCAGCACGGGCCGCGTGATCTCGCGGAAGGGCGAGTCGAGGACGCGCAGCGGCACCGGCAGGTCCAGCGCCTCCCACCGCGCGCGCAGGTCAGCGATCTCCTCCGCGTCGACGCCGACGGTCACGGCCTCGAGCACCGACGGCCGCGACGCCCGCGCGTACGCCACGGCGCGCATGGTCGGCTTGTGGATCTTCGAGACCAGCACGATGGCGTGCACGCGGCTGGGCAGGGCGCGGGCGCCCGCGACGTCGTCGAGCTCGAGCTCGGTGCGCACCCTGGCGTAGTGGGCGCGGATCGCCTTCATGAGCGCGAAGAGCACGCCCATCGCCAGCAGGGTGATCCATGCGCCGTGCGTGAACTTCGTCGCCAGCACGATGACGAGCACCGTGGCCGTCATGACGAAGCCGACGCCGTTGACGACCCGGGAGCGCTGCATGCGGGCGCGCTCGGCGGGGTCGGGCTCCTTGCGCAGCGCGCGGGTCCAGTGCCGGAGCATGCCGAGCTGCGAGAGCGTGAACGACACGAACACGCCCACGATGTACAGCTGGATGAGGCGGGTGACCTGCGCGTCGAACGCGACGATGAGCACGATCGCGGCCACGGCGAGCGTGATGATCCCGTTGGAGAACGCGAGCCGGTCGCCGCGCGTGTGCAGCTGGCGCGGCAGGAAGCCGTCCTTGGCCAGGATCGAGCCGAGCACCGGGAAGCCGTTGAAGGCGGTGTTCGCCGCGAGCACGAGGATCAGCCCGGTCACGATCGAGATCGCCACGAACGCGGGCGTGAACCCCTGGAACACGGCCTCCGCGAGCTGGCTGAGCACGGGGTGCTGGTTGTAGTCCTCCGGCAGCGGCTGCCCGCCCACGGTGAGCTGGTCGTGCGCGTCCTCGACGTACTTCACGCCCGTGGCCTGCGCGAGCAGCAGGATGGAGATCATCATCGTGGCCGAGATGCCGCCCAGCAGGGCCAGGGTGGTGGCCGCGTTGCGCGACTTGGGCTTGCGGAACGCCGGGACGCCGTTGCTGATCGCCTCCACACCGGTGAGGGCGGCACAGCCCGAGGCGAAGGCCCGGGCCAGGAGGAACGCCCCCGCCAGGCCGGTGAGCCCCTGGTCGAAGCCCGCCTCGGGCGTCATCTCGAACCCGGCGCTCTCCGCCAGCGGCAGGTCGCCCGCGAAGAACCGGATCGCCCCCACCACGGCGAGGAGGCCCACGAGGGCCATGAAGCAGTAGGTCGGGATCGCGAACACCGTGCCCGACTCGCGCACGCCCCGCAGGTTCATCACCGTGAGGATCACGACGACCACCACGGCGAACAGCGCCTCGTGCCCCCGCAGGAACGGCAGGGCCGACGCCGCGTACTGCGCCCCCGACGAGATCGACACCGCCACCGTGAGGACGTAGTCGACGAGCAGGGCGGAGGCGACGCCGATGCCGGCCGACGGCCCGAGGTTCGTCGTCGCGACCTCGTAGTCGCCGCCGCCCGAGGGGTAGGCGCGCACGTTCTGGCGGTACGACGACACCACCACGAGCAGCACGACGACGACGCCGAGACCCACCCACGGGGAGATCGTCGTCGCGGCGATGCCGGCGACGGCCAGGGTCAGGAGGATCTCGTCCGGCGCGTACGCGACCGACGACAGCGCGTCCGACGCGAAGACCGGCAGCGCGATGCGCTTGGGCAGCAGGGTGTGCCCCAGGTTCTCGCTGCGCACGGGGCGCCCGATGAGGAGCCGTTTGGCAGCGTCCGCGATGTCCGACACGTCGAGCAATGCTATGCCCGGCACGCCCTGCGGGCGCGCGCGTCCCGTCGCGGCGTCCGTGGCGATGTCGAGGGGCCCCGCGAGGTATAGCGTTTCGCCCGTGCACTTCGTGATCATGGGCTGCGGCCGCGTCGGTTCGACGCTCGCGCAGACGATCGAGTCCCGCGGCCACTCCGTGGCCGTCGTCGACCAGAACCCCGACGCGTTCCGCCGTCTCCCGGCCGGGTTCTCCGGGCAGAAGGTGACGGGCGTCGGCTTCGACCGGGACACGCTCGTCCAGGCCGGTATCGAGGACACGTACGCCTTCGCCGCCGTGTCCGACGGCGACAACTCCAACGTGCTCGCCGCGCGGGTCGCGCGAGAGACGTACGGCGTCGAGAACGTCGTGGCCCGCATCTACGACCCCCAGCGCGCGGAGATCTACCAGCGCCTCGGGATCCCGACGGTCGCGACCGTGCGCTGGACGGCCGACCAGGTGCTGCGCCGCATGCTCCCGCTCGGCGCCACCGACGAGTACCGCGACCAGTCCGGGCAGGTGCGCCTCGCACAGATCGACTACCACCCCGGCTGGGCCGGCCTGACGGTGCACCGCATCGAGGAGGCCACCGGCGCGCGCGTCGCCTTCCTGTCGCGCTACACCGACGGCATCCTGCCGACGCCCGGCTCCGTGCTGCAGGAGAACGACGTGCTGCACGTCCTCATGCGCGCCGACGACGCGGCCGCCGTCGAGCGGGTCCTCACCCACGAGCCGCGGCGGGAGAGCTGATGCGCGTCGTCGTCGCCGGGGCCGGGTCGGTCGGCCGGTCCATCGCCCGGGAGCTCCTCTCGCACGACCACGACGTCGTGCTCATCGACAAGAACCCCGCCGCGATGCGGGTGGCGCAGGTGCCCGAGGCCGACTGGCTCCTCGCCGACGCCTGCGAGCTGTCCTCGCTGGAGGCCGCCGACGTCACGAGCGCGGACGTCGTCGTCGGCGCCACCGGCGACGACAAGGCCAACCTCGTCTTCTCGCTGCTGTGCAAGACCGAGTTCGGGGTGCCCCGCACCGTGGCGCGGGTCAACAACCCGAAGAACGAGTGGATGTTCGACGGCTCGTGGGGCGTCGACGTCGCCGTGTCGACCCCGCGGATCATGACCGCGATGGTCGAGGAGGCCGTGGCCGTCGGGGACCTGGTGCGGATCTTCACCTTCCACCAGTCCGGCGCGGACATCGTCGAGGTGACGCTGCCGGACGACTCGCCGCTCGTGGGGGCCCGCGTCGGCTCCGTCGTCTGGCCGACGGACACCGTGCTGGCGTGCATCGTGCGCGGCGCGCAGCCGCTGGCGCCGACCGTGGACGACACGCTCGAGACCGGCGACGAGCTGGTCCTCGTGATGGGCAGCCAGGCCGACGAGGAGTCCCTCCAGCACCTGCTCGCCCACGGCGGTCCGGCCGTCCCCGCCGTCGCGGCGGGCGACCCGCTCGTGGCGCCCGAGCTCGCCGTGCCGGACGGCGCCGACGACGAGCTCGACGGGTCCGAGGACGGCCGCTAGCCCTCCCGCGTGGCGGCCGGCCCGGCCGGCTGCGCCGCGGGGCGCCCGGCGTGCGCGCCGCGCACGACGACCCAGGTGAGCCAGAGGACCAGGCCCCACAGCGGGACGCCCAGCACCAGGTGGGCCGTGCCCAGCCAGCCGACGCTGTCGGCGAAGTACAGCGGCACCTTGACCGCCAGGCGCACCGCGAACAGCCCCGCCCAGAACCAGGTGGCGAGGGTGTAGCGCCGGACGAGCTCCGGGTCCCTGCGCCAGGCGACCAGCGCAGCGAGAGGGTTCGCGGTGTCGGCGCCGGGCGTGGTGGCCCCGGCCCGGGCCCGCTCGTCGTCGTGACGGGCGCGCTCGCCGGCGGCGTCGGCGAACCCGCCACGCACCGCCTCGACCACGAGGCCGACCACGGGCCAGCGCACCGCCAGCGACACGAGGATGGCCGCGAGGTACGCGGCGTTGGTCCACAGACCCCACACGTAGAAGTTCTGGGCCTCGCCGGACCTCCAGGCCCAGAACACGCCCACGCCGATGCCGAGCAGGCCGCCGAGCGCCTGCGTGATCGGCGTGCGCTGCGCGAGGCGGGCCACGACGGCGACGAGCGCCGCGCCGACGGAGGCCACCAGCGCCCACGTCAGGGCGGCGCGCTCGTCGCCGCCCATCGACGCGACGACGTAGATGACCACGAAGAGCAGCCCGGGCAGCACGGCCTCGACCACGCCGCGCACGCCACCGACGGCCTGCCCGAACGAGAACTCCTCGCCCGTGACCGCCCGCACCCCGCGTCCGTCGGCGGTGGGCGCCGTGGGGCGACCCGGGTCGGTGGGACCGGTCGGCTTCCCCGCCGCGGGATACCCGTCGCTCACTCGCCGGCCCGCGCGCGCAGCTCGTACCGGGGGTTGAACATCGTGCGCCGCCCGTCGATGTCGCACACCAGTCCCTCGACGCGGATGCGGCGTCCCGGGTCGATGCCCGCGATGGCCCGGCGCCCGAGCCACACGAGGTCGAGGGAGCCGGAGCCGTCGTACAGCTCGGCCTCCACGGTCGGCACCCCCTCGCGGGGGCGCAGCACGACCGAGCGGAGCACGCCGGCCGCGCTCGCCCGACGGCGGTCACCCAGGTCGGCGACCGGCGTGCAGCCGCGGTGGGCCGCGGCCTCGTGGCGTTCCTCGTCGGCGGCGACCTCGTCGGCCGAGGCCAGCGCGTGCCGGACGGCGGTTCGCAGGGACATCAACAGCTCCAGGCTGGTGGACGGGCCGGCCTCGCGGCCGGGTCGCTCACCGGATCTCGGTGATCTCCGGCCCGCGGGTCAGCGGGTCGAACGACGGTGTCTGCGGCGCGGCGCCCTCGGGCCCCGCGGTGGTGTCCTCGCCCGGCGCGTCGCCCTGGCGCGCACTCTTGGGCAGGGTCAGCGTGAGCAGGTCGCGCGGCGGGCGGGGGTTGCCGTCCCGCACCACGACGACGTTCGCGAACACGGACTCGAGCTGCTTCGCGGCCTCGGGGTCCACCGCGGCACGCCCCGACAGCACGCCGCGCAGGAACCAGCGCGGCCCGTCCACGCCCACGAAGCGGGCGGGACGCACGGCAGGCTTGCCGTCGGGTCCGGTGGCCGGGATGCGCGCGATGAGCTCGCGCCCGAACGTGCCGGGCACGTCGTCGACCGTGCCGCCCTGGCGCGTGATGGACGACCCGATCTCGGCGCGCACCTCGTCCCAGATGCCCGCCGTGCGAGGGGCCGCGAACGCCTGGACCTGCAGGCCGGAGCCGTTGAGGGTCGCAGACACCCCGGTGACCTTCTGGGTCTTCTTGTCGACCTCCATGCGCAGCTCCAGGCCGGGCAGGACGGGCAGCCAGACGGCGCCGAGGTCCACGCGGGGCCCCATGCCCGTCACCTGGGTCGAGTCGAACGGGCCGCGCTCGGGACGCTCCGCCGCGCCCTCGTCGGTGCCGGGGCCGTCGCCGGTGGCGGGCGCCGCGGCCTCCGCGGTCGCGGGCTCGCGGGCCTCGTCGGTCCCCTTCTTCGACGCGTTGCGCCGGAACAGCCCCACGGAGGATCTCCTTCTCGTCGTCCTGCTCGCCCGGCGGCCGGACGAGCCCTACCCAACTCCCACAGTAGACCGGTTCGCGCGCGCCTCCGGTCCGTGCCCGGGGTCGTCAGCCGCCGGCGAAACCGCCGCTCGAACCGAACCCGCCCTCGCCGCGGTGCGAACCCGGCAGCGTCGTCGCCACGAGGAAGCGGGCGTGCTCCACCCGCTGCACCACGAGCTGCGCCACCCGGTCGCCGCGGCGCAGCCGCACCGGCTCGGCGACGTCGGTGTTGAGGAGCACCACCTTGATCTCCCCGCGGTACCCCGCGTCGATGGTGCCGGGCGCGTTCACCACGGTCACCCCGTGCTTCGCGGCGAGGCCGGAGCGCGGGTGCACGAACGCCGCGTACCCCTCGGGCAGCGCGATCGCCACCCCGGTGGGCACGACGACCCGGCCCTGCGGAGGGATCTCGACGTCGACCGTGGTCACGAGGTCCGCGCCCGCGTCGCCCGGGTGCGCGTACGCGGGTGTGGGCACGTCGTCGAGCAGCGTGACGAGGACGTCGACGGTGCTCGGGTCTGGGCCCGGCTCGGTGCTCGGCTCGGTGCTCGGCTCGGTGCTCACATGGCTGGCGGTGTCAGGCACCCGGGAAGCGTAGCCGACCGGCGGGCGGCGCACCGGCGTCCTCCGCGCCGTCCGGACCGGGACGGAACCGCGGCGCGGTGCTGGGATGATGGGCCCATGAGCGAGCACGCGGCCCACCCGCCCACCGTCACCGGCCCGGCCTTCCGGGAGCGGCTGACCCCCGGACCGGCGGCCTGGTGCGGCGCCGTCGGGCTGGGCGTGATCGTCGGGGTGACCCTCTGGCCGCTGGCGCACGCGGTCGCGGCGGTCGTCGGGGTGCTCGCTGCGGCCGCCACCCTCTCGGCCCTCGTCGCGACCGCGCCCGTCATCGAGGTCGCGGACGGGCGGCTGCGCGCCGGCAAGGCCCAGATCGCCCTCGACCTCCTCGGCGAGGTGACCACGATGGACGACGCCGAGGCGATGCGCACCGCCCTCGGTCCGGCGCTCGACGCCCGCGCGTTCGTCTGCCTGCGCGCGTGGGCACGCACCGGCCTGCGCGTGGACCTCGAGGACCCGCTCGACCCCACGCCGTACTGGCTGCTGTCGACCCGGCGGCCGCAGGAGCTGGCCGCCGCGCTCGCGCGCTGAGCCCCGACGAACGCCGTCGCGCCGGGAACGACGAAGGCCGTCACGTCCTCGACGTGACGGCCCGTGTCGTCCGTGGTGCTGGCGCCCCGACCTTCGGTCAGGCGGCGCACTCCGTGCAGATCATCTGACCGTTCTTCTCGTAGGCCAGCTGGCTGCGGTGGTGGACGAGGAAGCAGCTCGTGCAGGTGAACTCGTCGGCCTGGCGGGGCAGGACGCGGACCGCGAGCTCCTCGCCGGACAGGTCGGCGCCAGGAAGCTCGAAGCCTTCCGCGGCCTCCGTCTCGTCCTCGTCGACGACACCCGACGACTTGTCGGAACGACGCGCCTGGAGCTCCTGGATCGAGTCCTGCTCCACGTCCTCGTCGTTCTTGCGGGGGGCGTCGTAGTCGGTTGCCATCTGTGTGGTCACGCTCCGTGATGTCGGGATCGGTACGCGCTGATAATGCTCGGTGACCGGGTTTTGTTCCCGGTCGGCCCACGGATTGTGCACCATTTCGGGCGGCCGCGCGACACCACGAGCTGTTCCTCGTGTCACAGCGCGACGATCGGCCGCTGACCTGCAGCGACGCACCCGCACGGCGCGGTGTTCGCCCTCGGCGAGACCGGCGGGCTGACGCAGTTTTTCACCCCGGCGCGCGGGCGTGGAACGACCGAACCCGGTCAGCCCCTCAGCCGCGCGCGACGTCCTCCGGACGGTCGGCGTCGGCGTGCTCGAGCCACCGGACGAGCTCCGTCACGACCGGGGTCGCTCCCGCGACCGTCATGGCGCTGCCCGGGCCCCGCCCGCGCAGCCCGCCGACCCAGGCCCCGGCCTCCGCAGCCACGAGAGCGCCGGCCGCCAGGTCCCACGGGTTGAGCCCGCGCTCGTAGTAGAGGTCGAGCGCGCCCTCCGCGAGCAGGCACAGGTCGATCGCCGCGGACCCGATCCGCCGGATGTCGCGCACCCGGGGCAGGACGTCGACGAGGACCTCCGCCTGGCGCGCCCGCCGCTCGGGCGCATAGCCGAAGCCCGTGCCCACCAGCGACCGGGAGAGGGCGTCCGGCCGGCTCACGCGCAGGGCGCGCCCGTCGCGCTCGGCCCCACCGCCGCGCGCCGCCGTCCAGGTGCGCCCGTCGACCACCGAGTGCACGCAGCCCGCGAGCGCCGTCCACCGCTCCGGGTCGGCGGGCCCGGCCACGACCGCCACCGAGACCGCGTAGGACGCGACGCCGTACAGGTAGTTGACCGTGCCGTCGATCGGGTCGAGCACCCACGTGAGCCCGGAGGTGCCGGGGACGTCGTCGCCCTCCTCGCCGAGGATCGCGTCGTCCGGCCGCTCCTCGGCGAGCCGGCGCCGCAGCAGCGCCTCGACCGCCCGGTCCATGTCCGTCACCGGGTCGACGTCGGAGGACTTGGTCGCGGCGACCTCGACCCGCTCCGGGCGTCCGTCGCGCACCAGGGCTCCGGCCTCGAGCGCGAGGCTGCGGGCCAGCGCCCGCAGCGCCTCGACGTCGACACCGATCTCGATGCCGGTGTCGCGTCCGTCGGCCTGGTCCCCGGTCGCCGCTCGTTCGTCCACGGCCTACATCTTGCCCGACCGTCGCCCCCACCGGGCGGTCCAGCCGGGGCCCGGGTGCGGCACGGTCCACCCGCGCGCGAGCGACGCGATGCGGAACCCGAAGACGAGGGCCACCACCCCGAGCGCGGTCCACAGCTGCAGCACGTCCTCGTGCCAGAGCAGCGCGGTGAGGCCGGCGCCCACGAGCGCGGGCACGGCGTAGAGCTGCCGGTCGGCGAAGACGAGCGGCACCTCGCCCACGAGGACGTCCCGCAGGATCCCCCCGCCCACGGCGGTGAGGACCCCGACCACCACGGAGGCGAGCACGCCCGCACCGAGGTCGAGCGACTTCGTCGTGCCCTGGAGCACGAACAGCGACAGCGCGGCGGCGTCGAGCACCAGGATGGAGCGCCGCATCCGCTCCAGCCCCGGGTGGAAGAAGAAGATGATGACGCCCGCGGCGAGCGCGGCCAGCACGAGCCGCCAGCTCGAGATGCCGACCGGCGGCGTGTCGCCGATCAGGACGTCGCGCAGGATCCCGCCCCCGAGCCCGGTCACCCACGCGAGCACGAGGACGCCGAACGCGTCGAACCGTTTGCGCACGGCGGCGAGCCCTCCCGAGACCGCCGCGACGAAGACGGCGACGAGCTCCAGGTAGGAGACCGGGCCGGAGGTGAACGCGTCCACGGGACGTCATCCTCCCAGGCCCTCCCGCCCGGGGCGCGCCAATCGACGGCACACCGACGCGCCTGCGCGGCACCGCCCCGCGCCGGTGGCACCCTCGAACAGGCGGACCCGCCCCGACGGAGTTCCCGAGGGCGACCTGTGAGGGAGGAAGCATGGCCGAGCTCGAGCTCGTGAGGCTGCACGAGGACGGTGAGCGCCTGGTCCTGCGCGGCCCCGGCGGCACCGAGAGCACGCTGCCCATCACGGAGGCGCTGCGCGCCGCGGTGCGACGCGACCGACCGCGCACGGAGGCGCTGCGCGCCCAGGCGGCCACCACCCTGCGCCCCCGGGACCTGCAGGCCCGCCTGCGCGCCGGGGCGACGGTCGAGGAGCTGGCCGAGGAGTCCGGGCTCCCCGTCGACCACGTGCAGCGCTACGAGTGGCCCGTGGCCGCGGAGCGCGACCACGTCATCGGGCAGGTGCGCGCCCACCGGCTGCCGGGCGACGACGAGACGACGACCCTCGGGGAGGTCGCCGACACCCGGCTGGCCGCCCGCGGCGTCACGACCGACGAGGCCCTCTGGTCGGCCCGTCGCGACGGCACCGCGCCCTGGGTGGTCGAGGTGCGGTTCTCCGCCGGCGACCGCGACCGGTCGGCGCGCTGGACCTTCGACCCCAAGGGCCGCGTCGTGACGGCGCTCGACGACGAGGCGCGCTGGCTCGGCCAGCCGGACGACCCGGTCTCCCCCGACGTGCTGGGTGTGCCGTCGACGGGCGGGCGTGCGGTCACGCCCCGCCGGCACGTGGACGACGACACCACGGCGCTGCTCCTGGACGACCTCGCCGGACGCCGCGGGCAGCGGCCCGGCGACCGCCGCAGGACGCCCGCCCGCACGGCGGCGGACGACGTGCCACCCGCGCCGGAGCCGATCCCCGTCGGCCACGTCAGCGCTCCCCCGGTCGACGCGCCCGCCGTGGCGCCGGAGCCGGAGCACGCCGACCCGGCCGGTGCGAGCGTGGTCGACCTCGGGTCGCGCCGCGCGGGCCTGCGCCCGACGACGCCCGACCGCTCTACCCACCCGTCGTCGGCGCGTCGGCCGATGCCCGGCGTGCTGCCGCTCGACCACGACGACGGGGCCGACGACGGGGCCGACCGGGCCGGGGCTGCGGACACCCGCCCGGACGCCAGGCAGGACGCACGGTCCGACGTGGTCGACGACGCGCCCGCACCGAGCGGGCCGCCCGCGCAGGGGCCCGCCGGGCCGCAGCCGGCCGCGCCGGCACCGCGGAGCGACAAGCCCGCCGGGGGGCGACGGCCCGGTCGCAAGGGCCGCGCCCAGGTGCCGAGCTGGGACGAGATCGTCTTCGGCGGCGGCCGCCCGTCGTCCTGACCTCGCCCGGCCCCGTCCTGTCCTGTCCCGTCCTGTCCCGCTACGCGCCGTCGCCCAGGTCGAGCTGGTCGGTGACCGACGCGCGCCGGCGGGCGTCGGCCTGCGTCATGCGCCGCATGTGGTGGCGCCGGCACAGCACCTCGTAGGACACCGGGCCGCCGTCGGGCGCGCCCGCGACGTCGCCGACCACCACCTGGTCGCCCTCGACGACCATGACGCCGCCCACGGTGCGGGCGTTGTGGGTGGCCCGCGCGCCGCACCAGCACAGGGACCGCACCTGGAGCTCCTCGACGCGATCGGCGAGCTCGATGAGACGGGCGGCACCGGGGAACAGCCGCGTGCGGAAGTCGGTGGTGATGCCGAACGCGAAGACGTCCAGCTCCACCTCGTCGACGAGGCGGGCCAGCTGCTCCACCTGGGCCGGGGAGTAGAACTGCGCCTCGTCGCACACGAGGTAGTCCACGACCCGACCGGCCTGCCGCTCGGCGGCCACGACGTCCCAGAAGTCGGTGTCGTCGGTGACCTCGCGGGCGTCGACCTCGAGGCCGAGCCGCGACGACAGCCGGGACGTGCCGGCGCGGTCGTCGCGCGTGAAGATCAGACCGGTCCGCCCGCGCGCCGCGTGGTTGTGGTCGGTCTGCAGCGCCAGCGTCGACTTGCCGCTGTCCATGGTCCCGGAGAAGAAGACGAGCTCGGCCATGGGCAGATCCTGTCAGACCCGTGCCCCGTGCCGGGCCGGCGCCCGCGGCCTACTGCCCGACGCGCCCGTCCACGCACTCCCGCAGCAGGTCCGCGTGCCCGCAGTGCCGCGCGTACTCCTCGACGTGGCCGAGCAGCAGCTCGCGCAGCGAGATCTCGCCGCCCGGCTCCGCGCCCAGGTCGGAGAAGCCGGCGTTCGTGCTGCCGAGGTCGTCGAAGCCGTCGACCATGCGGTCGGTGGCGGCCATCTCCTCGTGCCAGCTCCGGAACGCCTCCGCGACGACGGCGGGGTCGGCCACCGCGCCGTCCCAGTCGCCGTCGCGGTGCGTCTCGCTGCGGTACAGCCACGGCGCGTCCTCGCCGGTCATGATGCGGCGCACGTGCCGCTCGTCCTCCGTGAGGTGGCGCACCAGTCCGAGCAGCGACATCGTCGACGGCGGCACCGAGCGGCGGGCGAGCTGCTCGGCGTCCAGGTCGGCGCACTTCATCTCGACGGTGAGCCGGTACGAGCGGAGCGAGTCGAGCAGGATCGCCCGTTCGTCGACCAGCTCGACGTCGCTCTCGCGCGGGTCGTCGTCCGGGTCCACCCACATGTCGGGGTAGACGGTGGCGCGGGTCCAACGGGACTCGGTCGCAGGGTCCTGCTCGCGGGGCTCCATCTCGGCATCGTGACACCCGCGAGGCGGGCGCGCCACGGCTTTCCGTGCCGTGCTCGTGCCGTGCTCGTGCCGTGCTCGTGCCGTGCTCGTGCCGTGCTCGTGCCGTGCTCGTGCCGCGTGCGAGGGCGACGACCGCCGGGGCTACGCCTGCGCGACCAGCAGCGGCACGACCATCTCCGCGGGCGTGAGCGACCCGTGCACGCCCGGCATCTCGCGGGCGCCGGACGGGTGCAGACGCGAGTCGACGACCGTCGCCGCCCCGCGCGCCGCGACCAGGACGTCGCCCACCGCGGGCAGCACGTGGTCGGCCACGGGACCCAGCCATCCGGCCGCGACCGCGTCGTCGCGCAGCACGATGAGGGCGTCGTCCCCGAGCACCGCGGCCCAGCGGTCCGCGACGTCCCGGGGGTCGGCGCCGGGAGCGACGTACACGTGGCCGGCGCGCGGCTCCCCGCCGAGGAGGGCGACGTCGCGCGCGAGCTCCGGCCGGGCGGCGACGTCGTGCTGGTGGGACAGGTCCGCCGTCACCTGACCGTGGTCGGCCGTGACGACGACGAGCGTGCCCTTCGGGACGGAGCGCACCAGGCGGCGCAGCTCGGAGTCCGTCTCCTCGAGAGCGTCGCCCCACTGCCACGACTGCGGACCGTGCTGGTGGCCCGCCTTGTCGACGGCACCGTGGTAGAGGTACACGAGGCCGGGCTCGCGCAGCTCGCGCACCGTGGTGCCCACCTGGGCGTCGAGCCCCTCGGCGGCCGCGTAGCGCGGGCCGCGCAGCGCCGCGCGCGTCATCCCGGAGCCCGCGAACCGCGCGGGCCCGGGCGAGGTGACGCGCACCCCGCGCCGCACGAGCGTCTCGAGCACCGTCGGCTCGCGCTGCACGTCCTCGGGCTCGGCACGCATCGGACCGGAGAGCTTGGTACGCCGGTACGGGTCCGACTGCTCGGTCCAGGACACGGTGGTGGCGAGGCCGCCCGTGGCGGGGTTGCGCTGCGTGTAGCCCAGGAGCCCGGTGCGGCCCGGGGCCGTGCCCGTGCCGAACGTCGCGAGCGCCGCCGCCGTCGTCGAGGGGAAGCTCGACAGCACCGACCGGCCGTCCGCGGCCAGCGAGCGCAGGAACGGGGCGTGCCCGCCACGCTCGGCGAGGTTGGCCAGGCCCAGGCCGTCGACGAGGACGACGACCGCCCGGCGGACGCCGGAAGGCAGCCCGAGCGCGTCGCGGCAGTTCGCCGACCGCAGCCCGGTCGCGGTCGTGAGGTCCGCCCCGAGGGAGCCCGCGACGGCGGGCAGCACGGCGGCGAGGGAGCCCTTCCCGTAGGAGGGGGCGAGGAGGCCGTCCGGCAGCGCGAGGGTCGCCGTCATCGGGCGGCGCGCCCGCCCGTCCCGGTCGCCGCCGACAGGGAGCGCGAGAACGCGATCGCGCGGCGCAGGGCGTCCCGACCCTCCGCGGCACCGCTGACGCGCACGACGACGTCGTCGGGCGTGAGCTGGCCGGTGAGCCCGTGGTCGGCCTCGCAGTTCGGGTCCGGGCACTGCACGGGCTCGAGGTCGACGCGGGAGACGGCGCCCCAGCCGATGGCGAGCGTGAGCTCGGACGCGCTGTCCCCGGGGCGGTGCTCCGCCGGCTCGGCGACGATGTGCGTGAGGGCGACCGACCGGATCTCGCTCAGCGGCACGGCCTCCGTGGTCGCGGCGGCCGACGACGGGTGGGCGGCGTCGCCCTCGTGGTCGTCGACGTGCGCGGTGACGAGGCGGGTGGGCGTGAGGGCCAGCACGGTGAGGTGCCGGCGCACGGCGTCGTCGAAGGTGGTCTCGGCCTGGACGAGGTGGGCGAGCACGTCCTCGTCGGCGAGCGCGACGTCGAGGACGTCCTCCACGAGGTCCGGGTAGTACCCGGCCCGGCGCACGTGGGCGGACAGTTCGGTACGGAGGTTCTCGCGGGCGGTGGCATGCGGCACCCGCGCATTCTCCCACCGCCCCGGCGGCCGTGGCCACCGCCGTCCCCAGCCGGTGCCGTCCCCGCGTTCCGGCACGTCAGCCCGGCAGGGCGCGGCGCGGCGCGTCCGCGCGCTGCGCCGCCGACCGCAGCCGGACGACGGCGTGCAGCACGCTCACCCCGACCGAGCCGACGACGACGGGGTACAGCTCCAGCGACGCGAGCTCGGGCAGGTCGTCCGCCAGCACGGACACGCGCGCGAGCACGTCCTCGAGCGCGTCGATGTCCGCCTCCGGCGCGCCGCCGTACCCGAACAGCCGCGGCGCCGCGCGCACCGTGCGCACCATCGCGGCCACGTCGACGTCCGTCAGCGGCGGGATGCCGTAGGCCACGTCGTCGAGGAGGTCCGTCGCGTCGCCCGCGAGGCCGAACGACACCTTCGGGCCGAACAGCGGGTCCTCGCCCGAGCGGATGACGCACGGCACCCCGACGGGCGCCATCGGCTGCACCTCCATGGCGGGCTGGTCCTCCCCCAGGACGTCCAGCGCGACCTGCCGCATGCGCTCGACGTCGGCACGCAGCTCGGCCGCGTCGGCGATGTCCAGGCGCACCCCGCCCAGGTCGGTGCGGTGGCGCAGCGCCGTCGAGGCGGTCTTGAGGGCTACCGGCCAGCCGAGCTCGTCGGCCGCCGCGACGGCCTCGTCCGCCGTGCGCACGGTCCGCGAGCGCCAGAGCCGCACGCCGTAGCAGTCGAGCAGCTCCGCCGTCTCGTCCTGCGTGAGCGCCCGCCCCTCACCGCCCTCGGCGTCGGCGAGCCAGCGCTCGACGAGCTTGCGCGCCCGCCGCGCGTCCATGCCCTCGGGCCGCACGTGGGTGCCGCGGTCCTCCGTGCGCCAGCGCGCGTACGTCACGACCTTGCCGAGCGCCGTCACCGCGTCCTCCGGCGTGGAGAACGCGGGGATCCGCACGGGCGTGCCGTCGGGGCCCGTGGCCGCGAGCTCGTCGGGCAGGCCGCTGAGGCCGAGCATCGACGCGACGGTGGTGCGCCCGGTCCGCGCGGCGGCCTCGGCGACGGCGCGCGCCACGGCCCCGGTGCGCGGCACGACGACGGGCACGTCGACGGCGACGACGACGTCGCACGCCCCGGGCGCGTAGAGCGCACCGGTCACCTGCGCGATCTGCTCGTCGGTGGCGTCCGGCGGCAGGAAGTCGGAGGACGCCGCGACGACGAGGCCCGCGGCGGCCGCGGCCTCGGCCACGAGGGCCGCGAGCGCGGCGGACGACGCGAGGATGCCTACCCTGCCGCCGGTCGGCAGCGGCTGGTGCGCGAGCACCTGCGCGACGTCCATGAGCTGGTGGGTGTTCTCGGCCCGGATCACGCCGGACTGCCGCAGCATCTCGTCGAGCAGGCGACGCGGCGCCCGCGTGGCGCGCACGGCGTGCCCCGGGGGCACGACCTGGCCCGACCGGCCCGCCACGACCACGACGACGGGCTTGACCCCGGCCAGCCGGCGCGCGATCCGGGAGAACTTGCGGGGGTTGCCGATGGACTCGAGGTAGAGGCAGACGACGGCGGTGCGCGCGTCGTCCTGCCAGTACTGCATGAGGTCGTTGCCCGACACGTCGGCGCGATGCCCCGCGGACAGCAGCGCCGAGACGCCCAGGCCGCGCCGCTCGAGCGTCCGCGTGAGCGTGACGGCGGCGGGCGCCGACTGGCAGAACATGCCGACCACGCCGGCCCGGGGCGTCCGTTCCGCGAGGCTCGCGTGCAGCCGCGCGCCCGGCGTCGTGGTGAGCAGGCCGAACGACGCGGGGCCGATCACCCGCATCCCGCCCGCGTGCGCGGCGCGCACCAGCTCGCGCTGCCGGGCCAGGCCATCCGGCCCGGTCTCCGCGTACCCGGCGGCCAGCACGACGACGCCGCGCGCGCCGCGACCGGCCAGGCGCCGCACCGCGTCGACGGCGGCGTCCGGCGGCACCGCCAGGAGCGCGAGGTCGACGCCGTCGTCGCGCGCGTCCCCGTCGCTCGCCTCGTCGCCGGCCCCGAGCGCGTCGTCCCACGACGCGGCGACCGCGAGCCCCGGGGCGTCCGGGACCGGACCGGGGGCGTCGAGCACCGTGAGCCGGCTGTCCCCCGGGTCGGTCGCCGCGGCGTCGACGACCCGCTGCGCGAGGTGGTGCTCCGGCGTCGCTCCGCCGGGCCCCGCCGGGCCGGGTCCGACGAGCAGGACCCGGCGGGCGGACAGCAGCGCCTGCATCGAGCGCGCCTCCGCGCGGTGCTCGCGGTCCGCCATCACCTCGCGGGAGCGCTCCGTGGGGTCGAGGTCGAAGGCCACCGTGACCACGCCGTCGTCGAGGTGCTGGCTCACCGCGTACCCGGCGTCGCGGAAGACGGCGAGCATCGACGAGTTCTGCGGCAGCACGTCCGCGGTGAAGCGCCGCACCCCGCGCTCGCGCGCCGCCGCGGCGACGTGCTCGAGGAGCACCGAGCCGAGGCCCTTGCCCTGCATCGCGTCGGCGATGTTGAAGGCCACCTCCGCCTCCGTGGGCGTGACCTTGTCGTACCGGGCGACGCCGAGCACGTCCTCGCGCGGGCGGCCCGCGTCGTCGGCGCCGGGCCGCACCGCGACCAGGGCCACCCGGTCGCGCTGGTCGAGGTGGGTGAGGCGGTTCAGCTCGCGGTCCGTCAGCCGGCGCACCGGCGCGAAGAAGCGGAAGTACGCGGACCGCTCGGACTGCGCCTCCTGGAAGCGCTGGATCGCGTCGGCGTCGTCAGGCCGCAGGGGGCGCACGTGCATGGTCGTGCCGTCGCGCAGCACGACGTCGGCCTCCCACGCGACCGGGTACCCAGGGTCCGGCCGAGCGTCCTGCCCAGCCGCCGGCCGGGCGTCCGGAGTGTCGGGTGCGTCCACCCGTGCAGGCTATCCGGGCCCTGTGACGCGGGCGCGTCGCCGCGCCTGCGCGGCCCTGTGGGCGCCGGCGACTAGAGTCTGGTGCCGTCCGCGAGGGACGCCCGACCGCGAACCCCACCGGCCGTCCCGCCGAGCCGTCCATCGAACTCAGGAGCCGCACCGCATGGCGCGCAAGAGCAGCAGCGCACCCGCCACCGACGAGCCGTTCGACGAGAAGATCGTCGACATCGACGTCGCGGCGGAGATGGAGACGTCGTTCCTCGAGTACGCGTACTCCGTCATCTACTCGCGCGCCCTGCCAGACGCCCGCGACGGCCTCAAGCCGGTGCACCGCCGGATCCTCTACATGATGTCCGACATGGGCCTGCGGCCCGACCGCGCGCACGTGAAGTCGTCGCGCGTGGTCGGCGAGGTCATGGGCAAGCTGCACCCGCACGGTGACACCGCGATCTACGACGCGCTGGTGCGCCTCGCGCAGGACTTCTCGATGCGCCTGCCGCTGGTCGACGGGCACGGGAACTTCGGCTCGCTCGACGACGGCCCGGCCGCTCCGCGGTACACCGAGGCCCGGCTCGCCCCGCCGTCGATGGCGATGACCGCGGGGCTCGACGAGGACGTCGTCGACTTCGTCCCGAACTACGACAACAAGCTCACGCAGCCCTCGGTGCTGCCGTCCGCGGTGCCGAACCTGCTGGTCAACGGCTCGTCCGGCATCGCGGTCGGCATGGCGACGAACATGGCGCCGCACAACCTCGTCGAGGTCGTGGCCGCCGCCCAGCACCTCATCACGAACCCCGACGCGACGCTCGACGACGTCATGCGCTTCGTGCCCGGCCCCGACCTGCCCTCGGGCGGCAAGATCGTCGGGCTCGACGGCGTGCGCGACGCCTACCGCACGGGGCGCGGCACGTTCCGCACGCGCGCGACGGCGCGCGTCGAGAACGTCACGCCCCGCCGCAAGGGCATCGTGGTCACCGAGCTGCCCTACGGCGTCGGCCCGGAGAAGGTGATCGAGAAGATCGCCGACGGCGTGAAGGCCAAGAAGATCCAGGGCGTCACCAACGTCCAGGACCTCACCGACCGCACCCACGGGCTGCGCCTGGTCGTCGAGGTGAAGACCGGCTTCGACCCCGACGCCGTGCTCGAGCAGCTGTACCGCACCACCCCGCTCGAGGACTCGTTCGGCATCAACAACGTGGCCCTCGTCGACGGGCAGCCGCGCACGCTCGGCCTCCTCGAGCTGCTGCGGGTGTGGGTGGCCCACCGGATCGACGTCGTGCGCCGCCGCTCGACCTTCCGGCTCGCCAAGCGGCAGGAGCGCCTGCACCTGGTCGAGGGCCTGCTGCTGGCCATCGTCGACATCGACGAGGTCATCCAGGTCATCCGCACCTCCGACGACGCGGGCGCCGCGCGCGAGCGCCTCATGAGCGTCTTCGACCTCTCGGAGCCCCAGGCCACGTACATCCTCGATCTCCAGCTGCGCCGCCTCACCAAGTTCTCCCGCATCGAGCTGGAGAAGGAGCAGTCGGAGCTGGAGCGCGAGATCGCCGAGCTCCAGGAGATCCTCGCCGACGACGCGCGCCTGCGCGCCGTCGTCAGCGCCGAGATGGGCGAGGTCGCCTCGACCTACGGCACCCCGCGCCGCACCGTGCTGCTCGACTCGGCCGGCGGCGCCACCGCCCCGGCGGCGACGAACGGCCGCAGCAAGGCGCCGGCCATCAGCCTGGAGATCGCGGACTCCCCCACCCGGGCGCTCCTGTCGGCCACCGGGCTGCTGGCCCGCACCTCGGGCGAGGCCGCGGACGCGCCCCTCGAGCGCGCCGGGCGCCGGCACGCCCACGACGCGATGCGCGGGGACGTCGCCACCACGACGCGCGGCGACGTCGGTCTCGTGACGTCCGCGGGCCGTCTCCTGCGGGTGTCCGCGCTCGACCTTCCCGCGCTCCCCCCGGTCGACGGCCCGCCGTCCCTCTCGGGCGGGATCCCGGTGAGCGAGCTGGTCGCGCTCGCGCCCGGCGAGACCGCCCTGGCCGTGGTCTCGCTGGACGACGACGCGCCCACCCTGGCCCTCGGCACCGCGAACGGCGTCGTCAAGCGCGTCGCCGCGGGCGACGTGCCCGCGAACCGCGACGAGTGGGACGTCATCGCCCTCAAGGACGGCGACCGTGTGGTCGGTGCGAGCCCGGTCGGCGAGGACGACGAGCTCGTCTTCGTCGCCTCCGACGCGAGCCTGCTGCACTTCGACGCCTCCGCGGTGCGCCCGCAGGGCCGGGCCGCGGCCGGCATGGCGGGCATCCGCCTCGGTGCGGGCCAGCAGGTCGTCTTCTTCGGCGTCGCGAGGGCCGCGACCCGCGACCTGCACACGGTCGTCACGGTGGCGGGGACGTCGGGCGCGCTGCCCGGCACGGGCGGCGGCTCTGCGAAGGTCACGCCGTACGAGCTGTACCCCGGCAAGGGGCGCGGCACCGGCGGGGTGCGCGCGCACCGCTTCCTCAAGGGCGAGGACGGCCTCGTCCTGGCCTGGGTGGGCGAAGGGCCCGCCCGCGCCGTGGGCGGCGCCGGTCAGCCGGCCGAGCTGCCGGAGAGCACCGACCGCCGCGACGGTTCGGGCCAGCCGCTGCCCGCGCCCGTCGCCGCGATCGGCTGACGGCCGGGCATGAGCGCGGGCCCCGTCGCCGAGCCGGACGACGTACCCGTCCTCGTGGTCGTGACGGGCCGCCCCGGCACGGGCAAGACCACGCTGGCGCGGCGTCTCGCCCGGGCGCTGCGCGCCGCCTACGTGCGGGTCGACGCGATCGAGGCGGCGCTCGGCACCGGCGACGCCCGCTCCGCCGGACCCGAGGGCTACGCGGTCGCGCACCTGCTCGCCCGGTCCAACCTCGAGCTCGGCGGCGACGTCGTGGTGGACGCCGTCTGCCCGGTGCCGGAGTCCCGGTCGGCCTGGGCCGACACCGCGCGGGCCGCCGGGGCACGCCCCGTCGTGCTCGAGACCGTGCTCGCGGACGCCGCCGAGCACCGCCGCCGCGTCGAGGCCCGGCGGCCCGACCTCCCGGGCCAGCGTGTGCCGACCTGGCAGGACGTCGCGCTGGGCGGGTACGCGTCCTGGGACGAGGCCCGCGACGGTGTGCGCACCCCGGTCGCGACCACCTCGTCCGACGACGCGTTCACGACCGCGCTCCGTGCCGTCGGCCCCCGCGGCCGCGCCCGCCCGGTCCGCTAGCGGTCGACCGCGGCGACGATCGCGGTGCCCAGGTCGGCGGGGCGCGAGAACATCGGCCAGTGGCCCGTGGGCAGGTCGACGATCTCGTAGTCGTGCAGGCGCGCCAGCTCGGCCACGAACGGGTGACCCTCGGCCATCAGGCCCCGCAGCACCTCGCCGGGCATCTCGCAGGCGATCACCGTCGTCGGGACGTCGAGCCGGCGCGCGTCGTCGCCGAGGTGGTGGCCCTCGCGGACCGTCCCGCCGGGCTGCGGCACGGCACGGTCCCGGAACCGTGCGCGGACCTCGTCGTCGAGCCCGACGAGGTCCTGCTCCTCGAACTCGCTCCATGCGGGCAGCTCGTGGTCGACGACGTCGGCCGGGAGGTCGGCATTCACGGCCTGGCCCTCGGCGAACGGCCCCGAGTCGACGTACACCACGCGGGCGACCCGGTCCGGACTCCGGTCGGAGGCCGCGTACACGAGCCCTCCGCCGGCGGAGTGCCCCACGAGCGCGACGGGCGCGTCGCCCGGGACGGCGTCGATCGCGGCGACCACGGTGTCCACGTGGTCCGCCAGGCGGATGCCGGAGCGGTCGGCGTCCACCGATTCCAGTCCCGGCAGGGTGACGGCGTGGGGCGTGTGGCCCGCCGCCGCGAGCACCGGGACGACGTCGTCCCAGGCCGATCCGTCGAGCCAGAACCCGGGTACGAGGATGATGTCCATGTCCCGAGATTAGGCGTGACCTCCGACACGTCGGCTGCTTCACTGCCGCCATGCCCGACCTCGATCTGCCGGACCTCGACCTCCCCGACCTCCACCTGCCCGACGGCTACGTCTTCACCACCGCCCCCGAGCGGATCGACGCCGACCGGGTGCACGAGCTGCTCGCTGCGCACGCGTACTGGGCCGCCGGCCGTTCCCGCGAGCAGCAGCGCGCCGCCATGGCGGGGTCCCGGAGCTACGGCGTCCTCGCCGCGACGGGCGACCTCGCCGCCTACGCCCGCCTGGTCACGGACGGCGCGACGTTCGGCTGGCTCGCGGACGTGATCGTCGACCCCGCGCACCGGGGGCACGGGCTGGGCCGCGCCGTCGTCGCGGGCGCGCTGGCCGACGTCGAGTCCCTCGGGCTGAAGCGGGTCCTGCTGCGCGCGTCCGACCAGGGCCGGCGCATCTACGAGCGCGCCGGCTTCATGCCCGTCCCCGAGCCCGACAGCTGGTTGCAGCTGCAGGCGAGCACCCCGGCCACCAGGAGCGCTTGACCCGCGACGTAGGTGAGCATCACCCAGAAGCCGGAGGCGGGCGGGTCGAACCAGCCGGTGAAGGCGCCCAGCGCGATCATGGCGTCCGACGCCAGGAAGACGACGCCGCCGGCGCCGGCCAGCGGGTGCACGCCCGTGGCGAGCACCGCCATCGCCACCAGGCAGACCCCGTAGACGACCACGGCGGCCAGCAGCAGCCCGGGCGCACCCGGGGCGCAGGCCACGACGAGCGCCACGGCCGCGAGGACGTAGGGCGCGAGGAGCGCCGGCCGGCGCACGACGCTCGCCCGCCGGGTCGGCCAGAACGCGACGACGTAGGCACCCTGGGCGAGCAGGAAGAAGCCCACCATGACGAGGAACGCGGCATCACCCTCGAACGCCGCGGGCGCCGTGTCCCCCAGCCAGGACAGGCCGAGGGCCACGGCGACCAGGCGCACCAGCCGCGAGCGCGGTGCGGGCGTGGCGCACCAGAGCGTCACGGCGAGCAGGGGCATCAGGCAGACCTGGGTGACCCGCGCCCAGGTGCTGGCCTCGGCCACCTGGGCCACGAGGTGCAGCACGGTGAGCATCGCCAGCGCGACGGCGGCCGCGCGGGAGGTGACGGTGGGCAGGAGCCGCTGCGGCGGCGCCGGGAGCAGCCCGGGATGAACGACGTCGGTCACGCGGGGCAGCCTAGGGCCCCGGGACGTCAGTCCGAAACCCGCCGTCGGGTGAGACCCGTCCGCCGGTCAGAGCTCGATCGTCACCAGGCGCGAGCCGTGCCGCTCGGTGTACCCCAGGCTCGCGTACAGGCCGTGGGCGCCGCTCGGGTTCTGGGTGTCGACGTCGAGCGCGGCGACCGCCATGCCGTCGGCGGCGAACGCCCGCATGCCGGCGGCGAGCAGCGCGACGGCGACCTTGCGGCCGCGGTAGGCGCGGCGCACGCCGAGGATCTCCGTGTAGCCGAACGGGTGGCCGCGCACCGCGAAGTCCGCCGTGAACCGGGCCGCGACGTGGTAGCCGACGACGAGCGGCTCACCCGCCCGCAGCGCGGCCGCCGTCTCGCCGTCGGTGCGCGGGTCGGCCAGGAGGGCGGCGACGTCCGGCGCAGGGTCCACGACCACGAACGACCACTCGGGGGCATAGGTCGAGCGCCCGCTCCGCCACTGCTCCGGGGTCTGCGGCTCGCTGCCCCAGTGGTCGCGGAACGCGTCGTTGTGGGCCAGGCGGGCGGGCTCGTCGAGGTCGTCGGCGAGCGGCACGAGCCGGAGCCCGTCGAGCGCGACATCGGGCACGGGGTGCGCGTCGAGGTCGCGCAGGTCGCGCTCGAGGTCGGAGTAGAAGCGGCGCGGCGTGAAGCCCGCACGCTCGTACAGCCGCACCTTCGGGGCCGGGGCCGTGTCCTCGAGGAACCCCCCGATCCGGCCGGGGACGCTCGCGCCGGAGGCGGCGAGCATCTGGCGGGCCCGTGCCTCCTGCCAGGCGAACAGCTCCCGGCCGATGCCCTCCCCGCGGCGGTCGGGGTGCACGGCCCCCCACAGGAACGCCCGCACCCGGCTGGTGTCGCCGGGCATGGTCTCGACGTAGCCGTAGGCGCGCAGCAGACCGTCGGCGTCGAGCCCCACGACCGAGTCGGTCACGAGCCGGCGCCACGGTGCGTCGAGGATCTCGAGCAGCTCGTCCAGCGTCTCCCGGTACGGCTCGCGGTCCGCCTCCGCGACCGTGTTGCGCAGGTCGAGCAGGGCGCCGGCGTCGTCGCGGGTCGCGGGGCGCCAGGTCAGCCCGCCGGCCGTGAGCGGCGGCAGGACGGACGGGGCGCCAGCGCGCTCCGCGAGGGGCGCGAGCGGGGCGGGGGCAGGGGTCGCCATGGGCCACACGGTAGGCACCGCCGGGGCCCCCCGCACGGCCTTTTCGTCCGCCGGCGCTTGTCCGGGGCGGCGGCCGTGTGGCACGGTGCACCGTCCTGACCTGCACCGACCGCAACGGAGCGTGCGATGACCGAGACCGTCCCCGCCGTGTACGAGCTCCTCGACCCGCGGTTCGCCGCCGTGCGCGGCGACAGCCGCCTCGAGCGCCTCTGGACCGGCGCGCGCTGGACCGAGGGACCGCTGTACGTCCCCGCGGGCCGCTACCTGCTGTTCAGCGACATCCCCAACGACCGGGTGCTGCGCTGGGACGAGACGGACGGCTCGGTGAGCGTCTTCGACTCCCCCGCCGGTTACGCCAACGGGCGCACGATCGACCGGCAGGGCCGCGTCGTCGCGTGCCAGCAGGGTCCGCGGCGCGTGGTGCGCACGGAGCACGACGGGTTCACGACGGTCCTCGCCGACCGGTGGCAGGGCCGGCGCCTCAACAGCCCCAACGACGTCGTCGTGTCGGCCGACGACGCGGTCTGGTTCACCGACCCGCCGTACGGGATCACGAGCGACTACGAGGGCGAGCGCGCGGAGCCGGAGATCGACGGCTGCCACGTCTACCGGGTCGACCCGCGCACGGGCGAGGTGGCCGCCGTCGCGACGGACCTCGAGCGCCCCAACGGACTGGCGTTCTCCGTCGACGGGCAGCGGCTGTACGTCGCGGACACGCAACGCCGGCACCTGCGGGCCTTCGACGTCGACGGCGGACGACTCACGGGCGGGGACGTCCTCGCCGAGCTCGACGGCGGGCCGGACGGCGTGCGCGTCGACACGGCGGGCCGCGTCTGGGTGGCCGCCGGGGAGGCCCTGCACGTCCTCGACCCCGACGGCACGCTCCTCGGGCGGCTCCACCTGCCCGAGGAGGTCTCGAACCTCGCCTTCGGCGGCCGCAAGCGCAACCGCCTCTTCGTCACGGCGTCCACGTCGGTGTACTCGATCCTGCTCACCGTGAACGGCGCTCCGCTGCTCTGAGCCGGGCCCGCGGGGCCCGCTCGCGACGGTGGACGCGCCGTCCGAGCGGCGCCGCGCGCCGTTACGCTGCACGGGTGACGACCACGCTCGACCCCGCCGCCGCCGACGCCCGCTCCACCGCCCTGCGCGAGGCCCTGCGCACGCGCGTCGTGGTGGCCGACGGGGCCATGGGCACGATGATCCAGGCCGCGGACCCCACCCTCGACGACTACGAGGGGCACGAGGGCTGCAACGAGATCCTCAACGTGTCGCGGCCCGACATCATCCGCGCCGTGCACGACGAGTACCTCGAGGTGGGCGTCGACGCGATCGAGACCAACACCTTCGGCGCCAACTGGTCGAACCTGTCCGACTACGGCATCGACGACCGGATCCGCGAGCTCGCCCGGGCGGGCGCCGCCCTGGCCCGCGGGCGCGCGGACGCCTTCGCCACCGCCGACCACCCGCGCTGGGTGCTCGGCTCGATGGGCCCGGGCACCAAGCTGCCGAGCCTCGGCCACACCACGTACGCGCACCTGCGCACGACGTTCGCCGAGCAGGCGGCCGGGCTGCTCGAGGGCGGCGCGGACGCGCTGCTGGTGGAGACCAGCCAGGACCTGCTGCAGGCGAAGGCGGCGGTCACGGGCTGCCACGACGCGATCGCGGAGGTCGGCCGCGACGTGCCGGTCATCGTCTCCGTCACCGTCGAGACCACCGGCACCATGCTCATGGGCTCGGAGATCGGCGCGGCGCTCACCACGCTGCAGGCGATCGGCGTCGACGCGATCGGCCTGAACTGCGCCACCGGCCCGGACCAGATGAGCGAGCACCTGCGCCACCTCGCGCGGCACTCCGAGGTGCCGGTCACCTGCATGCCCAACGCGGGCCTGCCGGAGCTCGGACCTCACGGCGCCGTCTACCCGCTGACGCCGCAGGAGCTCGCCGCCGCGCACACGCAGTTCGTGCAGGAGTTCGCGCTCGGCCTGGTCGGCGGGTGCTGCGGCACGACGCCCGAGCACATGCGCCAGGTGGTCGAGGCCGTGCGGGGCCGGGAGCTGCCCGCCCGGGACCCGCAGCGCGAGAACGGCGTCGCGTCCCTCTACTCCCACACCGACCTGCGCCAGGACACGTCGTACCTGGCGATCGGCGAGCGCACCAACGCCAACGGCTCCAAGGCGTTCCGTGAGGCGATGCTCGAGGGCCGCTGGGACGACGTCGTCGACATCGCGCGCGCCCAGACGCGCGACGGCGCGCACCTGCTGGACGTCTGCATCGACTACGTGGGGCGCGACGGCGTGGCGGACGTGCGCGAGGTCGTCTCGCGGCTGGCGTCGGCCTCCACGCTGCCGCTGGTGATCGACTCGACCGAGCCGGCCGTGCTGCAGGCAGGGCTCGAGCTGCTCGGCGGGCGCGGCGTCGTGAACTCGGTGAACTTCGAGGACGGCGACGGCCCGGGCTCCCGCTACGCGAAGATCATGCCGCTCGTGCAGGAGCACGGGGCCGCCGTCGTCGCGCTGACCATCGACGAGGAGGGCCAGGCGCGCACCAAGGACGGCAAGGTCGCGATCGCCACCCGCCTCGTCGAGCAGCTCACGGGCGACTGGGGCATGCGGGTGGACGACATCATCGTCGACGCCCTGACCTTCCCCATCGCGACGGGCCAGGAGGAGACGCGGCGCGACGCCATCGAGACGATCGAGGCGATCCGCGAGATCACCACCCGCTTCCCCGGCGTGCACACCACGCTCGGCGTCTCCAACGTGTCGTTCGGCCTGAACCCGGCCGCACGCACGGTGCTGAACTCGGTGTTCCTGCACGAGGCGACGCAGGCGGGCCTGGACTCCGCCATCGTGCACGCGGCGAAGATCCTGCCGCGCAACGCCATCCCCGACGAGCAGTGGGAGGCGGCGGAGGACCTGGTGTGGGACCGGCGCCGCTACGACGACGAGGGCAACCTCGTCCATGACCCGCTGGCGCACCTGCTCGAGCTGTTCTCGGGGGTCGACGCCACCGCCCTGCGCGACCAGCGCGCCGCCGAGCTCGCCGCGCTGCCCGTCGGCGAACGGCTCGAGCGCCGCATCGTCGACGGCGCGCGCAAGGGCCTGGAGGAGGACGTCGACGAGGCGCTCGCCGACGGCATGAAGGCCCTCGACATCGTCAACACCCACCTGCTGGGCGGCATGAAGGTCGTGGGCGAGCTGTTCGGCTCCGGCCAGATGCAGCTGCCGTTCGTGCTCCAGTCCGCCGAGGTGATGAAGACCGCGGTGGCGCTGCTCGAGCCGCACATGGAGAAGGTCGAGGGCGGCGAGGACCGCTCCAAGGGGACGGTCGTGCTGGCCACCGTGCGCGGGGACGTGCACGACATCGGCAAGAACCTCGTCGACATCATCCTCACCAACAACGGCTACACGGTCGTGAACATCGGCATCAAGCAGCCGGTCAGCGCGATGATCGAGGCCGCCGAGGAGCACGACGCCGACGTCATCGGGATGTCCGGCCTGCTCGTGAAGTCGACGGTCGTGATGAAGGAGAACCTCGCGGAGCTGGTCTCCCGCGGGCTGGAGAAGCGCTGGCCCGTGCTGCTCGGCGGCGCGGCCCTCACCCGCACGTACGTCGAGGACGACCTCGCCTCCGCGTTCCCCGGCACCGTGCGGTACGCGAAGGACGCGTTCGAGGGGCTGCGGCTCATGGAGCCGCTCGTCGCCATCGCGCGCGGCGCCGACCCGGAGTCCGTGGGCCTGCCCGCGCTCCGCAAGCGCCGGCACGGTGTCGTCACCGTCACCGAGACGGCGCCGGAGGACCTGCCGGCGCGCTCCGACGTCGCCGCCGACAACCCCGTGCCCGAACCCCCGTTCTGGGGCACCCGCGTGGTCAAGGGCGTCCAGCTCGCCGACTACGCGGCGTTCCTCGACGAGCGTGCGACGTTCATGGGCCAGTGGGGGCTCAAGCCCGGTCGAGGCGAGGACGGTGCCTCGTACGAGGAGCTCGTCGAGTCCGAGGGCCGGCCGCGGCTGGCCGCGTGGCTCGAGCGCGTGCGGACCGACCAGATCATGGACCCGACCGTCGTGTACGGGTACTTCCCCGTGTGGTCCGAGGGCGACGACGTCGTGGTGGCGCACCACGACGGGCCCGACGGCGGCTCCGGCGGCGAGCCGGGCACCGAGCGGCTGCGGTTCCACTTCCCGCGCCAGCGCCGCGACCGGCACCTGTGTCTCGCCGACTTCGTGCGGCCGCGGTCGTTCGCCGAGGAGACCGGCCGGTTCGACGTGCTGCCCGTGCAGCTCGTCACCGTGGGCGACACCGTCTCGGGCCACACCGCGAAGCTCTTCGAGGCGAACGCCTACCGCGAGTACATGGAGCTGCACGGCCTGTCCGTCCAGCTCACCGAGGCGCTCGCCGAGTTCTGGCACTCCCGCGTGCGCGACGAGCTCGGATTCTCCGGCGAGGAGCCCACCGACGTCGAGGGCCTCTTCAAGCTGCAGTACCGCGGCGCCCGGTTCTCCCTCGGCTACCCCGCCTGCCCGGACATGGAGGACCGCCGCAAGGTGGTCGAGCTGCTGCGGCCGGAGCGCGTCGGCGTGACGCTGTCCGACGAGCTGCAGCTGCACCCCGAGCAGTCCACCGACGCGTTCGTCTTCCACCACCCCGAGGCGAAGTACTTCTCGGTGTGAGTCCTGGGGCGTGCTCTGTCGGGTCGACCAGGTTCGACGTCGGGCGTGCAACCAGGGACGATACGAGCATGAGCACGCCGCAGACCGGTCAGGACGTCATGCCCACGGGGCCCCACCAGGCGATCGCCGTGGACCGCTACCGGCCCACCGACCGCGATGCCCTCTACGACGTGTGCCTGCGCACGGGCGACTCGGGCGAGGACGCCACCGGGATGTACGCCGACGGCAACCTGCTCGGCCACGTCTACCTCGGCGCGTACCTCGAGCTGGAGCCCGACCTGGCGCGCGTCCTGCGGCGGGAGGACGGCACGCCCCTCGGGTACTGCGTGGCCACGGCGAGCACCGCGGACTTCGAGCGCCGCTGCGAGGAGAGCTGGTGGCCGGCGCTGCGGCGGCGGTATGCCGCCCCCGCGGAGGACGACGCGTCGCCGGACGCGCCGCTGCTGCGCGCGATCCACGCGCCGTCGCGCACCACGGCGCCGTGGCTCGACGAGTTCCCTGCGCACCTCCACGTGGACCTCCTGCCCGAGGCGCAGGGCGGCGGCCGCGGACGCCGCGTGCTCGAGGCGGTGCTCGACGCCGTCGCCGCGGCCGGTGCGCCGGGCATCCACCTCGGCGTCGGCGGGCGCAACGTGCGCGCGATCGGCTTCTACGAGCACCTGGGCTTCCGCACGCTGGAGCACCACCCGTGGGGGCTGACCATGGGCATGCGCCTGCCGCGCCGCTGATCCCGGACCGGCGCCGTCGATCGATCGCCGGCCACAGGCTAGGCGGCCGCGCTCCCTCGCAGGATGGACGTCATCTTCTTGCCCTTGGCGACCTCGTCGACGAGCTTGTCCATCCAGCGGATCTGCTGCATCAGCGGGTCGTCGATGTCCTCGACGCGCACACCGCAGATCACCCCGGTGATGAGTGACGCGTTCGGGTTCATCGCGGGCGCCTGGGCGAAGAACGTCTCCAGGTCCACCTCGTCGGCGACGGCCCTCTCGAGGCCGCCGTCGTCGTAGCCCGTGAGCCAGGTCAGGACGCGGTCGAGGTCGTCCGTGCTGCGGTCCTTGCGCTCCACCTTCTGCACGTAGAGCGGGTACACGCTGGCGAAGGGCATCCGCCGGATCCGGTCGGCAGGCATCGGTCGCCTCCTGTCGTGGCGGTCGGGTGTGCTCCCGTCGAGGCTATCGCGCGGCGACCGCGCCGACGCCCGGCACGGACGCCCGCTCGAGCCGTGCCACGAGCGCGACGAGACCCGCGGCGAGCGGCACGAGCACCAGGTTGCCCAGCAGCATCGGGCGCAGGAAGGGCAGCCCGGCGACGTAGCTGGCCAGCAGCCCGTCCAGGCCCGCGGGGTAGAACGTGCCCCGGCCGAGCCACCACACGCCCGCGTTGGTCCACAGGTAGAAGAACAGGGAGCTGCCGACGCCGAAGCCGAGCGCGGCGACGAGGCGTCCCGCGCCACCCCGGGTGCGGCCGGCCCACCAGGCGCCGACGCCGATCACGGCCCAAGCGGTCCACGTGAACACCAGCACCGAGGAGTTCCCGAGCAGGACGTCGCTCACCGCGACCACGACCAACGGCGCGAGCATCGCGAGCCGGTGGCGCAGCAGCCCCGCGGCGGCGAACGCCGCCGCGGTCGAGAGCTCGAGGTTCGGCGGCGCGCCGAGATCGGTCTTCACCAGCCGCCAGACGACGGCGCCCGCGACGAGCAGCACGGCCAGCGCGGGCCGCCACCACCGGTGCACGAGCTCGCGGGCGGCCAGCGGAGCCTCCAGGCGCGAGGTCACGGCGGTCACTGCTCGATCTCCTCGAGCTTCCAGGTGATGGTCTGCCCGTCCTTGGTCTCGAGCGAGCCCGCGCCGACCTGGGCCATCTCGTCGTCGACGTACAGGCCCCAGAACTCCGTCTCCGGGTCGGCCTCGCGACCGCGGATCGCGGTGACGAAGGCGTTCTCGCCCTCGCCCTGCACCTGCGCGTCCGGGTCCTTCTCCTCCAGCAGCTCGAGAGCGGTCTTGCCGTCCTCGCCCTCGTAGGAGAACTTGCCGACGTTCTCGGCCACCTGCTCGGTCGCATCCACCGATGCGGAGACCGACGGCGACGCGCCGTCCGACGAGCCGCCCTCCGAGCACCCGGCGACGACCCCCGAGGTCAGGGCCAGTGCGGGCAGGAGTACGAGCAGTCGTGGCGCCGTCCGGCGCGTTGCGGTCTTCACGGCCAGAGGGTACCCATCACCGGGGCGCACCCGCCGCTCGGGCCGCCATGCGGACGAGGTCAGGCGTCGATCCGCGACTGGTCCAGCGTGCTCGCCCCGGCGACGATGAACTCCTTGCGGGGTGCGACGTCGCTGCCCATGAGCAGCTCGAACACCCGCTCCGCGGCCTCGGCGCCCTCCACCGTGACGCGGCGCAACGTACGGTGCCGCGGGTCCATGGTGGTCTCGGCGAGCTGGTCCGCGTCCATCTCCCCCAGCCCCTTGTACCGCTGGATGTCCTCCTTGTACCGGCGGCCGGCACGGTCGAGCTTCTTCAGCGTCGCGGTGAGCTCGGCCTCCGAGTACGTGTACACGTACTCGTTCTTGCGTCGGCCGCTGCCCAGCACCTCCACCCGGTGCAGCGGCGGGACGGCGGCGAACACGCGGCCCGCCTCGAGCATCGGACGCATGTAGCGGTAGAAGAGCGTGAGCAGCAGGGTGCGGATGTGCGCGCCGTCGACGTCGGCGTCGGTCATCAGCACGATCTTGCCGTAGCGGGCCGCGTCGAGGTCGAAGGACCGTCCGGAGCCGGCCCCGAGCACCTGGATGATGGCGGCGCACTCCGCGTTGCGGAGCATGTCGCTGATCGACGCCTTCTGGACGTTGAGGATCTTGCCGCGGATCGGCAGCAGCGCCTGGAAGTCGCTCGAGCGCGCCAGCTTGGCCGTGCCGAGGGCGCTGTCGCCCTCGACGATGAACAGCTCGCTGCGGTTCACGTCGTCGCTGCGGCAGTCCGCGAGCTTCGCCGGCAGCGACGACGCCTCGAGGGCGTTCTTGCGCCGCGAGATCTCCTTCTGCTTGCGCGCCGTGACGCGGGCGCGCATCTCGGCCACGACCTTCTCGAGCAGCAGCGCCGACTGCGCCTTCTCGTCCCGCTTGGACGACGTGAGGAGGGCGCCCAGCTCCTTCTCGACGACGCGGGAGACGATCGCCCGCACGGGTGCGGTGCCGAGCACCTCCTTGGTCTGTCCCTCGAACTGCGGCTCCGCGAGGCGGACCGTGACGACCGCGGTGAGGCCCGCGAGGACGTCGTCCTTCTCGATGCGCTCGGCCGCGTCCTTCGTGGAGACCTTCAGTCGCCGCGCGTTCGTCTCGATCTGCTTGCGCACCGTCTTGAGCAGACCCTGCTCGAAGCCGGACAGGTGGGAGCCGCCCTTGGGCGTCGCGATGATGTTGACGAAGGTGCGCACCTCCGTGTCGTAGCCGCCGCCCCAGCGCAGCGCCACGTCCACCTCGCAGTCGCGCTGCACCTCCTGCGGGGACATGTGGCCGCGGGAGTCCAGCACCGGCACGGTCTCCGTGAAGTGGCCGCTGCCCTTGAGCTGCCACGTCGACGTGACCGGTGCGTCGGGCGCGAGGAACTCGACGAAGTCGACCGCGCCGCCGTCGTGCTGGAAGACCTCCTCGTGCGGGCCCGACTCCCCCGGCGTGCCCGGCAACCCGCGCTCGTCGCGCACCGTGAGCTTCAGGCCCGGCACCAGGAACGTCGTCTGGCGCGCGCGCGTGACCAGCTCGTCGTAGCTGAACACCGCCGTCTTGGGGAACACCTGCCGGTCGGCCCAGTAGCGCACGCGCGTGCCGGTGACGCCGCGCTTCGCCTTGCCGACGATCGCGAGCTCCGACCCGGACACGAAGGGCTCGAACGGCGACTCCGGCGACGGGCCGGAGGCCGGGTCCCCGAAGACTCCCGGCTCCCCCCGGTGGAACGTCATCCCGTACGTCTTGCCGCTGCGGTCGACCTCGACGTCGAGCCGCGCCGAGAGCGCGTTCACGACCGAGGCGCCCACGCCGTGCAGGCCGCCCGACGCCTTGTACGAGCCGCCACCGAACTTGCCGCCCGCGTGCAGCTTGGTGAAGACCACCTCGACGCCCGTCAGGCCCGTCTTGGGCTCGACGTCCACCGGGATGCCGCGGCCGTCGTCCTCCACCGTCACCGACGAGTCGGCGTGCAGCACGACGCGGATCGCGGTCGCGAAGCCGCCGAGGGCCTCGTCGACCGAGTTGTCGATGATCTCCCACAGGCAGTGCATGAGGCCGCGCGAGTCGGTGGACCCGATGTACATGCCGGGGCGCTTGCGCACCGCCTCGAGGCCCTCGAGGACCGACAGGTGGCGCGCGGTGTACCCGGACTCGGAGGTGGCTGTCACGGGAACGAGGGTAGACGATTCGAACGCCTGTACCGTCGACCCACGCCGCCGGGTGTGCTCCACGCCGCTATGCCCGGAGCGAACCCGGCCCGGGTCGGGGATGCTCCGGGCCACCTGTCTGGTTGGATGGTCATGTGAGCACCACGACGACCGAACCGACCCAGCCGCTGACCGCCGCCGACCGCTGCGACCGCTGCGGCGCCCAGGCGTACGTGCGAGTGGTCCTGCCTGTCGGAGAGCTCCTCTTCTGCGGGCACCACGCACGCGCGCACGCGGACGCCTACCAGGGTGTCGCCGTCCACGTCCAGGACGAGACGGACCGGCTCCACGAGGAGCACGGGGCGCGCTGACCCCGGCGCAGCACACCGACCCCACGAGAGCCCCGCACCGTCCGGTGCGGGGCTCTCGTGCGTCGTGCGCGGGATGACGGTCGTGGCCGGCGAGGATCAGCTGCTGCGGCCCGAGAACGAGCCGACCCACGACCCCCGGACGCCGAGGGTGGTGCGCCACCCGTCCGCCGTCTTGGTCCGCGACACCTTCGTCCCCAGGGCCGAGGTGGCCGTCAGCGTCTTGACCTGGCCGCTCGACCACCGCGACGTCACCGCGATCGAGCGCACCGACGCGAGGCCGAAGACCGACCGGGCCTTCGCCTGCGTGATCGAGTCGCTCCACGTCAGGTACGGGTTGCCGGGCGCCTTGGCCGAGGAGGTGTCGGCCACGTGCACGAGGTAGGGCAGTGCCGCAGTCCCGAACACCTCCGTGTTGGTCGCCGTGCCGCGGCGACCTCCCGCGCTGCCGGTCGACGCGAAGTACGGCGTCTCCGCGAACCCGCCCTCGGCGTCGCGCAGCACGGTCACCGTGCCGTCCTGCACCGTGGCGTCCACCGCCGCGACCCAGGCGCTCCCCCAGCTCCCGCCCTGCTTCTTCCAGCCGGTGTAGTGCTGCGAGCGGGTGTCGTCGTAGACGTGGCAGCCGCACGTGGACTTCAGGCCCTTCACCTTCTCGACGATCGCGTAGTTGCGCGCCGCGACGGCCTGCGCCTCCAGGGCGGCAGCACCGCGGTTGCTGCTCGCGCCCCAGCCCGAGGGCATCTCGTCGAGCCCGTAGAGGTACTCGGTGTTGATGACCACCTGGTTGACGACGTTCGGCCGGTTCGACCGCTTCGTCACCACCAGGCGTCCGTTGCGGTAGGTCCCCTGGGCGCCGGCCACGGTCGCGACCGCCTTCGTCCCGGTGGGCTGGTAGTCCCGCGTGCCGGACCACTCGTAGGTCAGGCTGGAGCGCGCGGACACGCTCTTCGTCGTCGTACCGCCCTTCGTCACCTTGGCCGTGACCCCCGCGGACGCGACGCCGACGGTCACCTTCTCCGAGGCTCCGCCGCTCGCCACGACCGCGCCCGCCGGGTCCTTGAGCCGCCAGGCGCCGGAGCCGACCGCCAGCACCGTCGTGGTCCGGCTGTCCGACGGCGGTCCGAGCACCTGCACGTCCAGGGTGGTCCGGGGGTCGTTCGCCGTCGAGACGGTGGTGCCCGGGTAGTAGTAGCCCAGGATCTGGGCCGCGGTACGGCCCGAGCGCGACTGCTCGTAGGCGCCCCACTGGGCCATCCCGACGCCGTGCCCCGAGCCCGAGCCGGAGATCGCGAACCGCACCGGCACCACGAGCACCGTGACACCGCCGCTCGTGGCGTGGCTGGTCCGGAAGCGGTACGTCGTCGAGGCGGTGGGCTTCACCGTGGTCGACACGCGGCCCGTCGACCCGGTCCGCACGGTGCGCACCTTCACCCACGACGTCCCCGTCTTGCGCTGCAGCGTGACCGTCGCGCCCTGCACGGGCTTGCCGGACTTGAGGTAGCGGACCGTGAGGGACTTTCCGGTCGCCGCCGTCGTCGTCCCCCCGCCGGAGCCCGTCAGCGACCAGGTCGCCGCCTGCGCCGGGGGCGCCACGAGCACCGAGGCGAGCGACAGCGCCAGGGCGACGACGAGCGCGAGCAGGGCGACGACCCGGGGCCGCCCGGGGAGGGTCGTGGTCTGGAGCACGCGGACACCTTGCCACATCGACCCAGGCCAGGGGAACGACCCCCACAGTTCACCCGGGGGCCCGGGGCACCGACCGTCATCGCCGGCGCGCGGCCGTCTCTCTCTTCTCGGCACCGTCCACCGAAGGAGAGTCCCCGATGTCCAGCTCCGCTCCCGCCGCCCCCGACCGCGACCTCGACGGGGCCGCCGCCCTCGCGGCCCAGCTCGACCGCGCGCTCGACGGCACCACGGCCCTGCCCGCCGACCCGGCCTACGACGCCGCGCTCCCCGGCTTCAACCTCGCGCTCGCCCACCGGCCGTCGCTCGTCGTGCGGGCGGCCTCGCCCGAGGACGTCGTCGCGACGGTCCGCGCCGCCGCGGGCCACGGCTTCGGCGTCGGAGTCCGCTCCACGGGCCACAGCGCCGCCGCGACCGGCGCCGGCGACGTCCTGCTCGACGTCTCCGCCCTCGACGCCCTCGTCGTCGACCCCGTCGCCCGCAGCGCGACCGTCGGGCCCGGCGTCCCCTGGCAGGCGGTGCTCACCGCCGGCGCGGACCACGGGCTGGGCGGGCTCTGCGGCTCGTCGCCCCACGTCGGGGTGGTCGGCTACACGCTCGGCGGCGGGCTCGGCCCCCTGGCCCGCACCTTCGGCTTCGCCGCCGACCACGTCCGCGCGATCGACGTGGTCACCCCGGCCGGCGACCTCGTCACGGCGACGCCGACGCAGCACGAAGAGCTCTTCTGGGCGCTGCGCGGTGGCGGCGGGGCGTTCGGCGTCGTCGTGGCGATGACGTTCGACCTCTTCCCGCTCGACACGGTCCGGGCCGGCACGCTGTGGTTCGACGTCGACGACGCGCCTGCGGTGCTCCACCGCTGGCGGGCCGAGACCGCCTCCCTTCCCGAGGAGGTCTCGACGTCGGTGGCCCGGCTCAACCTGCCTCCGCTGCCGGAGGTCCCCGAGCCGCTGCGGGGCCGCGCCGTGCTCGTCGTCCGGTACGTGCGCCACGGCGAGCTCGCCGCGCCCGACCCGCTCGTCGACACGCTGCGGCAGGTCGCGACGCCCATCCTCGACACGGTCGGCGACCTGCCGTACGCGCGGATCGGCGAGGTGCATGCCGACCCGGACGCCCCGATGCCCCTCGTGGACCGCGGCGGCCTCCTGCACACGCTGGACGAGGACGCGGTCGACGCCTTCCTCGGCGCCGTGCCTCCGGACTCCCCCGTGCTCGCCGCGGAGATCCGGCTGCTGGGCGGCTCCGTCGCCCGCCCGGCGGGCGTGCCGAACGCCGTCGCCGGCCGCGAGGCGTCCTACACGGTGTTCCTGGGGGCGCTCGCCGCCCCCGTGGGCCCCCCGGACGTGGCCGACGAGCTCCAGCGGGTGTGCGAGACGATGGCGCCGTGGAGCACGGGCGGTGCCCTGGTGAACTTCGCGGGGCCGCGCGACGACGTCGGCGCGTCGCTCGTGCACCGCGCCTACGGCCCGACCTACGAGCGTTTGGTGGCGCTGCGCCGCCGGCTCGACCCCCACGACGTGCTCGCCCCGTCGGCCCGGTGGGACGTCGTGGACGGCACCCCGGCGGCCTGACGCCGGCCGTCGCCGCCGTCCCGGACGCGCGAGAGCCCCGGTACCGATCCGGTACCGGGGCTCTCGCGTGCTGCGGGCGCGGCCGCGTGGGCCGAGCCGTGCAGCCTCAGTCGAGGTAGTCGCGCAGGACCTGCGAGCGCGACGGGTGCCGCAGCTTCGACATGGTCTTGGACTCGATCTGGCGGATCCGCTCGCGCGTGACGCCGTAGACCTTGCCGATCTCGTCGAGCGTCTTGGGCTGGCCGTCCTGCAGGCCGAAGCGCATGGAGACGACGCCCGCCTCGCGCTCCGAGAGGGTGTCGAGCACCTGGTGCAGCTGCTCCTGCAGCAGCGTGAAGCTCACGGCGTCGGCCGGGACGACCGCCTCGGAGTCCTCGATGAGGTCGCCGAACTCGCTGTCGCCGTCCTCGCCGAGCGGGGTGTGCAGCGAGATGGGCTCGCGGCCGTACTTCTGGACCTCGACCACCTTCTCGGGGGTCATGTCCAGCTCCTTGGCGAGCTCCTCCGGGGTGGGCTCGCGGCCCAGGTCCTGGAGCATCTGGCGCTGCACGCGGGCCAGCTTGTTGATGACCTCGACCATGTGCACCGGGATTCGGATGGTGCGGGCCTGGTCCGCCATCGCGCGGGTGATCGCCTGCCGGATCCACCAGGTGGCGTACGTCGAGAACTTGTAGCCCTTGGTGTAGTCGAACTTCTCGACCGCGCGGATCAGACCGAGGTTGCCCTCCTGGATCAGGTCCAGGAACAGCATGCCGCGGCCGGTGTAGCGCTTGGCGAGGGAGACGACGAGACGCAGGTTCGCCTCGAGCAGGTGGTTCTTGGCGCGCTTGCCGTCGTGCGCGATCCACCGCAGGTCGCGGTACATCCGACGCTCGTCGGCGCTCGCCTTCGTCTTGTCGTAGGCGGCGAAGTCCTTGGACAGGCGCTCCTCCGCGAACAGGCCGGCCTCGATGCGCTTGGCGAGCTCGACCTCCTGCTCAGCGTTCAGCAGCGCGACCTTGCCGATCTGCTTGAGGTAGTCCTTGACGGGGTCGGCGGTCGCGCCGGCCGTGACGACCTGCTGCGCGGGCTGGTCGTCGTCGTCGGTGTCCGAGACGACGAAGCCGGTCTCCTCGTCCTCGCCCTTGCCCTTGCCTGCGGCGGCGGTGGCCTTGCCGCCCTTGGCGGCGGCCTCGTTCTCCTGCTCGTCCTCGGCATCGTTCACGTCGTCGAGCTCGACGTCCTCGACGTCGTCGGGACCGGGCTCGTCCTTCGACGCCGCCTTGCGGCCACGCGTCGGCTTCGCGCCCTTGGCCGCGGCGGTCTTGGTGCCTGCGGACCTCGTGGACGCGCCCTTCGCCGCCGGCTTCTTGGCGGTCGTCGCCTCGGCCGGCTCGTCGTCCGTCGACGCGGCGGACTTCACGGCGGAGGTCGTCACGGTCGAGGTCTTCACCGGGCTCGCGGACCGCGCCGCGGGCGCCTTCGCACGCGTCGTCGTGCTCCGGCCGGCGCTGGCAGCGGCGACCTTGGTGGCCGTGGGCACACCGATCTCCACCCCGGCGGTCGCGAAGGCGCGCAGGACCGCCTTCAGACGCTTCGGGTCCGCCACCGCGGCGTTCTCGCAGGCAGCGCGGAAGCTCTCGGCGTCGACCCGGCCGTCGGCGGTGCCTCGAGCGAGCAGGCCCTGCAGGGCAGGGTGCTCGAACTCGCGGGGAAGTGCAGGGTTCTGCGCAGTGGACGCCACAAACCGACCTTTCGGCATTCGAGGGGACGGTGCACCGCCGTCAAGGCCTCCGACTCGGACTGTCGTGGCTCAGGCGGACACCTCTATTGTACCGGCGACATCAGCGACGGAAGGGCACCACGGGCTCCTGCGCCCAGTCCCGTACCCACGTCGTCCGTTCCCCGGTCCTGGCTCAACGTACGGGGCGGCGCGAAGATTCCCGGCCGCACAGGCGGAACGGCGGGCGAAACTCCGGGCGGCACGGCGCCCCCGGACCTCACCCGTGCTCGCGCCGGACCGCCCGAGGACGGTCGCGAGCGTCACACCGCACGGCTCCAGGGCCGCGCGGGTCGCCGCGCGTGTCGTCACGGCTTCACCGCCAGGACCGGGCAGGGCGCCTCGAGCAGGATGCGCTGCGCGCCGGACCCGAGGATCAGCTTGCCCACCGGGCTGCGCCTGCGCAGGCCCACGACGATGAGCTCGGCGCCCGCCTCCTGCGCCGTGCGCACCAGATCCTCGGCGAGGTCACCTGTTCCGCCCACCACCGAGTAGGCGAGCCCTGAGGTGGCCAGGTCGTCCTCGACCGCCTGCCTCTCGGGCCCGCCGTCGTCCCGGGCGACGACGACCGTGAGCGGGAGGGACCGCTCCCGCGCCTCGCGCTTCGCTGCGGCCAGCGCCGCCTGTCCCTCGGCCGTGCTCAGGAGTCCGACGACGATCGCCATGGGGGCACGCTACCCGACGGTCGGCCAGGTCACACCGACCGCACCGGACGCACCTTCCACAGCGGGCCCCCGCGCCGCGCTCACCCACCCGGGCGGGACCGCGGCCTCCAGCACGCCGGCCACGAGCGCGGCCAGCCGGTAGGACGGGTCCTGGCGCGCGGACTCCCGCGCGCGGCGGGCCGCGAGCCACCCGTCGCCCCGCCACCACGCCAGGAAACCCAGCAGCGCGAGGGGCGGCGCGTGCCACCGCCGCGGCGCGCCTCCCACCAGCTGCTCCAGCACGAGCCGGGCCGCGTCGGCGGTCGCCCCGTCCGGCGGTACCCCGACCCTCGGGTCCACCACCCGGGCGATCGCTCGGGCCGTGGCGGCCTCCACGTCGCGCGTGACGGCGGCGTCCCCGCCCGCCCCGGCGGTCCGGTCCGCCGCCTCGCGCGCCCCCGGGACCAACGACAGCAGCACGGCGTCGCGGACCCTGACGTCCGCGAGCGCCACCGCCAGGCGGCCGAGTCGTGCTGCGGGGAGCTCGACGTCGCCGTCCGGGCACGTGCGCAGCTCCGCCGCCGCCTGGCGCACCAGGTCGCACCAGACGCCGTAGGCCTCGGCACGCCAGTGCCCCAGCTCGTCACGGGCCGTCCCACGAGGCGCCGCACGGGTCGTGTCACCTGCCGCCTCGCGCGCCCGCGCCGCGCGTCCGGCGGCCTTGGCGACTCGGTCCCGCACGCTCGCCGGCAGCGCGCGCACCCGGTGCGCCTCCTGCTCCGTGTCGGCGACCGCTCGCCCGGCGACCACGAACGCCGCCCCCACCTCTCCGTGCTCGAGCTCGCCCACCGGCCGCCCTCGCGCCGGGCAGCACGCAGGATCGACGCAGTCGAGGCCGCGGTAGCCGTCCGGGCCGACCAGCCAGGCCTCGACGTCGACCGCCGGGCCCAGCGACTCCGCCAGCGCCGCCACCCCGGCTGCCTCGCGCGCCCGGGCCTGGTCCGGCGGGGACGCCGTGTAGAGCACGACGAGCGCCAGGCGGGCCCCGACCCCGGCAACCGCCCGGGCGACGACGTCCGTGCGGCCCCACCTCTCGGCGACGTCGCCTCCGGAGGCCTCGCCGCGGTCTGCCGGTCCGGTCCGCACGACGAGGCCGACCCGGCCCTCCCCGGTGACGGCGACGACGACCACGCACTCCCGCGGCCGGAACCCCAGCAGGTACGGCACGGCCGCGAGCAGGTCACGGGAGGAGCGGAGCACGACGGGCGTGTCGAAGGCGAGGCCGGGCTCCCCGGCGCGATCGGTGGCATATGCGGCGTCCATGGGTCCGATCCCAGGGCACCGCTCGGGCCCCTGCGCCGCTGGCGTGCCCTGCTGTGGACGGCGCCCGACTGGGGGCAGGCTCCGTGGCCTGCGTCGCCGCGCGACGTCCGCGGCGTCCCGCCCGTCCGGACGTGCGAGCGGGGCACAGCGGGCCGCTACGGTAGGCGCCGTGCCCTCGCTCCCCCGCCTTCCGCGCCGCGCGGCCCGGTCGCGTCCCGCACCCGCGGCGGGGGCCCGCGGCGTCGGCGCCGCGGCGCTCACCGCGCTCCTCGCGCTGTCCGGCTGCGGGCTGCTCGGCGACGCCGGGGCACCGGACGACGACGTCGCCGCGACCGGCGAGGACGGGTCCGGGGTCGGGGTGCGCGGCGCGACCGAGGCACCCGCTCCGGAGGCGGGGCCGGGCGACGCGTCAGCCCTGCCCACGTTTGACCCGGATACGACGGTCGGCGGGTACGCCGACGGGTTCCCCGAGAAGCTGCTCGGGGCCCCGGAGGACGCGACGGTGCTCGCCAGCTCGGCCACCTCGGGCGAGGCCGGCCTCACCGACGTCACCCTCAACCTCGCCACGCAGCGCGGCACGCAGGAGGTCATCGACCAGCTCGCCAAGCGGCTGCGCAAGGCGGGCTTCGAGGAGTCCGGCACGTCGAGCCTGTCCGGCCTCACCGCCCAGACCACCTTCGGCCGCGAGAGCACGCCGAAGGGGAAGAAGGACGCGGGACCGGTCGTGGAGTCCGTCACCCTCGGCGTGCTCGACGAGGGCGAGCGCCGCCTCGTGACGGTCAGCGGCTCCGTCGTCGTCGGCTGACGGGCCTCGCCCCGTCGGGACCTCCCGACCGGGCGCATAGGCTGTCGGCATGCCCACTGCCGCGTCGCTGGTCGACCTCGAGAACCTCCGCACCGACGTCGACGCCAGGGTCGAGGAGCACCTCGACGCCCTCGCCCGCGAGGTCGCCTCGATCGGCACCGCGGCGACCGCGCTGACCGACCAGGCCGCCGTGCTGCTGCGCGGGGGCAAGCGGCTGCGGGCGGCGTTCTGCTACTGGTCCTACCGGGCCCACGGCGGCGCCGCGGTCGGCCCCGAGCGGGACGCGGTGGTGCGGGCCGGTGCGGCACTCGAGCTGTTCCAGGCCGCCGCCCTGCTGCACGACGACGTCATGGACGCGTCGGACACGCGCCGCGGCGAGCCCACCGCGCACCGCGCGTTCGAGGCGCGGCACGCCGCCGCGGGCTGGGCGGGCTCGGCCGAGCGGTTCGGCACGTCCGCCGCGATCCTGCTCGGCGACCTGTGCCTCGTGGCGTGCCAGCGCGAGATCGCGGCCGCCGTCGCCGACCTGCCCGCCGAGCGCGCGGCCGCGGCCCGCGCGCTGTTCGACGCCATGCAGACCGAGGTGGTCGTGGGTCAGTACCTCGACGTCCTCGTGCAGGCCGAGCCCTGGGGCCTGGACCCCGCGGCCGACGAGGAGCGCGCCCGCGACGTGCTGCGCGCCAAGTCGGCGCGCTACTCGGTCGAGCGCCCGCTCGTGCTCGGAGCGGTCCTCGCGGGGGCGTCGCCCGCGCGGGTGACGGCCGTCTCGGACGCCGGGCTGCCGCTCGGGGAGGCGTTCCAGCTCCGCGACGACGTGCTGGGCGTGTTCGGCGACCCGTCCGTGACGGGCAAGCCCGCCGGCGACGACCTGCGCGAGGGCAAGCGCACGGTGCTGGTGGCGCGCACGCTGGCCGCCGCGGGCGCGGGCGACCGCGACCTCGTCGTCGCACGGCTCGGCGACCCGGCCCTGGACGCCGCCACCGTCGAGCGGCTGCGCGGGATCATCGCCGGCTCGGGGGCGCTCGACGGCGTCGAGACCCTCATCGACGGTCTCGCGGACGGCGCGCTGGACGCGCTGTCGGCGGCCCCGCTCGCCGAGCCCGGGCGCGAGGTCCTCCTGGACCTCGCGCGGGCCGCCGTCGACCGGGCGGCCTGACCCTCCGGCCGCCCTCAGACCGAGGGACCGGGCGTCAGAGCAGCGCCTGCGCCACCCGACGCACCTCGGCCCGACGACCGGCGCGCAGCTCTCCGATCGGGGTGCGGCCGATCGACGGCTCGGTCTCGAACAGCCAGCGCAGGATGGCGGCGTCGTCCAGCCCGACGTCCGAGAGCACCAGCACGGTGCCACGCAGCGTGTGGAGCACGTGCGGGGCCCCGTCGTCGGTCACGAGGAACGCGGCGGGCACCTGGAACGTGTTCCGCTCGCCCCGCTTGATCCCCACCAGCGAGCGCTCCGAGACCAGGCCGCGCACCTTGCTCACCTCGGTCCCGAGGGCCTCGGCCACGTCGGGCAGGGTGAGCCACTCGTCCACGAGGGACTCGAGGGCGGTGCGGTCGTCGGTGCGGTCGTCGGTGCTGCCGGAGGCGGGGGCGCCGGGCTCCGGCGTGGTGGTGTCGCTCACCGGACCAGCCTACGGGCCTGCCGAACCGGGCGCCCCTACACTCGTCGCGTGGCCATCACGACGACCGACCCGATGCTCGGCCGCCTGGTCGACGGGCGGTACGAGATCGTCGCGCGCGTCGCCCGAGGGGGCATGGCCACGGTGTACCGGGCCACCGACCGCCGGCTCGACCGCGAGGTCGCCGTCAAGGTGATGCACCCGCACCTCGCGGACGGCGTGGACGGCGCCGCCTTCGTGTCCCGCTTCCGCCGTGAGGCGCGCGCCGCCGCACGCCTCACCCACCCCGGCGTCGTCGCGGTCTACGACCAGGGCGTCGACGGCGACACCAGCTATCTCGCCATGGAGTACGTGCCGGGCACCAACCTGCGGCGCGAGCTGCACGCGTCGGGCGCCCTCACCCTGGGCCGCGCCCTCGACGTCGTCGCGCAGGTGCTCGCGGCCCTCGCCGCCGCGCACCGCAAGGGGTTGGTCCACCGGGACGTCAAGCCGGAGAACGTGCTCGTCGTCGGTGACGACGACGCCCCCGACGGCCCCCAGGACGACTCCGCCGGCAGCACCGTGCCGGGCGCACGGGTCAAGGTCGCCGACTTCGGCCTCGCGCGCGCGGTCACCGAGGTGACCACGACCACCACCGGAACCGTCCTGGGCACGGTCGCGTACCTGGCGCCCGAGGTGATCACCAGCGGCACCTGCGACGCCCGCACCGACGTCTACGCGGTCGGGGTGCTCGCCTACGAGCTGGTCACGGGCACGCTGCCCTATGCGGGCGAGACGCCGATCCAGGTCGCCTTCCACCACGTGCACGAGGACCTCCCGGCCCCGTCCGCGCTCGTGGACTGGCTCCCCGCCGAGGTCGACGCGCTCGTCGCGTCCTTCGCGGCGCGGGACCCTCAGCGCCGCCCGCCGGACGCAGGTGCCGCCCTCGCGGCCGTCGAGGCAGTGCGCTCGTCGCTCGACGACACCCTGCTCGCGCGACGGGCGGAGCGGCCCGGGGCCGGCACCGGTCCCTCCGACGCCGCGGGTCCGGGCGGCTCGCCCGGGACCGGCGACGCACCGCCCGACGACGGCGAGGACGACGGCAGCGCGGGGACGGACGCGGTCGACGAGATCCCGACGGCGTTCTTCCAGGAGGTGTCGGCGAGCGCGCCGGCACAGCCCACCGACCTGCTGGTCGAGCAGCCCACCGAGGCCTACCGGCGTCCCTCCCGCCGTCGTCGCGCGGTCGCGTGGACCCTCACGCTGGTGCTGGTGCTCGCCGGCGGCGGGCTGGGCACGTGGTGGTGGTTCGCAGACGGTCCCGGCGCGTGGACCTCGGTGCCGACCGGGGTCGCCGGGGTGGCTGCCGACGACGCCCGCGCCGTGCTCGAGGACGCCGGGCTGGGCACCACGACGAGCCGCGCCTTCGACGACGACGTCCCGCAGGGGTCGGTCGTGACGACCGTGCCCGCACCCGGCGACCGGGTGCGCACGGACGGCTCCGTGGAGCTGGTCGTGTCCCGCGGCGTGCAGATGCTCACGGTGCCGCACGACCTGGTCGGTGCCGACCACGAGGACGCCACCGGCGCCCTGGAGGACGCCGGCTTCACCGTCGGCGACCCCGCCCGGTCGTACGACGACGAGGCGGGCCGCGGCGAGGTGCTGGACGTGTCGGTCGACGAGGGCTCGCGCCAGCGGCACGACACCGTCGTGACGCTCACCGTCTCCGACGGCCCCGCCCCGGTGCAGGTGCCGCAGGAGGTGGGCAAGGAGAAGGACACGGCCGTCGCCGACCTCGAGGGCCTGGGGCTCGTCGTCGAGCTGGCCGACCCGAAGTACTCCGAGGACGTCCCGAAGGGGCACGTGCTGGCCCAGGACCCGAAGGAGGGGGCCACCGCGCACCGCACGGACACGGTGACGCTGACGATCTCCCAGGGCCCGCCCCTGGTCGAGGTGCCGAACGTCGTGGGCAAGCACACCGGGCCGGCGCGCGAGGCGCTCGAGAAGGCGGGCTTCAAGGTCGACGAGAACGCCTACCTGGGCGGCATCCTCGACACCGTCCGGTTCCAGGACACCACGGGCAAGGCCCCGAAGGGCAGCACGGTCACCCTGACGGTCTGGTGAGCCGCACCGTCGGGCGCGTCACCAGCTCGTGAGCATCTCCGCCACGCGGAACGCCATCTCGAGCGACTGCTGGTGGTTGAGGCGCGGGTCGACGAGCGTCTCGTAGCGCAGCGCCAGCCCGGCGTCGTCGATCTCCTCGCTGCCGCCGAGCACCTCGGTGACGTCGTCGCCGGTGAGCTCCATGTGCAGGCCGCCCGGCACCGTGCCCAGGGCGCGGTGCACCTCGAAGAAGCCGGTGACCTCGTCGAGCACGTCCGAGAACCGGCGCGTCTTGTAGCCGCTGTCGGAGGTGATGGTGTTGCCGTGCATCGGGTCGGTCACCCAGGTGACGGCCACACCCGCGGCGGTGACCTTCTCGACGACCTCGGGCAGCACGTCGCGCACCTTGCCGGCGCCCATCCGAGTGACGAACGTGAGCCGGCCCGGGGCGTTGCCCGGGTTGAGCCGCGCGGCCAGCGCGAGGGCGTCGTCGGCCGACGTCGTCGGGCCGAGCTTGACCCCGATCGGGTTGGCCACACGCGACAGGAACTCCACGTGCGCGCCGTCGAGCTGGCGGGTGCGCTCGCCGATCCACAGGAAGTGGGCCGACGTCGCGTACGCCTCGCCGGACCGGGAGTCGACCCGGGTGAGCGCCCGCTCGTAGTCGAGGATGAGCGCCTCGTGGCTGAGGTAGAACTCCACGGAGCGCAGCGCGTCGAAGTCCGCGCCGCAGGCCTCCATGAAGCGGATCGCCCGGTCGATCTCCGCCGCCGTGCGCTCGTACCGCGCGTAGGCGGGGTTGCGCATGAACCCGCGGTTCCACTCGTGCACGCGCCGCAGGTCGGCGTGGCCGCCCTGGGTGAAGGCCCGCACCACGTTCGCCGTCGCGGACGAGATCCGGTACGCCTGCTCGAGCCGCCGCGGGTCGGGCGTGCGCGACGCGGTCGTGAACTCGTGCCCGTTGACCATGTCGCCGCGGTAGGCGGGCAGCGTCACGCCGTCGCGGGTCTCGAGGTCCGACGAGCGCGGCTTGGCGTACTGCCCGGCCAGCCGCCCCATCTTCACCACGGGCGTGCTGGCGCCGTGGGTGAGCACCACGGCCATCTGCAGGATGGTGCGCATCTTGTTGCGGATGCGGGTCGCGTTCGCGTCGGCGAACGTCTCCGCGCAGTCCCCGCCCTGCAGCAGGAACGCCTCGCCGCGGCCCGCGGCGGCGAGGCGTTCCGTGAGCAGCCGGGCCTCGCCCGGCACCACGAGGGGCGCGGCCTGCGAGAGCCGGCCCGCCACCGCCGCGAGCGCCTCGGCGTCCGGCCACACGGGCTGCTGGCGCGCCTCGAGGGTCCGGAACCGGTCCAGGCCCTCGGGGTCGCTCCCGGGCGGGGTGTCGACGGCGGTGGTCATGCGGGCTTCTTCCTCTGGCTGCGGGTCGGGCGCGACCGGGTCGTCAGTGCGCGGCGGGCTTCGCGGGCACCAGAGGCTGGCCGATGCCCTCGAGGATCTCGCCGAACCACGGCTGGCTGACGTCGAACGCCTTGCCGCCGGCGATGCGGGGGAAGGCGATCGCCTTGAGGCGGTCGCCGTCCTCCTCGTCGTGGCCGATGACGCCGGGCTCGCCGCGCAGCGCGCACTCGACGGCCAGGTCGGTCATCGACTTGATGAGGCGCAGGTCCTCGGCGTTCGCCGCCGCGGCGCGGGAGTAGTAGCCCGACTTCTGCACCATGACCTTCTCGGCGCCCAGCTTCTCCGCGAACTGCTTGGCGAACCACTGGCCCGGGTTGATCGTGTCGAGCTTGACGTGCCCGAACGGGTCGCGCGGCACCTCCTCGCCGGCGGCCTCGAGCTGCTGGACGATCTCGTTCATCCCCGCGCCCTCGGACAGGAAGATGTTGACGTTGCCGATCTCGTCCATGACGGCGCGCAGGCGGGCGGCCTCGGCGTCGATGTCGATCTCCAGCTCGGGCAGGAACACCGCGTGCACGTCCCAGCGCTCGCGCGTCAGGCCGAGGGCGGGCGCCCACTCCTGGGCGTCGAGCCACGTGCGGTACTCCTTCGCGGCGGCCGCCGTGAGCCAGCCGCAGTGGCGGCCCATGACCTCGTGCACGATCAGCATGCGCGGGCCGGAGCGGTGCTCGCCGATGACGTTCGCGGCGAAGCCCGCGGCCTCCTCGGCCGCCGTCCAGGCGCCGAGCGACTGCTTGATCGGCACCACGTCGTTGTCGATCGTCTTGGGCAGGCCCACGACGGTGAGCTCGTACCCGTTGTCGTGCAGGTACGCGGCCAGGTCCGCGGCCGTGGTGTTCGTGTCGTCGCCGCCGATGGTGTGCAGCACGTCGACGCCGTCGGCCTTGAGCTGCTCGGCCGCGACCTCCAGCGGGTTCTGTCCCTCCTGCACGAGGCCGCGCTTGACGCAGTCCGCGGCGTTGGTGAGCTTCACGCGGGAGTTGCCGATCGGCGAGCCGCCGAAGCGGTGCAGGATGCCGGCCTGCCTGCGGCCCTCCTCGTCCACGACGATCTTCGTGCCCGTGAGGAGCCCGTGGTAGCCGTACTGGTAGGCGATGATCTCGATCGACGGGTCGAGCTCCGTGTAGCGCTCGATGAGGCCGCCGACGGCGGAGGACAGGCAGGGCGCGAAGCCGCCGGCGGTCAGGAGAGCCACGCGACGAACCGACATGACAGGGGCTACCTCTCGGTGGGGGACGGGAACCCTCCCATCCTAGGAGCACCTCCCCGCGCCGGGCCCCGCACGTCCGGCGGGCGAACGCACCGCGCGCTCCGGATCCCGGCCGTGCGATGATGTCGGGCGAGCCTCCCCCGCCGTCCGGCGCCGGGAGGCTCTTGCGTATGACGACACCTGCGCCCCTCCCCGACCCGTCCGCCCACCCCGCGGGCCCGCCGGTCCGCGTCCGGCGTGCCACGCCGGCGGACCGCCCTGTCCTCGAGCGGCTGTGGCCGCTCTTCCGTCACGACATGTCCGCCGTCTCGGGTGAGCTCCCCGGGCCCGACGGGACCTTTCGCGACGAACGGCTCCGCGCCGCCCTGGACGAGATCGACGACATCGACGGGATCGACGGGATCGAACACGACGCGCAGGGGGACGAGGACGGGAGGGGACGTCGTCCCACGGTCTGGCGCGGGTACCTGGCGACGGTCGACGGCGACGCGACCGGGGCGGGTGGACGGACGGGCGAGCGACCCGTGGCGTTCGCCCTGGTCCGGGGGCTCGACGCGCCGACCCGGGTGCTGTCGGCGTTCTTCGTGGTGCGCGCGGCCCGGCAGCAGGGCGTCGGGCGCGACGTCGCCGCCGCCGTGCTGCGGGACGTGCCCGGGCCGTGGGAGATCGCGTTCCAGGACGCCAACGCCGCCGCGGCGGCGTTCTGGCCACGCGTCGCGACCGACGTCGCGGGCGACGCGTGGTCGGTCGCCCACCGCGCGGTCCCCGGCCGCCCCGACGTGCCGCCGGACGCGTGGCTGAGCCTTTCGGTGGGCCGAGCGGTGGGCTGAGCGGTGGGCTGAGGCGGCTCAGGGCCCGGCGCCGGGCTCCTCCGGCGGCTGGTGCTGGGCCGCCGCGAGGCGCGCCTTCATCGTGGCCGCGTACACGTCGACGTACTCCTGCTCGGACAGCCGCAGGATGGCGTACATGATCTCGTCGGTCACCGACCGCAGCACGAAACGGTCGCCCTCCATCCCCCGGTAGCGGCTGAAGTCGAGGGGCTCGCCGAAGACCATCCCGATCGGCATCGGCTTGGGTATCGACCGGCCGATCGGCTGCGCGACGTCGGTGCCCACCATCGCCACCGGGATCACGGGGGCGCCGGACTCCAGGGCGAGGCGGGCGACGCCGGTCTTGCCGCGGTACAGCCGCCCGTCGGGGCTGCGGGTGCCCTCGGGGTAGATGCCGAACAGGTCGCCGTCGTCGAGCACGCGCAGCCCGGTGTTCAGCGCGGCCTCGCTGGCCTTGCCGCCGGACCGGTCCACCGGGATCGTCCCGACGCCGCGCATGAAGCCGGCCACCATCCGGCCCCGGACTCCGCCGCCGGTGAAGTAGTCCGACTTGCCGAGGAACTGGACCTGGCGGTCGAGCACGAGCGGCAGGACGAACGAGTCGATGACGGCGAGATGGTTGCTCGCGAGGATCGCCGGGCCGGAGGTCGGGACGTTCTCGACGCCCTTCGTCCAGGGGCGGAACGCCAGCCGGAGCCACGGCCCCACCACCACGTTCTTCATCACCCAGTAGAACAACTGTCCTCCTCGCCCAGTGCTGCACGGCGCCCCGCTCAGCGGACCGCCGGTGACGGGCCGTGGCGCCGACGGGCGGGACCGTCGACACGAAGCATCGCCCACGACAATAGAGTGAACCCATGCCCGTACCGAACCCGGACGCCGAACCGGACCTGCCGGACGACGACCTGCCCGACGACGCCGTCGAGGCCCGCTGGGCCGACATCGTCGCGCAGCTGGGGCCCCTCGACGAGCCCGCCGACGCCGACCGTCCGGACGAGCCTGCGGGCGACACGACGGGCGACACGACCGCGGACCAGCGCCGCGAGGAGGCCGCACCGCCGCCCGGACGGGTGGTGAGCCCGGGTCCCCGCGACTGGCCCGTCACGCCGGAGATCGAGGAACTCGAAGAGACGGAGTCTCATTTCACGCCGCCGGAGCCGGACCCGGTCCTGTCCCGCGACCCCCTCCTCACCCTCGCGTGGGCGGCGGTCGTCGGGGTGCCGGTGCTCGTCGTGCTCGGCGTCGTCCTGCGCGCCGCCGTGCCGGCCCTGCGCATCCCCGGATGGTCCGGCCCGGTCGCCGGAGTCCTCTTCCTCGTCGCGCTCGGCGTCCTGATCTGGCGGATGCCGCACCGCCGCGACCCGGACGACCACAGCACGGGCGCCGTCGTCTGACCGACCCGGGAGGGCTGGTCGGGCGAGCCGACCGGCCGGCGGGACGGTCGGGTCAGCGACGGGCGAGGTCGGCGGCGCCGATGATGCCCGCCTCGTTGCCGTGCTCGGCGAGCTCGATCTGGGCGACCGGGCGGTGCCCGAGGGCCGAGAGCTGCGCCTCGTAGGCCTTGCGCACGGGCAGGAGCAGCAGGTCACCGGCCGCGCCGACGCCCCCACCGATGACGATCAGCTCGGGGTCCAGCAGCGCGGCGACGGACGCGGAGCCCTCGCCGATCCACCGGCCCAGCGTCGCCAGCAGCTCGACCGCGAGCTCGTCGCCCTCCTGCGCCGCCTGCGTGACGTGCGGGCCCTCGAGGGCGGACACGTCGCCGCCGGCGAGCTCGACCAGCCGGGCCGACCGTTCCGGCTGGGCGATCACGGCCTGCTTCGCGTCGCGCACCAGGGCCGTGCCGGACGCGTACTGCTCCCAGCAGCCCTCGTGGCCGCAGCCGCAGTAGTGGCCGCCCGGGACGACGCGCATGTGGCCCACCTCGGCCGCGACGCCCCACTTGCCGCGCACGAGCTCGCGGTCCACCACGATCGCGCCGCCGAGCCCGGTGCCGACCGTCAGCATCAGCATGTCGGTGGCCTCGCGGGCGGCGCCGAACCGGAACTCCGCCCAGCCCGCCGCGTTCGCGTCGTTCTCGACGACCACGGGGACGTCGACGTCCAGCAGGCCCTCGATCCGCTCGGCCAGCGGGTACTCGCGCCAGGCGATGTTCGGTGCGAAGAGCACCGAGCGCCGGTCGGGGCTCACGAACCCGGCGGCGGCGAGGCCGATCGCGCCGATCTCGTGCTCCTTGGCCAGCTCGGTGCACGCGTCCGCGATCGCCCGGTCGATCGAGGCGACGTCGTCGGCGACCGTCTCGCGCCGCACCTTCGCGAGGATCTTGCCCGCCTCGTCCACCACACCCACGGCAATCTTGGTGCCGCCGATGTCGACTCCGATGGCGTGCATGCAGGACCTCGCGTTCATGTGTCGGGACGCCGCGTCCACACGGCGCAACACCCGGTCGCCGTCGCGGCGCCGGGGGCGCGCGGTGCGCGCAGGGACAAGACTAGCCACCACGACCCGGGGGTGCGACGCTCGTCCATCACCGGGACGCCACCATCGGCCACGGACCGTCACCGAACCGTGTCCTGGACCACTCTTGAGACCCGGTATCGTGGCGGCCGGGGAACGCACCCCTGGCCAATGCATGAGCATGGACGATGGAGTCAGCATGGACGAGATCACCATTCCGCAGGCGGTCGAGCTGCCTGCCACGTCGAACCTCAACGACCTCCTCGCCACCCGTGTGGCGAGCGACCCGCGCGCCACGCTCGCCGAGCGTCCTTCCGGCGACGGCTGGCAGCCGGTCTCGGCCGCACAGTTCGACGCCGAGGTGGTGGCCGTCGCCAAGGGGCTGGTCGCCAAGGGCGTCCAGCCCGGCGACCCCGTCGGCATCATGTCCCACACCCGCTACGAGTGGACCCTGCTCGACTTCGCCGCCTGGGCCGCGGGCGCGGTCCCCGTGCCGATCTACGAGACGTCGTCCGCCGAGCAGGTGGACTGGATCCTCACCGACTCCGGCATCACGCTGCTCGTCGTCGAGGACTCCGGCCTCGCCGCCACCGTCGCGGAGGTCTCCGACCGTGCGCCGGCCCTGCGCGAGGTCCTCGAGATCGAGGACGGCGCGATCGCCAAGCTGACGGCCGCGGGCGCCGACGTCGCCGATGACGAGATCGTCCGCCGCCGCGGGATCGCGGACCTCGCCGACGTCGCGACGATCATCTACACCTCCGGCACGACCGGCACCCCCAAGGGCGCCGAGATCACGCACGGCAACCTCACGCTGCTCGGCGTGAACGCCGTCGCCGCCGTGCCCGAGGTGTTCAAGGACGGCGGGCGCACGCTGCTCTTCCTGCCGCTGGCGCACGTCTTCGCGCGCTACATCGAGATCCTCGCGATCGCGAGCGGCACGGTGCTCGGCCACTGGGCCGACCTCAAGACGGTCACCGCCGGCCTGGAGGCCTTCCGGCCCACGTACATCCTCGCGGTGCCCCGCGTCTTCGAGAAGGTGTACAACGCGGCGGAGCAGAAGGCGGCTGCCGGCGGCAAGCTGAAGATCTTCCACTGGGCGGCCGCGACCGGCATCGCCTACTCGCGGGCGCTCGACACGCCGTCGGGCCCGTCGCTGTGGCTCCGCGTCCAGCACAAGGTCGCCGACACCCTCGTGTTCTCGAAGCTGCGTGCCGTGCTCGGCGGGCAGGCCCAGTACGCCGTCTCCGGCGGCGGCCCGCTCGGCGAACGGCTCGGTCATTTCTTCCGCGGCCTCGGCGTCACGATCCTCGAGGGCTACGGGCTCACCGAGACCACAGCGCCGACCAGCGTGAACCGCCCCGACGCCATCAAGATCGGCTCGGTGGGGCCGCAGCTGCCCGGCTGCGGGGTCAGGATCGCCCCGGACGGCGAGGTGCTGCTGCGCGGCATCCAGGTGTTCCGCGGGTACCACAACAACCCGGAGGCGACCGCCGAGGCGTTCGACGACGGCTGGTTCCGCAGCGGCGACCTCGGCACCCTCGACGACGACGGGTTCCTCACGATCACCGGCCGCAAGAAGGAGATCATCGTGACGGCCGGGGGCAAGAACGTCGCCCCGGCGCTCCTCGAGGACCGGATCCGGGCGCACGCCCTCGTGAGCCAGTGCGTCGTGGTCGGCGACAACCGCCCGTTCATCGGCGCGCTCATCACGCTCGACGCCGAGGGCCTGCCCGGCTGGCTCAAGATGCACGACAAGCCGGAGATGACGCCTGAGCAGGCCTCGACCGACCCGGACGTGCTGGCGGCGCTCGACGCCGCCGTGACCCGTGCCAACCAGGCGGTGTCGAAGGCCGAGTCGATCCGCAAGTTCGCCGTGCTGCCGGGCGACCTCACGGTCGAGAACGGGTACCTCACGCCCAAGCAGAGCGTGCGCCGTCACGTCTTCGTCAAGGACTTCGCCACCGAGATCGACCAGCTGTACGTCGACACGCGGCAGAAGTCCGCGAGCTGACACCGGCGCCGCCCCGCACCAGCACCGGGCGGCTGCACGTGCCGGCTCCGCCGAGCCCGCCGGGACCTCGTCCCGGCGGGCTCGACCTCTGCCCGGCCCGGCTCCCCTGTCGGAGGCCGCCGCTACGGTCCCGGCATGCCGAGCACCACCCCGTCCCCGACGCGCAGCACCGGGCACCCGACCGCGCTCCAGCCCTCGTTCGAGGACCTCGGTACCGCCCTGCGGGACGTCACCTTCGTCGTGGTCGACCTCGAGACGACCGGTGGCCGGGCCGCCGACGGCGGCATCACGGAGATCGGCGCGGTCAAGGTCCGGGGCGGCGAGGTGCTGGGCGAGCTGCAGTCGCTCGTCAACCCGGGCCACCCCGTGCCGGCCTTCGTCGCCCGGCTCACCGGCATCACGACGTCCATCGTCGCCACGGCTCCCCCGGTCGAGCTCGTCCTGCCGAGCTTCCTGGAGTTCGCCCGCGACGCCGTGCTGGTGGCGCACAACGCACCGTTCGACGTCGGCTTCCTGCGCGCCGCCTGCGACCGGCTCGGCTACGACTGGCCGGGCTTCCGGGTGGTGGACACCGTGCCCCTCGCGCGCCGCGTCGTCACCCGCGACGAGGCGCCGAACCACAAGCTGTCCACCTTGGCCGCGCTCTTCCGGGCACGGGTGACGCCCGAGCACCGCGCGCTGGCGGACGCGCGGGCCACCGTGGACGTGCTGCACGCGCTCCTGGAGCGCCTGGCGCCGCTCGGCATCACCCACCTGGAGGACCTCGCCGGCGCCGCCGACCCCGTCCCGCCGGACGTGCGCCGCAAGCGGACGCTCGCGGACGGCCTGCCCGAGGCCCCGGGGGTGTACCTCTTCCGCGGCCCCGGGGACGAGGTGCTGTACGTCGGCACGTCCACGAACCTCCGCAAGCGGGTGCGGTCCTACTTCACGGCCGCGGAGAAGCGCGGGCGCATCACCGAGATGGTGCGGATCGCGCACGCCGTCACCCCCGTGGTCTGCGCGACCCCGCTCGAGGCGTCGGTGCGCGAGCTGCGTCTCATCGCCGAGCACGCCCCGCGGTACAACCGGCGCTCCAAGCACCCGGAGCGCCAGACCTGGGTGCGTCTCACGGACGAGGCCTACCCCCGGCTGTCCGTCGTGCGCGACGTGCGGGCCGGGACGCCGCACATCGGCCCGTTCACGTCGCGACAGACAGCGCTGGCCGCCGTCGAGGCGGTCCACGACGCCCTGCCCCTGCGCCAGTGCACGGCGCGCCTCCCCCGCGTCGCGCGGACGGCCGGCAGCCCGTGCGCCCTCGCGGGGATGGGCCGCTGCTCCGCGCCGTGCACGGCGACCGGCCGCGCCGACGACGGGTACGACGCCGTCGCGGACGCGGCCCGCACGGCGCTGACGTCCGACCCCTCGTCCGTCGTCGACGCCCTCGCCGCGCGGGTGGCCAGGCTCGCGGCGCAGGAACGTTTCGAGGAGGCCGGGACGGTGACCCACCGGCTCCGGGCGTTCGTGCAGGGCGCGGCGCGCGCCCAGCGGCTGGACCCGGTCGCCCGGTGCGCCGAGCTCGTCGCCGCGCGGCCCACCCCCGCGGGCGGCTGGGAGCTCGTCGTCGTGAAGCACGCGCGGCTCGCCGCGACCGCCGTGACCGGTCCCGACGAGGACCCGCTGCCCGTGGTCGACGCCCTGCGCGCCACGGCGGAGGTCGTCGCCCCGCCCGTGGCGCCCGCGCCCGCATGCCATCCCGAGGAGGCCGCCCTGGTGCTGGCCTGGCTGGAGGAGCCCGGGGTCCGGCTGGTGCACGTGAGCGACCCCTGGACGTGCCCGGTGCGCTCCGCGGCCGCGCACACCGACCTCGGCGCGGTCTCGACGACGGTCGCCGGCCTGTGGGCCGGCCCGGGCACGCCCGACGAGACCACCGACCACGTCGCGGACCCGGGGTCGGTGGCTACGATGACGGCATGCTGACCGCGATCGTGCTCATCGACACCGAGGCCGACCAGATCCCCGAGGTCGCCACCAAGGTCACCGACCTCAAGGGAGTCAGCGAGGTCTACTCCGTCACCGGCAAGGCCGACCTGGTCGCCATGGTGCGAGTGCGCGAGCACGAGGAGCTCGCCGACGTCATCGCCGACGGGATCAGCAAGGTCCCCGGAGTGGTGCGCACGGAAACGCTCATCGCGTTCCGCACCTACTCGAACGTCGACCTCGAGCAGGCGTTCGCCCTCGGCCTGGACGACTGAGACCGGACGACCGAGAACCGGGGCAACCAGGCCGGGTCCGCCCGGCCGCGCCGCTGCCCTGTCAGGCCGCGGTCGCCGCGACCCAGCCGTCGAGCACCCGGACGGCCCCGCCCTCGTCGACGCTGCGGGCGGCGAGCTCCATCCCCGCGGCCAGCCGCTCGACGAGCGAGCCCTGGCCGGTGCCGGGCAGGCTCCCGTCGGCGACGAGGCCCGCTGCGGCGTTGAGCAGCACGGTCTCGCGCACCGGGCCGCGGTCGGTCCCGTCGAGGACCCGGCGCGCCACGCCCGCGTTGTGAGCGGCGTCCCCCCCGCGGAGGTCGGCGACCTCGATGCGCTGCAGGCCGAGGTCCGCCGCGGCGTCGAGCCGCTGCTCGACGACCGCGCCGCCGCGCACCTCCCACACGGTCGTGCCGCCGGTGGCCGCGAGCTCGTCGAGGCCGTCGTCGCCGCGGAACACGAGCGCGTCCGTCCCGCGGCTCGCGAACACCCCGGCCATGAGCGGCGCCATGCGGGCGTCGGCACAGCCGACCGCCGTCGCCCCGGGCTGGGCGGGGTTGGTCAGCGGGCCGAGGAAGTTGAACGCCGTGGCGATGCCCAGGTCGCGGCGGGCCACGCCGGCGTGCCGCATCGACGGGTGGAAGAGACCGGCGAAGCAGAACGTGATGCCGACCTGCTCGGCCAGGGCCGCGACCCGCTCGGGCGCCTGGTCGAGGCGGATCCCGAGCGCCTCCAGCACGTCCGCCGAGCCCGACGACGAGGACGCCGCGCGGTTGCCGTGCTTGACCACCCGCAGCCCGGCCCCGGCGATCACGACCGCCGCCATCGTGGACACGTTCACCGTGTGGTGCCGGTCGCCGCCCGTGCCGACGATGTCCACCGTCCTCCCCGGGACCTCGATCCGCGTGGCGTGCGCGAGCATCGCGTCAGCGAGCCCCGTGAGCTCCGCGGCCGTCTCCCCCTTGGCCCGGAGCCCGACGAGGAAGCCGGCAAGACGCGTCGGGGGCACCTCGCCCGACATGACCTCGTCCATGGCCCAGGCCGTCTCGGCGGTGGTCAGGTCGCGCCCGGCGACCAGCTCGGTGAGGATGCCGGGCCAGGTGAGGTCGGAGGCCGGGTCGGTGGAGGCCACGGAGGTCCCTTCGGGGTCGGAGCAGGACGCCCTCCGACAGGGCGTGGGCGGCCCCGCGGCGGGTCAGGCGGCTGCGGTCAGGAAGCCGGCCACCGTGCGCTGCAGCTCGATCGCGTCGAGCGGCCTCGGCACCACGGCGTCGGCGAGCGACCACGATGCTAGCCATCCGTCGTCGGGCCTGCCGGTGAGGACCACGACGGGCGGGCAGCGGTACACCTCGTTCTTGAGCTGGCGGCACAGTCCCATGCCCCCGGACTTGTCCGCCTCTCCGTCCAGCACGAGCAGGTCCCACCCGCCGCGGTCGGCCGCCGCGATGAGCGCAGCCGGCGTCGCGACCTCCGTCCACGCGATCTCCGGGGCGTGCGCGCGCAGACGAGGGCCGACGGCGGTGCGCACGTGGGCGCGGACGGTCCGGTCGTCGCTGTAGAGCAGGATGCGCGGCCCCCGGGCCGCCGGGCCCGTGCGGGCCGTCGGGGCGATCGCTCCGGTCGGGCTGGTCGGGCTGGTCGGGCTGGTCGGGCTGGTCGTCGTCGGGTCCGTCTGGTCCGTCTGATCCGTCAACTGTCTGGCTCCCCTTCGCGGACGTGCACGGCTTCGGGCACGGTCACGACGTCCGCCACCCGTACCGCGGCCGTCGGACGTCGACGTTTGCTGGCATCGTGGCACACTCGCGTCACCTCGGGCAGGTGCCGAACGTGGTCTTTTACTGGCACTCTCCACGGATCCGTCACCTCGTAGTGGCAGAGTGGCGAGTTTCCGCAGATTCTGTGCACATCGACTTCGCGCAAGGCCCGCCCGGGTGGCTCGAACCGGCCGTATGTCGGCCATAATGGCTGACGTGTCGACCGCAACGGCTGCTGCCCCCCATGCCCACCAGCACGTGAGCGTCAACCGTCCGAACCCCGTGTCGGTCGGGACGATCGTCTGGCTCGCGAGCGAGCTCATGTTCTTCGCTGGCCTCTTCGCGATGTACTTCACCGTCCGGTCGGTGATGCCCGAGGCGGAGTGGGCCGCTCAGGCGGACAAGCTCAACATCACCTTCTCGACGATCAACACCACCGTGCTGGTGCTGTCGTCGGTCACCTGCCAGATGGGCGTGTGGGCCGCCGAGCGGTTCAAGCCGGTGCGCTCCGGCTCCCTGCTGCAGGTGAACAGGTGGGGCATGCACGAGTGGATGACGCTCACCTACCTCATGGGTGCGTTCTTCATCGGCGGCCAGATCTTCGAGTACACCGAGCTGGTGCACGAGGGCCTGACCATCTCGTCCAGCCCCTACGGCTCGGTCTTCTACCTGACCACCGGCTTCCACGGCCTCCACGTGCTGGGCGGCCTCATCGCCTTCCTGTTCCTGCTGGGGCGTTCCTTCGCCGCCAAGAACTTCGGCCACCACGAGGCCACCACCGCGATCGTCACGTCCTACTACTGGCACTTCGTCGACGTGGTGTGGATCGCCCTCTTCGCCGTCATCTACCTCCTGCGCTGAACCCCCCGGCCGGCGTCGCCGCCGGCACTGACCCTGCACCTTCGATCTGCGAGACGAGGATCATTTCGTGAAGGCACTCGCCGCCCGCAGGCACCACCGGTTCGCGCCGGTCGTGCTGTTGCTGCTGGCGCTGCTGGTCACGGGCGGCGTCTACGCCGCCCTGGCCCCGAGCCCGGCCCAGGCCGACACCGCCAGCACCGCGGACATCGAGACCGGGAAGAAGCTCTTCCAGGCCAACTGCGCCACCTGCCACGGCCCGAACGCGGAGGGCACCACCGAGGCGCCCTCGCTCGTCGGCGTCGGCGCGGCCGCGGTCGACTTCCAGGTCTCCACCGGCCGGATGCCGATGCAGATGAACGGCCCCCAGGCCGAGGCCAAGCCCCGGCAGATGGACGAGGAGCAGACCGCCGCGCTCGCCGCGTACGTCGCGTCCCTCGGCGCCGGCCCGGCCATCCCCACCGACGAGCAGGTGGACGGGAGCAAGGGCGACGCCGCCAACGGCATGGCGCTGTTCCGCACCAACTGCGCGATGTGCCACAACGCCGTGGGCGCCGGTGGCGCCCTCTCGGAGGGCAAGTTCGCGCCGCCGCTGTGGGACACCTCCGGCCGCAACGTGTACCAGGCCATGCTCACCGGCCCGCAGTCGATGCCGGTGTTCAACGACGCCAACATCACCCCTGACGAGAAGCGCGACATCATCGCTTTCCTCGACGAGCAGGACCAGGGCTCGGCCGGTGGCCTCACCCTGGGCTCGCTCGGCCCGGTCAGCGAGGGCCTCTGGGCCTGGATCATCGGCATCGGCCTGATCATCGGCGGCGCGGTGTGGATCGGAGCGAAGTCCTCGTGAGCGAGAACCAGAACCCCCAGGGCCCGTCGCGCGACGTGGCCCGGCACGACGGCGACGGCACGGTCGCCCGGACCGACCGTTTCGCGGACCCGGGCGTCCCTGCGCACCACCCCCGCCTGACGGACACCGACCCCAAGGCCGCCAAGCGCAACGAGCGGATCATCGCGATCCTCTTCGCCGTGTCGTGCCTCGGCACGATCGGCTCGATCGTGGCCTACTTCGCCGTCCGGCCGGACGGCACCACGCCCGGCGTGCGCCTCTCGACGGTGCTGCTCGGCGTCGCGATCGCGATCTCCCTCTTCGGCATCGGCTTCGCGGCCGTGCACTGGGCCAAGACCCTGATGTCGGGCAAGGAGTACGTCGAGGAGCGCCACTCGAGCAGCAGCTCGGAGGACGTGCGCGAGGTCGTCCAGCAGCAGTTCAAGGACGGTCTCGAGGACTCCGGCATCGCCCGCCGCCCCGTCCTCAAGGGCGCGGTCGTCTCCGCGCTCGCCCTCTTCCCGCTGACCATCGCCGTGCCGCTCGTGTCGAGCGTCGGTGGCACGTGGAACGTCGCCTCGTTCCGCCACACGATCTGGAAGAAGGGCGTCCGCCTCGCGTACGACCCCTCCGGGCGCCCGATCAAGGCCTCGGACCTCACGGTCGGCTCCGTCGCGCACGTCATCCCCGACGTGCCCGCCGAGGAGCGCGAGTCGCACGAGTGGATCACGGAGAAGTCGAAGGCGGTCGTGCTCCTCGTGCGCATGGACCCCCGCGACCTCAAGCGCGACCACCGCGAGGGCGCCTCCTACGACGGCATCGTCGCGTACTCGAAGATCTGCACCCACGTCGGGTGCCCGGTCGCCCTCTACGAGCAGCAGACGCACCACCTGCTGTGCCCGTGCCACCAGTCGACGTTCGACATCGCGGACGGTTGCAAGGTGGTCTTCGGACCGGCCAAGCGCCCGCTGCCCCAGCTGCCCATCACCGTCGACGACGAGGGGTATCTTGTGGCTGAGGACGACTTCAACGAGCCCATCGGCCCGAGCTACTGGGAGCGCCTGAAGTGAGCACCACGACCACTCCCCCCGCCACAGCGGAGCCGACGACCGTGATCGGCAAGTCCGCCGACTACCTCGACCAGCGGACCAAGGTCGGCGTGCTCGCGAAGCAGCTCGTCCGCAAGGTCTTCCCGGACCACTGGTCCTTCATGCTCGGCGAGATCGCGCTGTTCTCGTTCGTCGTGCTGCTCATCTCCGGCGTGTTCCTGGCGATGTTCTTCGACCCGTCGATGGCGCTCGTCACGCACCACGGCGCTCCGGCGACGATGGACGGCCAGCTCATGTCCACGGCCTTCTCGTCGACGCTCAACATGTCGTTCGAGGTGCGCGGCGGCCTGCTCATGCGGCAGATCCACCACTGGTCGGCGCTGATCTTCGTCGCCGGCATCGTGGTGCACATGATGCGCGTCTTCTTCACCGGCGCCTTCCGCAAGCCCCGCGAGCTCAACTGGCTGGTCGGCACGATGCTGCTGATCCTCAGCCTCCTCGCCGGCTTCTCGGGCTACTCGCTCCCGGACGACGTGCTCTCCGGCAACGGCCTGCGCATCACCGACGGCGTCATCAAGTCGATCCCGATCATCGGGTCGTACCTCTCCTGGTTCGTCTTCGGCGGCGAGTTCCCGGGCGAGCACATCATCCCGCGCCTGTTCACGGTGCACATCCTGCTCGTGCCCGCGCTCATCCTGGCGCTGGTCGGCGTGCACCTGTTCCTCATGGTGCTGAACAAGCACACCCAGTACCCGGGCGGTGGCCGCACCGACAAGAACGTCGTCGGCTACCCCGCGGTCCCGGCGTTCGCCACGAAGATGGGCGGCAACTTCTTCATCATCTTCGGCGTGCTGGCCCTCATGGGCGGCACGATGGCGATCAACAACGTCTGGAACTACGGCCCGTACGACCCGTCACCGGTGTCAGCGGGAGCCCAGCCGGACTGGTACATGCTGTTCCTCGAGGGATCGCTGCGCCTCATGCCGGGCCAGGCCGAGATCGTCACGTGGGGCGACTTCACGCTGTCGCTGAACATCCTCGTGCCGGCGGTCATCATCCCGGGCCTGCTGTTCACGTTCCTCTTCGTGTACCCGTTCGTCGAGGCGAAGGTGACCGGCGACCACCGCGAGCACCACGTGCTCGACCGCCCGCGCAACGTCCCGGCCCGCACGGGCCTCGGCGTCGCGTTCCTGACGGCGTTCGTCATCCTGGCGCTGGCCGGGTCGAACGACCTCATCGCGACACACTTCGCCCTGTCGATCAACACGATCACCTGGGTCTTCCGGATCCTGTTCTTCGTCGGCCCGGTCTTCGCGTTCTGGGTCACGAAGCGGATCTGCCTGGGCCTGCAGCGCAAGGACCGCGAGCTGGTGCTGCACGGTCACGAGACCGGCCGCATCGTGCGGTTCGCCAACGGCGAGTACATCGAGGTCCACCGCCCGCTCGACGAGCAGGAGCGCTGGCTGCGCGTCAATTACGAGGCGCACCGACCCCTGGAGGTCGAGCCCGCGACCGACGCCCGCGGCGTCAAGCGCAAGGGCTACAAGAAGGACAAGCGCTGGCAGAAGCTGTCGCAGTTCTTCTACGAGGACCGGGTGGAGCCCGTGACTCCGGCCGAGCTGGCCGCGGCGCACGCCCACGGCGAGCACGACGAGCTCGAGCCCGCCCACGACACCCCCGAGCTGGTCTCGGGGTCTGGCAACGTCGAGCGGGAGCACTGAGTCTCCTGCAGGCTGGAACGGTGGCCCGCGCTCCCCTCCCCCGACTCGTCGGGCGGGGTGCGCGGGCCGTCGTCGTCCCCGGCCGATGAGTTCGGTCGGAGACCGGTCGTCGACGACGTCCCCCATCGCACGCCGGGCACGACGTGCGGCACGCAACCGGAGGTAACTCAGCATGGCTGTCTACACGCTCCCTGACCTGCCCTACGACTACAGCGCCCTCGAGCCGCACATCAGCGGCAAGATCATGGAGCTGCACCACGACAAGCACCACGCCGCCTACGTCACCGGCGCCAACACCGCCCTGGAGAAGCTCGCCGAGGCCCGCGAGTCCGGCGACAACGCCGCGGTGAACCTGCACGAGAAGAACCTCGCGTTCAACCTCGGCGGCCACACCAACCACACCGTCTTCTGGAACAACCTCTCCCCCGAGGGCGGCGGCCAGCCCGAGGGCGAGCTCGCCGAGGCCGTCAAGGACGCCTTCGGCTCGTTCGAGAAGTTCCAGGCCCAGTTCGCCGCCGTCGCCACCGGCATCCAGGGCTCCGGCTGGGCCGTGTTCGGCTGGGACTCCATCGGCCAGCGCCTCGCGATCTTCCAGCTCTTCGACCAGCAGGCCAACGTCCCCGTCGGCATCACCCCGCTGTTCATGCTGGACATGTGGGAGCACGCCTTCTACCTGGACTACCTCAACGTCAAGGCCGACTACGTCAAGGCCGTCTGGAACATCGCCAACTGGCAGGACGTCGCCGCGCGCCTCCAGCGCGCCCGCACCCAGACCGCCGGGCTCATCGTCCCCGCCTGACCCGCTCAGCCCGCACAGGGCGGCGCAAGCACGCGCGAGGGCCCCGCACGCATCCGCGTGCGGGGCCCTTCGTCGTCCTCTCCGAGCTGCGCGGCAGCCTCGGGATCAGTTCTGGCCGAACTCCGAGTACGGGATCACGTCCTCGTCGGCGGGCGCCTGGACGTCGATCGGCTCGCCCCACTTGCTGAACGTCGACTCGACGACCATCTCCTGGCCCTCGACCTCCATCGTGATGTCGGCCTCCACGGGCAGCCCCTTCGGGTCCACCTTGTACACCGCGGAGATCTCGCCGAGCTGGTCCGCGGTCGACGCATCGATGCCCGCCGTGCCGTCCTTCACCTTGGACGGGTCGATCGTGGCCGTGTAGACCTCGGTCTCGACGCCGTCGACGGTCTCGGAGCCGGTGTGCTCGAACGAGGTGACGGCGTCGGCCATCGCCTCCGCCTGCGAGGCGGCGTCCATGGACTCCATCGAGTCGATCGTGCCGGCCAGGGCAGGGTCGTCCGCCATGTCCTCGGCGGTCATCGACAGGTACTTGCCCTGCGTCATCTCGCCCATGGACAGGTAGATCGTGCCGTCGAGCAGCACGATGTCCATGTCCATGCCCATGACCGCCATGGTCATCTGCAGGGTCGTCTCCTCGAACGTCGGGCCGTAGGCGACGTCGGCCGTCGTGGTGCTCTCGGTCATCCCGGCCGACTCGGCAAGCTCCCCCGAGTAGGTCAGCTCCATGTGCGCAGTCGAGGCCTCTCCCTGCGCGGCCTTCATCTTCCCGGCCAGGTCCGTCATCGTCGAGACCGTCGCGATCTCCGCCGCCTGCTCCTGGGCGGCCTGCTCGCCCCCGGCGGGTGCCGGGGACGCGCCCCCGCAGGCGCTCAGGGCGAGGGCGACCATGCCTGCCGACGCCAGGGCCACGGTCTTCTGGGGGACGCGCATGCTGCTCCTTCTCGGGGAAACGTGAGACTTCATTGCATCACGGGACCGTCCTCCCATGGGCGGGTCGGACCGCGCGGACGCCGATCGTTGCCGATCCGTGTCCCGCGACGTCGCCTCCCTCTGGAACGGCGAAGAGCCCCTCACGCGAGTCGCGTGAGGGGCTCTCGTCAGAGCAGGAGCGTCAGTGGGCGTGCTGTCCGCGGCTGAACTCGAACACCCACCCGACGAGCCCGATGACCCCGAGGATGAAGCCGATGTACAGCACCCACCAGCCCACGGCGAGCCCGAGGAACGCGACCGCGGCGGCAGCGGCGATGACCAGCGGCCACCAGCTCCACGGCGAGTACACGCCCTGGTCGCCGGCGCCCTGTTCGATCTCGCCCTCCTCGTCGTCCTCCGGGCGAGGGTCGATGCGACGCGCGGTGAGCGCCAGGTAGGCGCCCACCATGGCGACGAGCGCCCCTACGAGGGGGATGCCGAGGTAGCCGACCGGCTCCTGGAAGTGCGTGACCAACCCGTAGATCACGCCGACCAGGACGAAGAACGGGGCGAGGAACAGGAAGAGCTTGATCTCGATCTTCACTTGCGGTTCTCCTCCTCGTCGTCGATCACGGTGGTGGTCGACTGTGCGGCCGACGACTGCGCGCTGTCGCGTCGCTCCTCGACGAGCTGCTGGTGCCCCCGGCGCTCCGGGTCACCGAAGACCTGGTTGAGCGGGCCGTGGCCCGGCGCCTGCTCCATCGCCGCGACCTCGGGGTGGTGCAGGTCGAAGGCCGGCGACTCCGAGCGGATGCGCGGCAGCGAGGTGAAGTTGTGCCGCGGCGGCGGGCAGCTGGTGGCCCACTCGAGCGAGCGGCCGTAGCCCCACGGGTCGTCGACGGTGACCTTCGGCGCGTTGCGCCAGGTCGTGTACACGTTCCACAGGAACGGGAGGGTCGAGGCGGCCAGGATGAACGCGCCGATGGTCGACACCTGGTTCTCCCAGGTGAAGCCCTCCTCGGGCATGTAGTCCGCGTAGCGGCGGGCCATGCCCTCGACACCCAGCCAGTGCTGGATGAGGAAGGTCATGTGGAAGCCGACGAACAGCAGCCAGAAGTGGACCTTGCCGAGCCGCTCGTTGAGCATCCGGCCCGTGAACTTCGGCCACCAGAAGTAGAAGCCGGCGAACATCGCGAAGACCACGGTGCCGAAGACCACGTAGTGGAAGTGCGCCACCACGAAGTACGAGTCGGACAGGTGGAAGTCCAGGGCGGGGCTCGACAGGATGATGCCCGTCAGACCGCCGAAGAGGAAGGTCACGAGGAAGCCGATCGACCACAGCATGGGTGTCTCGAACGTGAGTTTCCCGCGCCACATCGTGCCGATCCAGTTGAAGAACTTCACGCCGGTCGGGATGGCGATCAGCATCGTCATGAAGGCGAAGAAGGGCAGGAGCACCGCGCCGGTGACGTACATGTGGTGGGCCCACACCGTCACGGACAGCGCCGCGATCGCGATCGTCGCGTAGATCAGGCCCTTGTAGCCGAAGATCGGCTTGCGGCTGAAGACCGGGAAGATCTCCGACACGATGCCGAAGAACGGCAGCGCGATGATGTAGACCTCGGGGTGGCCGAAGAACCAGAACAGGTGCTGCCAGAGGATCGCCCCGCCGTTCTCGGGGTTGAAGACCTGCGCACCGAGGCGACGGTCGGCGCCCAGCGCGAACAGCGCAGAGGCCAGCGGCGGGAAGGCCATCAGCACGAGCAGGCTCGTGACGAGCGTGTTCCACGTGAAGATCGGCATCCGGAACATGGTCATGCCCGGCGCGCGCATCGTGATGATCGTGGTGATGAAGTTGACGGCACCGAGGATCGTGCCGAAGCCCGCCAGCGCGAGCCCGAACACCCAGAGGTCTCCGCCTAGCCCTGGACTGAACGTGGTGTTCGACAACGGCGCATAGGCGAACCAGCCGAACGACGCGGCGCCCTGCGGGGTGAAGAAGCCCGCCCCAGCGATGAGGCCGCCGAAGAGGAACAGCCAGTACGCGAACATGTTGAGCCGCGGGAACGCGACGTCGGGCGCACCGATCTGCAGCGGCATGATCACGTTGGCGAAGCCCGCGAACAACGGCGTCGCGAACAGCAGCAGCATGATCGTGCCGTGCATCGTGAAGAGCTGGTTGTACTGCTCCTTGCTCTGCACGACCTGCAGGCCGGGCATGAACAGCTCGGCGCGGATCAGCAGGGCGAGGATGCCACCCACGGCGAACCAGATGAACGACGTGATGAGGTACAGGTAGCCGATCGTCTTGTGGTCGGTGGAGGTGATCCACTTGACCACGGTGCGACCGAGGTTCTGGCGCTTCGGCGCGAGACCGGGGATGACCTCGACGTCGTGCGCGGGGGCAGTCGTGGCCGCCATCAGTTCTCGACCTCCGGGAGGGTGTCTTCCTGCGGGAAGTTCGCGTCGTGCTGCTGGCGGTTCAGGTCGAGCCCGAGCTCGCCGGTCTGGCCCGCGGCCTCGAGGTCGGCCATGTGGGCGTCGTACTCCGCCTGCGACACGACCTTGACGTTGAAGAGCATCCCGGAGTGGAACTCGCCGCAGAGCTCGGCGCACTTGCCGGCGTACGTGCCCTCACGGGTCGGGGTGACCTGGAAGGTGTTCGTCCGGCCCGGGATCATGTCCTGCTTGTACAGGAAGGCGGGGATCCAGAAGGAGTGGATGACGTCGCGCGAGTCCAGGGTGAACTCGACCGTCTGGTCGACCGGGAGGTACAGCGTCGGGACGTCCTTCGACGTGCCCGGGGCGCCGTCCACCTCGTCGTCGAGCGTCTGGCCGCCGACGTCGAGCAGGTGCTGCCCGGAGTCGTAGACGTCGTCGTCGAGGTAGTTGAAGTCCCAGCTCCACTGCTTGCCGATGACCTGGATGTTCACGTCCGGCTCGGCGCTGGTGTCCTGCACCGCCGACATGTCGCGGTCCGTGTAGAAGAACAGGACGAGGATCATGATCGTCGGCACGGCCGTGTACATGATCTCGAGCGGCATGTGGTAGCGCGTCTGGATCGGGAGCTGGTGGTCGTCCCGACGCTTGCGGTACGCCGCGACGCACCACAGCATCAGGCCCCACGTGATCACACCGACGATCAGCGCCGCGATCCAGGAGCCGACCCAGAGGTTGGTGATTCGCTCGGTCTGGTTGGTCACCTCCCCGTCGCTGTAGCCGGGCAGGTATCCGCGCTTGACGGAGTCGCTGGCACAACCGGAGGCCAACACGGCGACGGCGCCGGCGATAGCCGTCGCGCGCAGGATGACCCGCCGGGTGCGGGTGGGGCTCTTCGAGTGCAAGGGAGGCCTTTCACGTCACGTCCTGCCCGACCGCCACGGCCCCTCTGGGCAACAGGCACGCGGACAGGACCTTCGTCCTCGATGAAGTGCAGCCTAGCGCGCCCGGAGCAGGTTCGACGCCGCAAAAGCCCCCTCGGGGCGTGACTCTTTCCGCACGGGACGTCCACATCTCCTTCTTGCACACAGACCCCTGGAGAGTGTCAGATCGATCCTCAGGAGTGTCAGATCCTCGGAGCGCTCCCGGACCCCGACCGACCGGACCTCGAGACCCCGAAGATGGCACGATCGTGCCCCGGGCGCGCTTCGGGCGCCCGCCCGACCCGCCCGCCGACGGTGTCGGGACGCACGTCAGCCCCCACGGAGCACGCCTGTGACCGACACCACCGACCCGACCGGGAACCACTCCCCCTCGGCGCCGTCCACCCCGACGTCCCAGGCGGCGACCGCCGGCTCACGGGTGCACCTGGACAACGGCGGGGGCGCCCCGCTGCACCCGCTCGCGCGGCAGGCCCTGCTGCAGGCGCTCGAGGACGGCTGGGCCGACCCGCACCGGCTGCACACCGAGGGACGCCGCGCGGCGCGGCTGCTCGACGGCGCACGAGAGGCCGTCGCCGCCGTCCTCGGCGCGCGCACGGAGGAGGTGCGCTTCACCGCCAGCCACGCGTCCGCCCTCCGCGACGCCCTGCTGGGCACCGCGCAGGCCCGGCGGCGCGCGGGTGGGGACGTCGTCGTGGGCGCCACCGAGCGCGCGGCGGTGCTGCACGCGGCGGCGGCGGCCGCAGGGGCCCAGGAGGGCGAGCGCGTCGTGGTGGACGTCGACCGCCACGGCCGCGTCGACGCGGCCACCTTCGCGGAGCGGGTCGCGCGACCCGGCGTCGCGCTCGCCGCGCTCCAGCACGCCAACGGAGAGGTGGGCACGCGACAGCCGCTGGCCGTCGTGCACGACGCCGCGCGGGCGGCGGGGGTGCCGCTGCTCGTGGACGCGGGCGCGTCGCTGGGTCACGACGTCGTCCCCGACTCCTGGGACCTCCTCGCCGCCCACCCGGCCGACTGGGGCGGGCCCGCCGGGGTCGGCGTGCTCGCCGTGCGCCAGCGCGTGCGTGCCGTCCCGCCCGGGCCGGAGGACGCCGACCCCTGGGCGCCCGGCGGGGTGAGCGTGCCCGCCGCGTTCGCCGCCGCCGTGGCCCTCCAGGCGACGACGGCCGACCGCGCCGCCCAGGACGAGCGGCGCCGGCTCCTCACGGCGCGCGTGCGGGCGGCGGCCGCCGCCGTTCCCGACGTCGAGGTGGTGGGCGCCCCGGACGACCGGCTCCCCCACGTCGTGACGTTCTCCTGCCTGTACGTGGACGGCGAGGCCCTCGTGACCGAGCTGGACCGGGCCGGGTTCGCGGTCGGCTCCGGCTCGGCCTGCACGGCCAGCACCCTGGAGCCGTCGCACGTGCTCGCGGCGATGGGGGTGCTCACGCACGGCAACGTGCGGATCGCCCTCGACCGGTCGACCACCGAGGACGACGTCGACCGCTTCCTCGCGGTCCTGCCGGGCGCCGTCCGGCGGGTGCGCGACGTGCTCGGGGTGGCCGGGCTGTGAGCACCGACGGCGCAGGGTCTGGCGCAGAGATCGGCGCAGGGGCGGACGCCGTGGTGGTCGACGCCCGCGGCCTGCGCTGCCCGCTCCCGGTGATCCGGCTCGCCGCGGCGGCCCGCGACCTGCCCGCCGGGACGCTCGTGACCGTGCTGTCGACCGACCCGGCGGCCCGTCTCGACGTGCCCGCCTGGGCCCGGATGCGCGGGCACGCGACGGTCGGCGAGACCACGACCGGGACCGAGGCCGAGACCGGAGCCGCGGAGGAGCCCGACGACCGGGGCGGCGACGAGGACGGCGGCGTGGCCGGCGGGACCGCTCCGACGACGTGGTCGATCACCGTGCGTCTGGGCGCCGCCTCCTGATCCGCGACGACACTGATCCACGGCGACACTGGCCCGCGACGACACCGCCCCGCAAACGACACCGCCCCGCAACGACGACGGCCCGGCCGCCCCGTGGGGGTGGCCGGGCCGTCGGAGTCGCTCAGCGGTTCAGCTGAAGGAACCGCCGCAGGCGCAGGAGCTGCCGGCGTTCGGGTTGTCGATCGTGAAGCCCTGCTTCTCGATGGTGTCCGCGAAGTCGATCTTCGCGCCCTCGAGGTAGGGCACGCTCATGCGGTCCACGACGACCTCGACGCCGTCGAAGTCACGCAGCGCGTCGCCGTCGAGGATGCGCTCGTCGAAGTAGAGCTGGTAGATCAGGCCGGAACAGCCGCCGGGCTGGACGGCCACACGCAGACGCAGGTCGTCGCGGCCCTCCTGCTCGAGGAGGCTGCGAACCTTGTCGGCGGCGACGTCGGACAGGTCCACGCCGTGCGTGGCGATCTCGGTGGTGTCGGTCATGCTTCCTCCAACAGGCGGGCCGGTAGAGCTGTTCCCGATCCTACGCGCGAATTCCGTGGGCGCGATGACGCGAGTCACAGGCGCGGCGCGGCGGTGCCGTCGGGCCCGGACGGCACCGCCCGACCGGTCAGGCCCAGGAAGGCGCCCAGGTCCGCGCCACGCGCGCGGTCGCCGCGACCACGTCGTCCCCGGTCTCGTGCACGCCGCTCACGCCGGCCCCGGACCACTCCCGGCGCGAGACCTCGCTGCGGCCGGCCAGCACCACGACCGGCACGGCGTGCGGGGCGGCGGCCGCCACGGCGGCGGGGACGCGCCCCTCGCGCAGGGTCGTGCCGTCCAGCACGGGGACGTGCACGACGACGAGGTCGGACGTCGCCGCCGGGGCGGCGAGCGCACCGTCCTCCGGTCCGGAGACGCTCGCCAGCCCGAGGGCGTCGAGGGGGACGAACACCCCGACGGACGACGGGTGGGCCTCCCCCGGCGGCGCGGGGTCGGGCAGGACGACGGTGGTCACGGCGCACGACGGCGCGGCCTCCCGCCACGCCGTCGCGAGCGCGGGGGCCAGGGGGCCGGCGTCCTCGCCGACGCAGAGCAGCACCTGCATGCCGCGATCGTGGCACACCGAGCCGAGGCTCGGACGCCCCGGGGGCGTGCCGTGGGGACGGACGCGCGGCGTGCCGCACGCAGGCCCTGTGGAAACATAGGCGGGTGACCACCCTGCTGAACGACACCGCGGGCACCTCGACCGGCACCACGACCGGCGCCACGACCGGCACCACGACCGGCTTCGCCGAGCCCGCACCCTCCGCGCTGCTGCTCCTCGGCCAGGGCCGCGACCTCGCCTCGGAGCGTGGCGTCGAGTGCACCGGGGCGCTGCCGTCGCCGTCGGACCCGGACCTGGTGGAGCGCGCCCGCGCCGCGCGGGCCGCCCTGGGCGAGCGCGCGTTCGTGCTCGGGCACCACTACCAGCGCGACGAGGTCATCGACTTCGCCGACGTCACCGGCGACTCCTTCAAGCTCGCGCGCGAGGCGGCTGCCCGTCCCGAGGCCGAGTTCGTGCTGTTCTGCGGCGTGCACTTCATGGCCGAGAGCGCGGACATCCTCACGTCGGACGCGCAGCAGGTCGTGCTGCCCGACCTCGCCGCCGGCTGCTCCATGGCCGACATGGCCGAGATCGGCCAGGTCGAGGAGGCGTGGGCGGTGCTGCAGGACGTCGGCATCGCCGGCGACACCGTGCCCGTGACCTACATGAACTCCTCCGCCGCCATCAAGGCCTTCACCGGCCGGCACGGGGGCACCGTGTGCACGTCGTCGAACGCGCAGGTCGCGCTGCGCTGGGCGTTCGACCGGGTGGGTGGCGTGGAGGGCACCGGCAAGGTGCTGTTCCTGCCGGACCAGCACCTGGGCCGCAACACCGCTGTCCTCCAGCTCGGCCTGAGCCTGGACGACTGCGTGGTCTACGACCCGCGCAAGCCGCTGGGCGGTCTCACCGAGCAGCAGCTGCGCGACGCGCGCATGATCCTGTGGCGGGGGCACTGCTCGGTGCACGGGCGGTTCTCGGCGCGCAACGTCGAGGACGTCCGGGCGAAGGTGCCCGGGGTCACGGTGATCGCTCACCCGGAGTGCAAGCACGAGGTGATCACCGCGGCGGACGAGGTGGGGTCCACCGAGTTCATCATCAAGGCCCTCGACGCTGCCGAGCCCGGCAGCAGGTGGGCGATCGGCACCGAGCTCAACCTGGTGCGCCGCCTCGCCAAGGCGCACCCGGACAAGCAGGTGCACTACCTCGACTCGACCGTGTGCTTCTGCTCGACCATGAACCGCATCGACCTGCCGCACCTGGTGTGGGCGTTGGAGTCGCTGGTCGAGGGGCGGATGGTCAACCGGATCGTGGTCGACGCCGACGACGCCCACTGGGCCCGGGTGGCGCTCGACCAGATGCTGGCGCTGCCCGGCATCTGACCGTGAGCAGGATCTGACCAGGGGCCGGCGACGGCCCTGACGACGCAGGAGAAGACATGAGCACCGACGGCGGGCTCCACATCGGCATCTTCGTGTTCGACGACGCGGAGGAGCTCGACGTCGTCGGGCCGTTCGAGGTGCTCGCAGCCTGGGAGCAGCACTCGAGCACCGAGTCGGGCCCGAAGCCGCACGTGAGCACCTTCTCCCGCGACGGCGACGGCGTGCGCCTGGCCAAGGGCCTGCGGCTCGTGCCCGCGCACTCCGCGGACGACGTCGGCCCGCTGCACGTGCTCGTCTACCCGGGCGGCTGGGGCACTCGCGCGATGATCGCCGACCCGACGCACCTGGAGTGGTTGCGGCAGGTGCGCGTGCAGACGCCGGTCCTTGCGAGCGTGTGCACCGGAGCCCTGGTGCTCGCGGCGGCGGGGCTGCTGGCCGGACGGCCGGCGACCACGCACCGCGACCACTACGACGAGCTGGCCGAGATCGACCCGAGCGTCGTCGTGGACACCGAGGCGCGGTTCGTCGACGACGGGGACGTCGTGACCGCCGCCGGCGTCTCGGCGGGGATCGACATGGCCCTGCACCTGGTGGCGCGGCTCGAGTCGACCGAGGTCGCGCGCGCGGTGCGCCGGGGCATCCAGTACGACCCCGCTCCCCCGGTCTGACCGACGACGAGCCCCAGGTATCTGATACCGGCGGTCGCCGATATAACCTGCGCAGGTGACTCGAATGATCCAGCTCACCTGGGCCTCCCTGCGCCCCCGCAAGCCGGTGCCGGGCCAGGGCCTGCTCGACCCGTCCGTGACGCGCATGCGCGTGCACCCCGGCGACCTCGACCTGTACCTGCACGTCAACAACGGCTCGTACCTGCAGATGATGGACGTGGCGCGGTCCAACTTCATCGCCGACCTCGACGGCTTCGCCAAGATCGGCGACCGCAAGTGGTACCCGGTGGTCGCGGCGTCGACCATGACCTACAAGCGCTCGCTCAAGCTCGGCGACCGGTTCGAGATCAGCACGCGCGTCCTCGGCTGGGACGAGCGCGTGATCTACATCGAGCAGGTCTTCACGTGCCGGGGGCAGCGCTACGGCCGCGGCTACGTGGCCGGCCGGTTCCTCGGCCCGGGAAGCTCCCGCGTCCCCGCGCCCGACGTCGTGGCGCTCATGGGGCCGGAGGCGCCCGTGCAGAGCCCGGACCTCCCCGACGACGTCGCCGCCTGGGCGCGGGCGCTCGACGTCGCGCACCGGGACCGGTCGGAGGCCTGACCCGGGCCGGGATCGGGCCGGCTCAGGCGGGCCCGGCGTCGCGGAGCGCCCGCGCCTCGGACAGCGCGCTCCGGACGGCGTCCCCCTCCGCGTCGCGGCCGGAGGCCTCGGCGAGCGTCTCGAGCTCGGCGACGAGCTCGCCCGCCGCGGCGGGGTCTCCGGCGCGCACGGCGAGCTCGGCGAGGTAGGCGAGCGCCGGCGCGAGCTCGCCCGCGGCCGGGGCGGCCCCCGCCGCCCGAGCACGACGGACGGCGCCACCCAGGATCTTCCGCGCCTGGCCGACGTCCCCGTGCGAGTCCGCGACGACGACGGCGTTCTCCAGGGCGCGCGCCAGCGGCCCGCCGCCTTCGGTCGTCCAGGACGTCGTGCCCCCCTCGCCCGCGACGACCGGCGCGTCGGGTGCGCGGGAGACCCGCACCCAGTTCCCCGCCGGGTCCACGAGGCTGAACCCGCTGAGCCCCGCGTTGTTCGCCCGCTTCCGCGGACGGGTGATCCGCGGAGCGCCCGACACGGGCAGGCGCCCGAACAGGTTCCGCAGCCCCGCCGCGAACACCTCGTAGACCGGCTCGGTGTCCGGGACGACGAGCGCGCAGGTCGAGTGGCTCTGCTCCGGGTCCCAGTCGGGCATCCCGTAATAGTGGACGTCGAACCCGCCGCGCCCGAACGCCACGTACGGGTTGGGGCGCTGCTGGCGGTAGGTGACCTCGAGACCGAGCGCGGTCCAGAAGGCCACCATCGCGTCGAGGTCCTCCTCCGTGCCGCCGCAGGGCAGCATCGGCACCATCCGAGCCCCGGCGACCGCACCCTCGAGCTGCTGCGACATCACGTCGCCCCCTCCCTCATCCCTCGAGCTCGGCGACGCGGCGCAGGAGCAGCGCCTCGGCGAGCACGACCTTGCGCAGCTCGCCCAGGTGCACCGACTCGTCGGCGCCGTGCGCGCGGGAGTCCGGGTCCTCGACGCCGGTGACGAGCACGGCGGCCTCGGGGAAGAACTCGAGCAGGTCGGCGATGAACGGGATGGACCCGCCGACGCCGATGTCCACCGGGTCCGTGCCCCAGGCCGCCGCGAACGCCGAGCGCGCGGCGCGCATCGCGGCCGAGTCCTCCGCGGCGTGGAACGCCCGCCCCTGCTCGCCCGAGCGCCAGGCGACCCGCGCGCCGAACGGCGCGTGCGCCTCGAGGTGGGCGCGCAGCGCGTCCTCCGCCGCCTGCGGCTCCTGCCCCGGCGGGATGCGCAGCGACAGCTTCGCGGCCGCGCGGGGCGCGATCGTGTTGGACGCGTGCGCCACGCTCGTGGCGTCGATGCCGATCACCGAGAGCGCCGGCTTGGTCCACAGCCGGCCCGCGATGGTGCCCTCGCCCGCGAGCGTCACGCCGTCGAGCACCGAGGAGTCGGCGCGGAACGCCGCCTCGTCGTAGTCGACCTCCGGCTCGCCGGCGGCGACCAGCCCCGCCACCGCGACGTTGCCGGCGTCGTCGTGCAGCGTCGCGATCAGGCGTGCGAGCAGGGTGTTCGCGTCGAGCACCGGCCCGCCGAACATGCCGGAGTGCACCGCGTGCCCGAGCACCTCGACCTCGACCACGCCGTCGACCAGGCCGCGCAGCGACGTGGTGAGGGCGGGCACGCCGACCTTCCAGTTCGTGGAGTCGGCGACGACGATGACGTCCGCCGCGAGCAGCTCGCGGTGGTCGGCGAGGAACCGGCGGAAGCTCGGGGACCCCGACTCCTCCTCGCCCTCGACGAACACCGTGATCCCGACGGGCAGGTCCGTGCCGCCCTCCTCCGCCACGGCGGCCAGGGCGCGCAGCGCGCCGACGTGCGCGACCAGCCCCGCCTTGTCGTCCGCGGCACCGCGGCCGTACAGCCGCTCGCCCACCTGGACCGGCTCGAACGGGTCGGTCGCCCACGCGGCGGCGTCGCCCGGGGGCTGGACGTCGTGGTGCGCGTACAGCAGCACGGTCGGGGCGCCCTCGGGCGCGGGACGGCGGGCGACGACGGCGGGCGCCCCGGGGGTCCCGTCGGGGCGGTCCGAGCGCAGGATCCGCACGTCGGGCAGCCCTGCGTCGCGCAGCAGCGCGGCGACGGCGTCGGCGCTCGCCGCGACGTGCGCCTGGTCGAAGGCGGCGGCGGACACGCTCGGGATGCGCACGAGGCGCTCGAGGTCGGCCTGGAGGGCGGGGAACTGCCGCTCGACGTGCGCGCTCAGGGTGGTGGCGTCGTCGACGGGCCGGTCGGTCGGTACGCCGGCAGGGGCGGTGCGGGGGGTGTCGGTCACGCGGCTCACGCTACCCGCGCGCTCGACTACCCTGGGAGCGTGTTCTCCCGCAACAAGCCCGACGCGACGCCGTCGTCCCCCGACTCCACCGACCCCGTCGACGCGGCCGCCGAGATCGAGAAGGCCGGCGCCCCCTCCGGCAAGGGCCGCCCCACGCCCAAGCGCAGCGTGGCCGAGGCCGCCAACAAGCGCCCGCTGGTCCCCGACGACCGCAAGGCGGCGACGAAGGCGGCACGGGAGAAGGCGCGCGAGCAGCGCAACCTCGAGTACCGGGCGATGCAGACGGGCGACGAGCGCCACCTGCCGCCGCGCGACAAGGGCCCGCTCAAGCGGTACGCGCGCGACTACGTCGACGCGCGCTGGAACCTCGGCGAGTTCTTCCTGCCCGTCGCGTTCGGCTTCATCGTCCTGAACTTCATCTTCATGCAGAACGTCACCATGTCGGCGCTCGTGCTGATGCTGCTGTACGCCGTCGTGCTGCTCACCATCGCCGACGCGTTCCTGCTGTGGCGCGGGCTCCGCAAGCGGCTGCTGCTGAAGTTCGGCGAGGTGCCGAAGGGCACGATGATGTACGCCGTCATGCGCGCGTTCCAGATCCGCCGCTCGCGCCTGCCCAAGCCGTCGTCGAAGAAGCACGGCGTCTGGCCGGAGTGATCCGGCACCGCCGGCACCGTCCGGTGCGACCGTGCGCCCGCCCTAGGGTGGACGCATGGTCAAATACCGGTACCTCGGCAACAGCGGTCTGAAGATCTCCGAGATCACCTACGGCAACTGGCTCACCCACGGTTCGCAGGTCGAGAACGACGTCGCGACGCAGTGCGTGCGCGCCGCGCTCGACGCGGGCATCACGACGTTCGACACCGCGGACGTGTACGCCAACACGAAGGCCGAGCAGGTCCTCGGCGACGCCCTCGCGGGCGAGCGACGCGAGTCGCTCGAGATCTTCACCAAGGTGTACTGGCCGACGGGCCCGGGCGGCCCCAACGACACGGGTCTGTCGCGCAAGCACGTCATGGAGTCGATCAACGGCTCGCTGAAGCGCCTCGGCACGGACTACGTCGACCTCTACCAGGCGCACCGCTACGACACCGAGACGCCGCTCACCGAGACGATGCAGGCGTTCGCCGACATCGTCCGCCAGGGCAAGGCCCTGTACATCGGCGTCTCCGAGTGGACGGCGGACCAGATCCGCGCCGGCGCGGCCCTGGCGAAGGAGCTGGGGTTCCAGCTCATCTCCTCGCAGCCGCAGTACTCCATGCTCTGGCGGGTCATCGAGGACGAGGTCGTGCCCGCCTCGCAGGAGTGCGGGCTGTCGCAGATCGTGTGGTCGCCGATGGCGCAGGGCGTGCTGTCCGGCAAGTACGTCCCCGGCCAGCCGCTGCCCGCCGGGTCGCGCGCGACCGACGAGAAGGGCGGCGCGTCGAGCATCCGCCGCTTCCTCGACGACGACGTGCTCACCCGCGTGCAGAACCTGCGCCCGGTCGCCGACGAGCTGGGTCTGTCGATGGCGCAGCTCGCCGTCGCGTGGGTGCTCCAGAACGACAACGTCGCGGCGGCGCTCGTCGGCGCGTCCCGGCCCGAGCAGGTCGCCGAGAACGTCAAGGCGTCCGGCGTGACGATCCCCGCCGAGCTCCTGGCGACGATCGACGACGTCCTGGGCGACGTCGTCGTGCGCGACCCGGCCAAGACCGCCGAGAACGCGCCGAAGACCCGCGTCGCCTGACCGTAAAGACGGTTCCGGGAGGGACCGACGTCGGGGGGGGGGGGTTTGGGGAGGGAGAGAGACCCCCCCGACATGCCAGGGCGGGTGTTGGCATCTTCTCCCTCCCCGTCCTGTCCTCCCCCCCCCGCGCCACACAAACACCGTTGTTTG